>DATKZH010000404.1:0-52444 GCA_035528065.1 Thermoguttaceae bacterium | reverse complement strand
CGAGGAACGAGACCCACGCCGGCAGGTTGTGTTCTTCGTGGTGGCGCGTGGGTCTCGTTCCTCGACCCACCCTAAGAAACTGGTCGGCTGTTTCTGCCCGCCTTATTCACCCTCGGCTGTCGCGTGCGCGGCGGAGCCTCGCGTTAGTGCGTTCCCAGGCGGAGCCTGGGAACGAGTGTATACTCTCCCTGCGCGCGGAGCCTACCGCTCGCGATATTCGGCGGTCAGCTCCTTGAGCAGCTTCACCGGGGTGGGACCGTCGTGGACGACCAGCCGGTAGCGGAGCGCGAGCGCCGCGCCCGCCTTCACCTCGACCGGCTTCTTGGCGACGATGCAGGGGTTGATCATCCAGACGTAACGCGGGTTGTGCCAGGTGGAGGCCGGGTTCTTGGGGTGGTTGATCACGGCCACGCCGACCGTCTTGCCGCCGCGGAGCTCGATCGTGTAGTCGTACCAGCCGCTCGCCGGCCAGTTCAGCTCGGGGTCCGAGTAGTGCGGGTCGGGAAGCTCCACCTTGCCGTCTTCGGTGGCGTAGTACGAGTCGCCGTCGTTTCGGGCGCGGACGCAGAAGCCGCCGAACGCCGTCTGATTCAACACCAGATCCAAGACGGGCATGAGCTGGTAGTCGAGGTCGATCACGAACAGGTCGCCCTGCCGGCGGACCTCGGCCGAGGCGAGCTCGTCCATCATCGTCGTGTCGCCGATCATCCAGGCGTTCTGGATGAGCACGGTGGCCTCGTCGGCGTCGGCCTCGAGCAGCTTGACTTCGCGGTTCTTGATGACGACGCCCTCGGTGGGCGCGTACTTTCCCCAGCCCCAGAAGTCGCCGCGGCGGACGTTGAGGGCCTGGGGCGGGGCCGTCGGCCCCAGCGCAGGCGGGTCGGCCTCCTCCCGGAACTCCGTTGTGTGCCAGGCCAGAAACACGCCGCGGTGATGGTGGTGGTCGCCGGGCGCCAAATCGGTCACCCGCTCCCCGGAAGGCGTGTTCACCGGATGGAAGCAGCAGACGCTGTTGGCCGCCAGATTCGTCTTTTCCGGCTTCTTGGTCATGTACCGGAACACGACCCGGCCGTCGGGCGTCTTGAGCACGACGCCGTGGACGTCCGGCTCGAGCGTGTAGGTCGGCTTGGCGTCGGCGGCCTGCGCGCCGGCAAACTCGCCGCACGACGCAAGCGCCAGGACGCACAGGACGGCCCCCGCCACGAAGATTCGCGAATTCCGCATAGCAGCTCCTTTCGTGAAGCGGTGTAGTCAGCAGGGTATAACTCGTAGGGTTTAATTCGTAGGGTGGGTCGAGGTACGAGACCCACGCACCGAGGTATTGGTTTTACACCAAGCGCGTGGGTCTCGTACCTCGACCCACCCTACGCGCTACGGGGCAACAATGCCCAGACTTTCCTCTTCCTCCGCCTCGATGATGATTCGGGCCGGCCCCCCCACCGAGATGAAACCGGTCGTCTCGATGAAGAACTTGTGGATCGTGACCTCATGGTAGGTTTCGCCCGGGCGAAGCACCGTGGAGGGAAACTTGGGTTGATTCGGCGCGTCGGGGTAGTGCTGCGTCTCCAGGCAGAAGCCGCGGCGGTTGCCCGTGTAAAGCTGCACGCCCGGCTGCGTGGTGTAGACCTCCATGAGCCGGCCGCTCTTGGGCTCGACCACCCGGGCGCAGAGCGACAGCCGCTCGCCCGGTTCCTTGTTCAGCACGTAGCAGTGGTCGTAGTCGCCCCCTTCGACCTGGTCGATCCGCGAGCCGATGGTCTTCGGCCGGGTGAAGTCCATGCAGGTGCCCTCGACGCGGCGGATCTCGCCGGTGGGGATCTTGGCCTCGCCGAAGGGGAGGTAACGGTCGGCGTTGAGCAGAAGCTCGTGATCCAACATTTCACCCGACTCGGCGCCGGCCAGGTTCCAGAAGGCGTGGTTGGTGAGGTTCACGTGCGTCGGCTTGTCGGTCCGGGCGGTGTACTCCATTCGGAGCTGATTGTCGTCGGTCAGCCTGTAAACCAGCTTGACCGCAAGGGTTCCGGGGTAGCCTTCGTGCCCGTCGGGGCTCGTGTGCCGAAGCTCGACGCCCACGCCATCGGCGTCCTCGATCGGCTCGGCGTCCCAGACGATCGTGTGGAAGGCGTCGCGGCCGCCGTGGATGTGGTTGTTGCGGGCATTGGCGGAGAGGGCATATTCAACCCCATCCAGGGTGAACTTGGCCCCGGCGATCCGGTTGGCATAGCGGCCGACGATCGTCCCCATCACCGAACGCCGCTTGAGACACTCTTCCGGGGGGCCCAGCGGGACGGTCACGCTCTGGAAGTCGCCGTCCCGGTCGGGCACCTTGACCGTGGTGATCATTGCGCCGTGGGTCAAGACCTTGACCTCCAGGCCATGGGCGTTGGTCAGCGTGTATTGATCCACCTGGGTGCCGTCGGGCATCCGTCCGATGGGCGATTTCTCAACACGTGCCTTCCGGGGCGCCGCGGCTGCCCGGGCAGTGGCGACGGCCACGTCGACCGCGACCAGGCACAAGCCGATCGTCACCAAAGCCAAGGCACGGATTGCCGCCGCGCCCCAACGGATCGGTGAGCGTCTCATCGCACGCTCCTTGACTGCAAACGGCGTCGCATGATTCGTGCGGGTGGGTCTTGTTCGACGCGACCTGCCCTACCCGTCCGAGTGGGGCGGCATCCGTCAAAAACGGGCTGCACCAATGAGAACGGAGGCCCCCCCGGATGTCAAGCAACGAGGCGTCACCTCGTCCACTCGCGCGCCCGGCCTTCACGCCAGCGGCAACGGCCGGCCATTGGGGGGGAGGAAGAACAAACGTCGGGTGGGCACGGGGGCGGGGTACTTGCCGTGGCCTCTGGTCGACGGCCGCACGACGCCCCCAACAGGCCCAACGGCTCTTGCGGCCGGGGGGCCACCGACCAACCCGGATTGTCCGTGCGGTGGTCTCGTGGCACGGGCATCTTGCGCTGGTTCCCGTTCCCACGGGCTGGAAGCCCGTGCTGCGGGTTCCGTGAGTGATCCGCGATCTAGAGAAGCGAGATCCACGTCTCCATGAGCCGCTGTGCCCGAAAGGCGATCCAGCGGAAGGTGCCGTCCATCGACGGGCCCAAGCCAACGCTTTCCGCGACAGACAGGAAGAAAAGGAGTGCCGCCGCCGCAACCGCGAGGAGGCGCGTGGCCAGCACGATCGGGCTTTCCAACCTCGGCTGTGCCTTGATGCCGAGGCAGACCCCGACGAACAACAGAAGTCCCGCTATCCCGAGTTGAAGAACGAGCTGTAGCGACATTCGAAGTCACCCACGTTGTCGGTGAATATGCCCAAGACTTCTCTCGACATGGCGGAAAGGTCACACGTTGCGTGAAGGTAAAGAAGGATCAGGGCTGCCGGAACCGCCAACTTGGCGATTTGTGCGACCCGGTCCAGAAAGCGTACCGAACCGGAGCCCGAATTGCCCGACAAGTACGTTCCGACGGACAAGACGATTCCCAGCAGCCCTGTTCCGAACAGGACCAGGATACCCATGTGAACTACCCTATAACCCCGGCCGTCCCGAGAAGTGGGATTGCGGGGCCGTCGATTAGTGGAAGTGTGCTGTCGCCGATAGAAGTATAGCTTTTTCCGGCGTCCCGGGCGGGGCCGTCGAGCCATTGAGACCCAGATTGACCGGCAACTCCGCAGAGCCAACCAGCCGCGCGCCCCGCACTCCCGCGAAAAGGTCGAACCGTCTTGAGCCTCTCCAAACGGAAAATCTCCCTGGCGCGGATTAGCGTGGCAGCCGGCCAACGAGAGAAAGAGGCGCGCGGAGATTGCGCGCGCAAGGGCCGGTCGAATCCGCAGGTCGGCCGAAGAGTCCCGTGAGTGCCAGAGAGCGGCGGAGAAATGCCCGGCGTTTCGCGCCGGGGCAGGTCCGTGCCAGAACGGACGCGAGGCACCGCGTGTGCGGGTCCGGGCGGGGTGCGCCCCGATCTCGGGGGCGCCGGAAGAAGCCGAATCGGCCAGACCGCCCGGCCGAGATCAGGACGGCAGAGGGAGAAGGTGAGGGGGCGCCAGAACGGAGTCGTGGACCTTCGTCCCCGCAGCGGAGGGGGCGCAGAAGAACTCGGGGCTTCGAGCCGGGATCCGCGCCGCGGCTTAGGGGCAAGAGCGACCATTGCGTCCGGGCAACCAGCGGACCTCGGTCTCCGCTGCTTTCGATCAAGGATGCCCGACCGGGCGGCCGTAGACAAGTGGGCGAGGAGTTGATGTGAACACAGTCATAATAAAATAGTACACTAAAACTATTAGGTTGACAACTTGTGTGCTGGATGCCTGTCAGTCGCCGCTGTAGTTGCAGCAGGCCGGGCGTCGGGATTCGTCTAGGGTACTTGGTTTCCGAAAGTTGTTGCAGATGAGTCAAGTTTGTGGGGTTCAGGGTTCGGGGTTCAGGACCTGCGTGTATACGTGGAACTCCAGGTCCTGACCCCTGAATCCCGAACCCTGACCACTGGACTCTCGGTTCGGTCTGAGGCCCCGCCTCGCTAGCGCGTCTTGCACAATTCACAGGCAATTCCCGAACTCGTCCCGCCCGAGCTTGCACAGAATGCGCTAGATCTTGGCTCGCGCGCAGGTTGGCCGCTGTAACGCGCAAGGCGCACAAGACCGTCGCGACCGGCCGGAACGTCGATTGGACCGCTTGGCGAGATCCGTCTCGGGGCCGTTTCCAGCCTCTCAGGTCCCAAAACGGCACAACGGCGCGGCAACTCCGTCCGCCGTGTGGCACGGCGGCAGAAGCTTGCGGGGGCTGGTGCGGGCCGCCATTTGCCGGCACGCCTCGGCGATGCCGTCGGCTTGAAGACCCAGGCCCTTCAGCAACTCACCGCGCTCGCCGTGCTCAACGAACCGATCGGGGATGCCCAGGCGGCGGACATGGTCCGTGTGGAGTGCCGCGTCCGAGGCCGCTTCCAGAACGGCGCTGCCGAAGCCGCCCATCAACGCTCCCTCCTCGACCGTCACCACGAAGGGATACGACTCCACCGTACGGAGGATCGTTCGCGTATCGAGCGGCTTGACGAAGCGCGCGTTGACGACGCCGATGTCCAGGCCTTCTTCCTGGAGCCGTCCGGCGGCCTTCCTGCACTCCGTCAGCAGCGTGCCGCAGGCGACGACCGCCCCATCCGTGCCCGACCGCAAGACCTCCGCGGCTCCCAGTTCGACGGGCGCCCCGCCGCGCTCGATCTTTCCCGCTTCCGCCTTGGGATAGCGAATCGCCGTCGGACCATCGTAAGAGAGGGCAAACTCGATCATCGAGGACAGATCGAGCGTATCTCCCGGGGCCATCACCACCATGTTGGGCAGCGGCCGCAGGTAGGCCAGATCGAACACGCCGTGGTGCGTCGGCCCGTCCGGCCCCGTCAAACCGGCTCGATCGAGCAACAGGGTGACCGGCAGATTCTGCAACGCAACCTCTTGGAAGATCTGGTCGTAGCTTCGCTGGAGGAAGGTGCTGTAGATGGCCACGATCGGCCGCAAGCCGGCCTTGGCCAGGCCGGCGGCAAAAGCCACGGCGTGCGACTCGCAAATCCCCACGTCGAAGAACCGGTCGGGAAACTCCTCGCGCGCCGGCTGGAGCATGTTGCCTTCGCACATCGCGGCCGTGATGACCACGACGCGCGGATCGGTGCGCATCCGTCTTAGGATCGCGTCGCGGGCTATCTCGGTATACGGTTTGAACCGGCCGTTCCCGCCGACGGCCGCCGAACCGCTCGGACGGCACCGCGGCGCCGGCGCGTGAAACGCCACCGGGTCTTGCTCGGCCGGAAGAAAACCGTGGCCCTTCTCGGTCAGCACGTGCACGAGCACCGGCCCGTCGAAGTCCCGGGCCATCGCCAGGTACTCCTGCAACTGTCGAACGTCGTGACCGTCGACGGGGCCGAGGTAGTGGAAGCCGAGCTCTTCGAACAACATCCCGCCGGTCAAGCCCGCCTTGATCGAATGCTTCAATTGTCTCAGCAGGCTTTCCATCGGGTCGCCGACCAGCGGAACCTTGCCCAGGACGCCGTGGACGTCGGCCTTCAGGTCCGTGTAGAAGCGCGTCATCCGAAGGCGGTCGAGGCAGTCTCCCAGCCCGCCCAACCGGGGACTGATGGCCATCTTATTGTCGTTGAGGACGACGGTCAGCTCCTTCTTCGACCCGCCGGCGTTGCTCATCGCCTCGAAGACAATGCCCGAGGCGAAGGCCCCATCGCCGATCACGGCGACCGCGCGTCGCGCCTCGCTGGGGCGAATCAGGTCGTCGCCGCATTTCAACCCGAACGCCGTCGCAACGCTGCAACCGCAATGCCCCGTCTCCAACAAGTCGTACCGGCTTTCACTTGGGTTCGGATACCCCGTCAGGCCGCCTTGGGTGCGGATTGTGTCGAACCTCGGATAGCGGCCCGTGACCATCTTGTGGGGGTAACTTTGGTGTCCCGTGTCCCAGATCAAGCGGTCGCGGCTGAAGTCGAAAGTCGTGTGCAGGGCAAGAGTTAGCTCGACCACGCCGAGGTTCGACGCGAGGTGGGCCGTCCGCTTGTCGGCCACGCGGCAAACCGCCTCGCGCATCTCGGCCGCCAACCGGTCGAGCTGCTCCAGGGAGAGGCCCTCCAGATCGAGCGGCGACCGGATGCCGGCGAGCAATCCGTCCATCAGCGGGCCCGTGGGTTGACTTCGACGATTGCCGCGGAGTAGGTCATACGCCCTGTATTTCGTCGAGGGCCTGCGAGTGCCCGTTGCGCGCCGTCAGCGCAAAGACCACGAGCTCCACCACGGAGCCCAGCTCGAGCTTGTTCATCAGTCGGTTCCGACGAAGCTCGATCGTCCGCACGGAGACTCCGGCCTCCGAGGCGATCGTCTGCTTCGATTTCCCCCTGGCGATCATCTCCAACACTTGCCGCTCTTGGGGCGTCAGGTCCGCCAATTGCTCGTCCCGTGCCGCGCGCTCCGCGGCGGCGCGACGCCGCTTCGCGTCCAGGAGGATCGCCTCCTGAATCGCGTCCCAAAGCTCGTGCTCCCGGAAAGGCTTCTCCAGGAAGTGCAGGGCCCCGCCCCGCATCGCGCGCACGGCGATCGAAACGGGTGCCTGGGCAGTCAAGAACACGACGGGTATCCGCGCGCCCTGCGCCGCCAAGCGCTGCTGAATCTCCAGGCCGTTGACGCCCGGGATTCTCACCTCCAGCACGACGCACCCCGGCCGCAACGGGAGATAGGCGTCCAGAAACGCCCGCCCTGAGGTATATGCCTCACACGGCAGGTTCATCGTATGGACCAGATCGCGGACCGCGTCGCGCGTCGGACCGTCCGCGTCGACCAGAAACACGGTGGGCTCGTTGTTCATCATTCAGACGTCTTCGACTAGCTGGGCGGCGCGGGAGCGAAAGTCCACATCGTCCTCCCCCCTGCGCCTCCAAGTACTCGGTTTCAAGCCAAAATCCCTTCGGTCTCGCCGCATCGAGCAGCGCGTTCGACGGGGATGCCGAGCACCGGTTCCGGCAACGTCGATGTTCTCGCTACTCGGAAGGCGACCTGACCGGGTCTTCCGCCGGACGACGACCTCCTTCCAGCGCCCGGCCGGTTTTCAGGGCTTCGTAGACCTCCTTTCGATGCACCGGCACTTCCCTGGGCGCCTCGATGCCCAGACGCACGTGCGTTCGCCTCACGTCCACCAGCGTGACGACGATGTTCTCGCCGATCACGATCTGTTCGTTCTTCCTGCGGGTCAGCACAAGCATGACCGTTCCCTCCAACTGGGCGCCGGGTTCTTGAACCCAGCACGCCGCGGGCGGCTGTTCGGCTTCGGGCAACTCCTGCAAATGAGCCAAGTCTGGGAAATTCGCGGTCGCTGGACGTGCAGACCCACGTGTACACGTGACTCCTATTCAGCCTTGCATGGCCAATGAACCGAGGGCTTCCACCCGAAGCCCGGGACCGAAGGCCCCGGTCGACGTCGGGGGATCATTGGCCATGCCGCCGTCGGTACTCACTCGGCCACGATCCCCCCAATTGCATCTCGAACGGACGCACGTGCAACGCAGTCGCGCCGGGGCTAATCGATCGGCTCCAGCATGAAGTCGTCGATCTCGACCGAAGCCCCGCGCTGGAGGAAATCGACGCTCACCAGAAGCAGCGTTCGGCCCTGCCGCCTCAGCACGACGCCTTCGAGCCCCTCGAACGGGCCGTATCGAACGCGCACCCGCTCGCCGGGCACCAAGCGACCCTCGACCGTGAGCGGCATCTTGGCGGCGATCAACTGCGAGATCTGCCGCAAGTCGCGCTCGAGGCGTTCCGGGTCGTGAACCGTGAGCACCCGCGAAATGCGATTGGTCGTCAGCGCTTGGACTCGGTCATCATCCGACCCGCACAGGAACACATACCCCGGAAAGAGGGGGACATGTGACGTCACTTTGCGGTCTCGGCAGACCGAGGTCTTTCTGACGATCGGCAGGTAGAACGGGACCTGATACCCAAGCAAGTCCCTCGCGACCGCCTTTTCCTGGCGGGCCATGGTATAGAGCACCCACCACTGGCGGCCCGGCGTTTCAGATGGCAATCCGGCCAGCAGCGACTCCGGATAGAGACACGGTTCCTGAGCAAGTATCGGCACTGTTGCACTCCGTGTGGTTCCAAATCATGTTGCCTGATCCCAACGTCCTGTGCTGTCCGGTTTTGCGATCCATCATCGACGGCCGCTTCGCTCTAACGCGCTGCGCAAACCAGCGCGGTCGACGCGAAGCGCGACTTGCGGCGGCCGGCCCAACACCGGCCATTCAAGCTTAGGCTACTCCCGATTGGGTTACCGTTACCGTTGGGGCGCTTACGATATGCTTGGAATCCAGAGTAATTCGGTGAACAGTCCCGTCAAGGGAAAAAGTGCAGTACTGGGGACGTACCGCTTTTGCCGGTTGCCCTACCTCGCCGCAAGACCTACTCGGCCATCGAGCCGCGAGAGGCCTGACGCGAAAAGAACGCCTGTTAACTTCCCCCCCTGGCAGGCTATTGCGGGCCCGCAACCGCATGATCTAACGTGTTACCGCCCGAAAGTGAGCTATACGTCAAGACCTGGCCCCCCATTCCGCAAACGTCACCCGGTAACGTTTACGGCGCTCGGATAGTAAACCGGGCTACGGCGTGGGAACGGTAGCGGGAATCTTTAGGGAAAAGCGATGTTTATGGGTTAGAGTTCGGTTTACAGCCTTGTCATTAGGGTCCTTAACGGGTAACACACAGGCAGCCGGCGGCGACAGCATCGGCGGTAGGAGCCCATTCCCCGTTGGGGCGGTAGATGGGCGCAACCTCTTTGCAACAAGCAGCTTGCGCCGTTTTGGCTGCCCATGCGGACCGATAGCCCGTGTACAAACTTGCGAAAAATGCGGGATTTTCCGGATTTCTTTGCCAGGATCGGCTCCTCTCCGGCGGAGTACTTATGAGTAGGCAGAGTCCCGAATTGGAATTCGCGATGACCGCGCGCAGAACGAGGCTTCTATTGACCGGGTTGGTTGGCCTGTTGGTGGCCCTCGCCACCACCACGGCCCCCGGTGCCATCGTTCACGGCAATGCCGCCCGCCCGCTCGAGGCGGTCGAGTCGGACCTAGCGCGGTTATTCGTCACGGAATTTCTCGACTGCCAAGCATCTCTCGACGGCATGGCGGGCCCCGTCCCACTCTCCTCCGATCCCTCGCCCGAGGGAGACAGCCCGCCAACGCTCCAAGAAGTAGAACACCTCCTCGCGGCAGTTCCGAGCGGTTGCCAGCCCAACTCGGTGTCGCAATCGAGCGGGGGTGGCTCGGGCAATGCTGCAGTGGCAGGCGCTGTCTGTGGTTTACCGCAAACAGCACTCCAAACCACCTTGGCGCGCCAGGCGACGCCATGTCTTCACGCAGGCCCTCCGTTCGAGTTGCTCCGCCCACCTCGCTAGAGGGGATGGGATCGGATGCACGCGCGGGCGCGATTGGAGCGCCGCGTTTGCGTTTCGATCTGTATTCGTTCGGTCTCTAACGGGCTAGTGGGTTCTGCAATTTCGTTAATTAGGAGATGAATCGTGAATAAGTGGATTGCTTTTGGACTCGTGGGGTTGCTGGTCGTGGGAGCGTCACCGTTTGTGGCGTTCGCGTCGATCACCTATACGGATACGGCGGAGTTTGCCGCAGAGGGCGTTCTGCCAGCAGTAGGCCCCCCTATCAGTTTCTCAAGGTTGAACAGTGGCGGGGTGAGCCAAGGAAACTCGTTTACGAACACTAATGGTTTCCTCCAGGTAGGCGATACGATCCGTACCCTCGGTGCGGCCAAGATCACGGAAGCGGAGTATGGGAGCGGTTCCACCACCCAGGGAATCTTGACTGCCAACAACAAAGAGATCGTCGTCATTTTCGGCATCTACGGCACCCAGGTGCCTGGAGTGCTCGAAGGCCTGTTCACCCTCGGTCGAGCCCAGGCGGTTGAGGTGGCGATCGGCGCGTTTGACTCCTCGGACATATCGACTTGGGGATTCAACGCCAACGTACTTGGAGAGTGGGATTTGAAACCCCAGGAGCCCATTCTTCCTGGTTGGCCGAACGGAACACCGGGAATAGCCGCGGGCGCTTATCCCAGACAGGATTTGCAGTTCTCTTCGGAGGATGTCAACGTCAGCGGCGTCAACACGCAGATCGGGAGCTTTTCTCAAGGGAATTTCCTGTTTAGGGAAGATCCCGCGCACGACCTGCTCAATAGTGATAGTGGTCAGCTCGGTTTGGCTCCTCGATTCTTCCCGAACCTAAAATGGGCGCCTGATGAAGTCCTGATTGTCGAGACCCAGCAGGCGACGCAGTCCATCGAGTTGGACGTATCGGGCGACCATGCTACCATGGATAGTATCGCGAATTGGGCGTTCGGCATGAACTTCGCTTCGTGGGGCAGCGCCGACGGTGACGACTACGATGTCGTCTTTACGTACAACGGCCCTCTTGTGACCGGATTCGATCCAACCAATCCGACGGGCTTCGATTTCAACAGTCGCTTGGGCGTTGGGGCCACCCCGGGCCTCCAAGCGGTTCCGGAGCCCGCCTCGATCGCTGTTTGGGGTCTGCTCGTAGGGCTTGGCGTGGTGTGGATTTCTCGCAGGAGACGTTCCTAAAGGACGGACTGCCTGAGGGTTAGTGGCGTGGGCCGTTTGCCGGCGTCACTGAAAGTATCGCAACCGACTGCCCGGTGATCGGAGCCTGATCCGTCGCCGGGCAGTTTTTTTGCGCAGAGTCTGCGGGCAGGGCTTGCCAGGCAACCATCTGTGCGAACGTCCCGTGTTGACGCGAACGGGAGTCTATACTCCGACCTCCGCAGGCGGTGGGGCACTGGTGGGTTCGCGAACGCTTCTTTCCGACGCATGTTTGGCGAGCCAATCATGGTGGCTTCTGAGCTGCGACATCTTCTTTCTGACTCTCAGGTTCATAAGGAGATTCCCGGGCGTGAGAACCGCTCTGTCCCTGATGGCGGATAGAAAGAAGTTCTTCAGTGGATATGCCTTTCGATAGAGACCGAGGAACTCCACGTAGAACTCATCGAGCGGGAGTCTCGTCGGCATTACCGTGTGGTAGAAGTCGATCAGCTCATAACTGTCCGTGATGAGCGTGCCTTTGACCTCCTCGTACAGGTCCGTGCCGGGAAAGGGGCTAAGGATCGTGAATATCGGATGGGTGAGTCGGTTCTCGGCGACATAGTCCGAGAGCCGGCGGAAATCATCTCGGTCGAAGCTCGGCTTGACGATCAGGTACGCCACGATTTCCACGTCGCTGGCATGGCATATCTCGATGGCCCGTCTGTTCGTGTCCGCCGATATTCTCTTGTCGAACGAGTCCAAGGCGGCTTGGTCGTGGGATTCGAGCCCGAGCAAGAGTAGCTTCAAGCCGACGCCACGCAGCCTTTCGATAAGGTCCGGGTGTCGGACGACTGTGTCGGCCCGGCCGTAGAACTCGTAGGTCTTCTTGATTTGTCTTTCTTCGAGTAGCTCGGCCAGCCTCGTTACGGTGGGGATATGATCCAAGGTGTTGTCATCGATGAAGTTGACATAAGGATCCGAGATCGATTCGATTTCGTCGGCGATTGCCTCTGCCTTTCGCACCCGGTAACGACCTCGATTTACTTTCCAAATCCCGCAGAACTTGCATTTGTAGGGACAACCTCTCGATGAAATGACACAGTCGGTAGGCCTCCAGCTTGCCCTGTAATACAGCTTTCGTTTTCGGTACTTGGCGGTGAGGCCCCGCGCAGCAGGCGGAAGGTCGTCGAGGTCCATCAGTTGGCGAGGCGGATTGACTCGAAACTCACCGTCCGCCGTCCTGTATCCAATTCCTCGGACCGCCTGGACGTCCTTTCCTTGCTCGCACACGTGCGCCAGCTCTCTCAGCGTCATCTCCCCTTCGCCGATCACGACGAAGTCGATGTCGGGATCGTTGCATTCCTCCGGCGCCAATGACGGGTGATGACCGCCAATGACCGTGAAGGTCTCCGGGTTGTGGCACTTGACAGTCGCCAACACACCTCTTGCCAGATGATAGTTGGCGGCCACGCAGGAAGCTCCAACCATGTGTGGCCGGAAACCATCGAGATGGCGCACCAAATCGTCCTCGATGCGCATGTCAAGGATTCGGACGTCGTGATCCCCCGTCAGTGCACCGGCGAGCCTCTCCAAGTGATGAGGGGGTGGCAGAGCGAACACGGCTGTCGCGATGTCGAACCGGCCGACCGGCGGTTCTATCAAGAGGATTCGCATTTGCTTTTCCTTTGCCCGGGGCGTGCCTTGGTCAACCGTCGGCCGGAGCCGGCGCCGCCTGCTCGATTGGCTGCTTGCAGGGCGGAAGGGGAGCCCCGGAACGTTGTCGCGCGGTTGGAACTCGAACCACTTCACTGACCCGCTCAAGTCGGAATCGCTCCGCGCGCCCCGTGGGTGGGGGTGCAGAGCCGAACCGCATTATGAACGCGATTCGCTCGTCGCCAGTTTCCGGCACGAGGGCCCGAAACTGTGCGAGGACGCGTGTGATCCTCTTCGGTCCAATCCGCACCATTGGCTCGGTCACAGCGTGCAATTGCAGGTTTTCGAGGATCGCTAAAGACATCATGGGCTGCGCGGCGAGACCACGCCTGGTCATGGCCAGCCACGCGCGCTGTATCGCCCGACCCGCGATCACGTCCCTTTCAGGGCAGCCGCCTTCCTGCGTGACTACACACAGGCCCGAAGCACTGGCGACGAGTCGACGCGCGGCCGAGGCGAACTGGCGTGTCGCGCCGGTGGCTTTGAGAAGCCAGTCTGGGATTTTGGGCAGGACGCGCAAAGCCAGCCGCTGGGGGGCGGGCAGTTCCAGGGACGCGACGGGGAGCCCTTCTTCCACTTCCGTGTTTTCTGGTACATCGAAGCGAACGTTATCCAGGAACGCACGACGCATTGACGGCTCGCCGAGCATGAGGCGGTCGGCCTGGCCGATCAGGGCGGCCAGCGCCAGAAGCCGGTGGCGGTCATGAATCCAGTGGGTCCGGACTCGCTCCAGATCGGGTGTTTTCCGTTGGAGCTCGGCGATGACTTCGGGGGGTACCGGCCTGCCATCGTAGCGGCGGCGGTTGGTGACCCGCTCGGTAATGCACGGGTCGATTTCGCCTTCGGTGCCCTCGCCCGAAATCCGGACCGATGCTGCTGCACCGTTTCTGGGGCTCTCCAGGTCAACATCGTACCCCATGCTCTCGGCGACCCGGAGCAGGTTCTCCAACGCGGCGCCGACGGCGATTCGGGACATCCCCTGTCCGGCGTTCATCGGCGAGGTATCGCGGGCTTCATCGACGTAGATCGCGATCCGACGTTCCTCCGGTTGGACGACGAATCGCCAAGGCTGCGTGTTGTCCCCCGACGGAGCCCGCGTTGCCGCCCATAGGAGCGTTCTAAACGGTTCTTCCACGACTGCGCCTCACATTCGGACTAATCCGTAGAGTTGCGTGCATCTCGCACCGAATTCCCTGCGGGCTCCAGCGACGGGCTACTCACACTTTGGTCCCGATGATTGCGCCGTGATCTCTGGGCAAGAGCAGCCTCTCGACCTTCGAGAAACCTGCGTCCTTCATCCAGCTCTCATAGTCGTTCCAACAGTAGAGCATCCCTTCACCCGTGGCTAGGGTGAGGAAATAGGGAGATGCCACGGCTGCACTCATAGGCCCGTCCCGGGAGTCATGCTGCATCATGTTGAACACGATGACTTTACCACCGGAAGGCAACGCGTCAAACGCCTTTTGCAGCAGCAGCCGGTTTCGCTGTTCGGACCAGATCGTCAGGAAATGTGAGAACAGGAAGCAATCAGCATTTGTCGGGAACTCATCCGCGAAGCAATCCCCGACGAACGTGTCCAGGCGCTCCGCGAGACCGGAGCTCGATATGTTCTCCTTGGCAATTTCGCACACGGAGCGAGAGTCGAAAACGGTAGCCCGCAGCCTTGGATACTTGGATACCAGGGCAATAGCGTTGGCCCCGTTGCCACCTCCCACGTCGACGAGCCGTCGAACGTCCGAGAGGTCCACGAACTTCGCGAGCATTCTGTTGGCCTGGACGGAGATCGCTTCCATGGCGTCCTGGAAGATTTGCTCACGTTTCGGATCGTGAGCGAGGCGCTCGTAGAGGGTGTTCTCGTTGCCGTCGAACTCATCGAGACCGACGTTGCGATTCGCCTTGATGGCATCGTAGAACGAGTGCATGGCCCGGTAGTTGATGTGATGCTGCCATTCGACAATGGCGACGACGTTCTCGGGCGCATCTCGAACGAGCAAGCGTTGCGCCAGACGCCTGTTGTAGTACCTGGTTCCGGACTTGCGAAGCAACCCCAGCGCCGTGCAGCCGAGGAGCAGTATGCGAGCCGGTTTCTCCTCGACACTGAGATGGCGGGCGATCTCAGCACAAGTAAGTCCGCGGTGCTTCTTCAGCAACCCGAACAGATCAAGTCGAACGGCCGCGCTGAGTGTCTGGAAGTTGATGTGGCCGCCCAGTATGAGGTAGAACCTCTCCGCTTGGCGCCGCATGAGCACTCCTTCGACGACCCTCGTTCTGAAGAACAGTTGAACACGTCGCCAAGGGCCTGCCAGGCCCTTCGCCATGTTCTTGCCTTCCGTCGATGGCTCCTTCGCGCATGGACAAGACGGGTTCTCGGAGAGCGGCCGTGTTTCCGGTTCCGGTGCAGCTAGGATGCTCATTCTCGTTCTCGCTTCTTCTCGATACTCCCAGAAATGGGATCTGAATCCTGTTCCACCGTATCCGACGGGTGAATGCGTTTTCGAAGATACCTCGTGAGCCACCAGCGTTTGAAACGCTGGATGGGATGGCGATTACCTCCCACGAGCCGCCCGTGGGCCAGACGACCCAAAAACGGGTCGAACTGAAAATAGTAAGGCGCAGAGCGGACTCGCCCTTTTTTCAGCAGGATCTTCATGGCCTCAGAGGCCACCGCTCCCGCCGCAATCTGGCACGCCGGACACACTGACGGCCCTGTGTGGGCAACGATATCGAAGTACCGTAGGTCCATGTAGGTTCGTTGCGTGCGCTTCGGCGCCACGCCAACGCCGAAGGCGACGACTTTCTCCACTTGGTCCATGTCGTCGGAGAAGTCGAAGTACCGGTCGAAGCTCATCCCGTCGGGTGCAAAACTTATCCAAATCGCGCTAAACCCAACCGGACCGGCAGTTATTCCGTAGACGCCGCGAGAAGCGGCCAAGCGAAACAGTTCGCGGCGCACGTCAATCTCGAAGAACTCTAGGGCATCAATGAACAAGTCGGCATCTTCCAGGAACGCGTTCGCGTTTGCCGCCTCAAGGGGCTCCGAAAACGCACGAATCTGAACCTGAGGATTAATGTCCCTCACAATTCGGGACATTACTTCAACCTTTGCCTGGCCTACGGTAGACGTGCTGACACCGTACTGTCGATTCGTGTTGACAACTTCAAACACGTCTGGATCTGCAATCGTGAAGCGGCCGACACCCAAGCGTGCTAGCGTCACCAAGTCACTTCCCCCGACACCTCCCAAACCAGCAATTGCCACTCGGGCCTTGCGCAGACGCTCCTGTTCCTCTCGGGTAATCAGCCCGAGGTTGCGCTTGAACGCCTCATCGTAAGTCCACTCGGAGCAACCAGCCGCAGAATCGGAATTCGCTCCGGGTGGGTCCGGCCAGCATACGCCTACGCGCACCTCGATGCTCTCCCTTCGGTTCTGGTCGCCTACCGCAATTCTAGGGTCCATTTGCCATCCTTGTGTGAGAAAACCGCGCTCCATGCGTCTTGCCGGCCAGGCCTCGTTTTCCGTTACGGGATTGAAATGGGGCCTACGATGGGGGGCTCGGGTTCGTATCGATGACCACGTCGACGCGTAATCCGACCACCAAGGCTTCGGCATCCTCTAGTTCAATCCATACCTCACGGGTCTTGGTGTCGTACCGTTCGGCCGGGTCGTCGCTCCAGAGGGATTTGGGGCTCATGCGGGGGCTTAGGCGGGTTATGCGGCCTTGGAGCTTGTCGGGGAGGCCGTCGGCCGTGATTGTGGCGGGCATGCCGACCTGGAGGCGGGGGGCGTCCATTTCTTCGACGAAGGCCCTGACTTGGTATTTGGTCGTATCGACCAGGACGATCACCGGTTTGGGGGAATCGGGGCTGGTCAGCTCGCCGGGCTCTGCGTCGACTTCGAGGATCTGGCCGGAGGTGGGGGCTCGGAGCGTCGTCCGGTCGAATTGGACTTCTGCGAGCTCGAGCCGGGCCTGGGCGGCGTCGATGCGGGCTTCGGCCATGGCGACCTCGTCGGGGCGGGCCGGGGCTTCGACCAGCTCGAGGCGGGCTCTGGCTGCCTGGAGTTCTGCGGTGAGGGAGGATACTAGGGTCCGCTGGTTGTCGGCGTCTTGCTGAGAGACCGCCCTGGAGTCGCGGAGCTCGCGGATCCGCTCCCAGGTCAATTGGGCCCGTTCCAGCTCCGCCTTTTTGGCGTCGTGGAGGGCTCGGGCTTCGGCACGCTCTTGGGCGCGGGCGCCGTTGAGGAGGCGTTCGAGCTCGGCTTCGGACAGGTCGAGCTCGGCTTGGGCCAGGGCGACTTCGTGCTGGTACTCGGCGGGGTCGAGGCGGGCGAGGATGGCGCCCTTTTGGACGGTTTGACCCTCCTTCACGACGAGGTCGTCCACCCGGCCTGCCAGGCGGAAACGGAGCTCGATCTCGGGCGTGGCGCCTTCGATTCGGCCGGGGGCGAAGATGGGCTGGGGGCCGGTCGGCTCCGCGGGGCGGTCTACGGGGATCCGGCTCTGGGCGTCGATCACGAAGCCCAGCAGCCCGACCAGCACCAACCCTCCGGTGAGCAGGACAAACCTGGTCATCTAGCTATCTCCCGTGGTGGCAACCACTTGCGAGCTTGCGGCGGCCACTTGCGAGGTTGTGGGGAGCACTTGCGAGGTTATGGGCAGCACTTGCAGGTTTGACTTTTGGGGCCCTTCGGCCTCGATGATCCGTCCGTTTTCCAGCCGGAAGAGGTGGTCGGCGAAGTGAAAGATGCGTTGGTCGTGGGTGACGACCACCGCCGTCTTCCCCTCCTGGGTGGTAAGGCGACGCAGGAGGCCCATCACTTCCTGCCCATTCTCCGCGTCCAACGACGCCGTCGGCTCGTCGGCCAGGACCAGGTCGGGATCCCCCACTAACGCCCTGGCCAACGCCACCCGTTGACACTGCCCCGTGCTCAGGTTGCGGGGGTGCTCGTGGGCTTTGTCGGCCAGTCCCACCGCCTCTAGTAAAACCATACCCCGCTGGTGTGCCGCTTTGGGTTTCGCTCCTCGGAGCACCAAGGGTACACAGACGTTACCGAGTGCCGTTAGCCCGCGGATCAGATGAAACCGTTGAAACACAAACCCGATCCGGTTGCGTCGCAGTGCGATACGTCCCGTTTCGTCCAGGGTGGTGATGTCCTGATCGAAGAGGCGGACCCGGCCTTCGTCGGGCGTGAGGATGCAACCGAGGATCGAAAGGAGCGTCGTCTTGCCGCTACCGGACGGTCCGGCCAGGTAGACGCACCGGCCCCGCTCGACGGCCAGATCGACGCCCCGGAGCACGGGCGCCCGGGTGACGCCCCGCCGGTACACTTTGTGCACGTCTTGGGCGTAGATCGCCAAGTGTTCGGAGTCGTGGTTGTGGGCGTGTCGCTCCGCGGTCATCACACCAACACTCTCTCGTGGGCGATCATCACTGTAAAACCATCACGGGATCGATTTTCCGAATCCTCAGGTACGGCAGCAGCGACGCGATCAAGCAGATCACCAGGACCAACGCGCAACTGCCCAGCGAAAGCCAGGACGGAATCAGTATCAGCGCAATGGGCGTGCTGTAGAAATGCTGGATGGCCGCCGCCAAGGCGAGCCCGATCAACGAGCCGACCAGGGCCATGATCGTCGCCTGGAGGAAGAGGATGCTGTAGATTTGCCGTTCGGTGGCGCCGATCGCCTTGAGCGTGCCGAATTCCGTCAGGCGGTCGAGGACGAGGGCATAGAGCGTTTGGGCCACCATCACCAGGCCGACGAAGAGCCCGATCACGGTGGCCGCGCCGAAGCTGATCCCCAGCCCGCTGCGGGTCAGCCAGTACTTGGCCGAGATGCGGCTGTAGACGTGCCGGGGGAAGGCATCGAGCTCCGGGACTTGCCGGCGAATCCCGGCGCAGACGTCGTCGGCGTCGGCCCCCGGCTGGAGCTGAACGAGGTAATAGGAGCAAACGCTTGGGGGCTTTCCGAGGTACGTCGCCGCTCGCTCGTACGTCGTGAACACGTAGGGGGTCACCAGGAAGGACTTGATCCCGTGGCTGAGGCCCACGACGCGAGCCCGCCGGCCTCCGACCTCCCGGACCTCTCCCATCTTCGGGTATTCGAGCTTCGGCAGATCGTATTCGTCGACGATGACGCCGTCCGGTTTCAGGATCGACTCGGGACGTCCCTCGACCACGTTCCAGGCGTTTCCCAGAAGGCTCTCGGGATCGACGCCGACGACCACCACCAGCTCGAATCCGCCGCTGGGGAGCGTCGTGTTGGTCGTGCCGATGATATAGGGCTCGGCCCGCTTGACGCCCGGGATCGCGCGGACCCGATCGACCCATCGCCGGGGGATGTCTTGGGGGAAATCCACGTTGTACATGTTTTTGTGCCCCACCCAGACGTCCGCCTCTCCGCAGTCGGCCAGCAAGCCGGCCTTGTTGATGAAGCCCAGGAAAAGCCCTCCCTGGACGTTGACCAGCACGATGGAAAACACCACCCCCACCAGGGCCGTGAGCAGCTTCCCCCGATCGGCGACGAGCGTTTGTAGAGCAATGGACCACATTGCATTTCAAGAATAGGTCATTTTGCCCGAACGATCCGAGCGATCACGCGGCATCCTTGTCCCATTCCGGATGATCGGCAGGGTCGGCATGCCACGTGATTCCGATTCGATTGAGGAAGTAGTCGTGATCCACCGGATCGATGGGCGGGCTTGTGAGCGCTGCTTCCGGGAGTTGTTCGTCGAAGTACCGACGTCGCAGTTCGGACGGGACGTTCTGCTTCAACGTGTGGAGGTCGATGCGGCAGGCAATCGAAGGGTTACCCCGAACGGAGCTGCAAGCCCGGCAGGGACCGAAGGGCCATACGCGGAAATGTCGCCAATAGAATCGGTAGTGCCGGGGATGGACCGCCATCAACAGGTCGTCGAGCTTCCGCGAGTAGGCGTGCTGGATCATGAAGCGCGTCAGCTCGAAGAAAACGGCGGTCGGACGGATTTCGTCGGAGGGCTGGATTGCCAGGCAGGTGATCTCGGCCAGACGGCGGCCGGCGTGCCGCAGCGACTGCACTTCGCTCGGATAGGTGCCCTCCAATTCCAGGCCCAAGGGGTTATCGCCAACGACTGACAGTGTTCCCAGAACCTGATCGCTTCGGGTCGTGGCAATGATGGTCCGGCTGGCAGGGAGTCCGAAGGACTTCCGGTACACGATCCCCCCCGGATGTGGATCGATGTAGTCTCGGCCGAGGTAACTGCGGTACACCAACTCAAAGGCTGCCGCGAGTTCCGTCCGCCGAACGGCGATTCGCACCTGAAGCGGGCCGATGGCGCTTGGGAAACGGAAATGCCTGTTCATAACTTATTGCTCAATAATGACTTAAGAACTCCGGCGACCCGTTTGCGCGCGGGCTGCCATGTGGGGGCGCAATCACGCCCCGACGCCGGCAACGTCCGCTGCGCAGACGGGGTACGGCGGCAACAGTCTGGGAAGGCCAAGGGGTAGAAGAGGAGAGATGCCCTATGAGCGGGAAGATACACGGGTCGGGTTCGCCGGCCAAGGTCAAATTCAGTCCTCAGTGTGCCGCGCGGGTAGAGCCAACCCGAACGGGTTCGGCGACGCACCCCGCTGAAGATAGGCATTCCGTAACCTTTGGGGAAATTTGGCCGATTCCAAGGAGGGTTCAGATTCTGCCGATTGGACAGAAAACCAGCCACATTCGACTGCACTGCCCACCCGGTCGCACCGGCATATCTGGTACAGGCGGGATAACGAGTTGCCGGGGCAATGGGAAGAAAACCGAAATGACGCCTATCGGGTCTGTTCTGGTCGAGACACTCGCGACGATTGGCCGATGTTGAGGAGTGAACGACTTGTTCCCGGTTTGACGACCAGACTTTTCTTGCGGACGAAACGAATCTCACCACTTTTCCCCAAGAAACCATGTCTCGCATCTACCGCAGTCTGCCGTGCTTGGCTAGTTGCTTGGCGTTGACCGCGTTCGTGGCCGCCGGTGGTTGCTGCACCACGCAACAACAGCAGCAGCAACAACTGCATCTCCCGATGCAGGACACGATGCCGCGGGAACTCTCGAAAGTCATCCTGCCGAGTTACACCATTGAGCCGCCCGACCTCCTGATGATCGACCAAGTGTACTTGGTCCCCAAGGAGGGCTATGAGTTAAGGCCTCGGGACGTGGTGCGGATTACCGCGCACCGAGGTCCGGGGGACACGCTGAAAGAGGGGGATCAAGTCTACGTGGAAGTCCAAGGGGTGCCCTTGAAGGCCAGGGCTTTCGAGCTTCGTCCGGGCGACGCGCTACAAATCCATGCAGCAGGAGTGGTGCCCCAGCCGATCGTCGATGCATTTCAGGTGGACGACAACGGGGAGATCCAGCTTCGGGTTCCGGAGACGACCGAGAAGCGAGACGCGCTGGGTAACGTTACGGGAACAGAACTTGTTGCCGTGCATGACTATGGGACCGTCCGGGTTGCAGGCATGAGCGTCAAAGACGCGGAAGATGCCATTCAGAAGCATCTTGCGCAACGGTTCCCCGAAGCCACCGTCGTGGCGCTGCTGCTCCAAGAGCCCCAGACGCCGATCCTGGGCAACTTCGTGGTTCACCAGCGGGCCGACGGAGAGGACGAGATCATTCTGCCGCCACCCTACGGCCGGGTAACCGTGACGGGGATGAGCGCGGCGGGAGCCGAGCAGGCGATTGCGGCGCGCGCCCAGACTGCCATGTATCAGGTTGCCGTTCGAGTTGCGTTGGTGAACGCCACGCCCATCAACTCATCGTATTGGGTGGAATTGGACGGCAGCATCGACCTGGATAATCCGGTGGGATTTGCGCGGACCGCAGGCGAAGGGATCGTCGCCGGCCAGGGTGCCGGAACCCTCTACAACGTCATGGCAGGACCGCCCCAGTCGCAACCGGGGCGCCGGATGCCGATTCTTGACGGTATGCAGGGGGGCGCGGTGCCGCTGCTCGAAACGGGTGACACGGAGAAGACGGTTCTCTTCAGACGGGTTGACGACGTCCGTGGGAAGACGGTTGATGAAGTTAAAGAATCAATTACAAGGCATCTATTGCACTACTTCAAGGACATCGAAGTGGCGATGTCGATCGAGCAGGTTGCCGCCCAGCAGCAGGTCATGGGCCAGCACCTGGTGGGGCCCGACGGCACAGTCACGTTGGGCACGTACGGGAGCGTCCCGGTCGTCGGCCTAACGCTTGCCCAGGCGAAGACGGTTGTCGAGCACCATCTGTCGCAGTTCTTCCAAACGCCCGAAATCTCGGTCGACGTCTTCGCCTACAACAGCAAGGTCTATTACGTAATTACCCAAGGCGCAGGACTTGGCGACGGCGTGACTCGTTTCCCGATTACCGGAAACGAAACCGTCCTGGACGCCATTTCGCAGGTAGGGGGACTGGATCAGGTGGCCTCGAAGCGGATCTGGATCGCTCGGCCGACGCCGAATCCCGACGAAGTGCAGGTGCTCCCCGTTAGCTGGGAGGCGATCACGGCTCGGGCCTCCGCAAGCACGAATTACCAGATCCTCCCGGGAGATCGCCTCTTCATCGCCGAAGACAAGCTGATCGCGTTCGATACGGGGCTATCGAAGCTGCTGGCCCCGGTGGAACGGATTATGAACTTCAGCACCCAAGGCGTGGGGACGGTCACGAGATTCTCCGGACCGGTGTTGCGTGGTGGTGGTGCCAGAGGCTCTGGGTATTGGGGCGGGTCGTATTGAGTTGGCGTAACACCTACGCTGTGACTCCCGGGACGCCTGGCATTTCGAAACCAGCAGATAATGCGATGGGTGACATCATGAGGATCGGGCTCTTGTCGGCGGTCTGGTGCGCGCTACTCCTGCTGCTGTGCAGCGGCGGTTGCGTATTGAACGAATTCGTCGTGGTCGAGGGCCTGGGGTTCGCCGGGTCCGATGCACCCTGCGCGCAGCCGGTTGACCCCTACTACGTGCCACCGTGCGCGAACGTCTACGCGATGGATCCGGCCTTCTTCGGGTATCACCCGACGTGTTGGACGCCGTGGCCGGAGGGGTGGACGGGCTGTCCGCCCTGCGTGACGACCGTCGGGATGCCGATGGAGACCTCCGGCGAGGACGCGGCGTATTCCCCCACGGTGGCCAAGCCCCCGTCGGTGCTCGACGAGCTCGAGCCTCCCATTCCGGACTCGACCGACTGGGACATCGTTCCGACCCCCAACGTGGCGCCGCCCAAGGCCAAAGGCGAAATGGGCATGCCGCCGGAGACTCAGGAACCGCGGCGGCTCGAGGCGAAAGCGATCGAGCGATCCTCCCCGTTTCGGGAGGAACAGCCGCCCAAGGAGAAGGCGATGGAAGTCCCGGCCGAGATGGGGCCGGGTGAAGATGCAGCTTCGGACGTACCAGGTCCCCTAGGTGTCCCGGCGCCGGCTCCTGTCAAAGTCCCAGCGCCGGTTCCTGCCATGGCCCCGGCGCCGGTTCCTGCAAAGGCCCCGGCACCGGCTCCCGCAAAAGTCCCAGCGCCGGTTCCGGCTGATGTCCCGGCGCCCGCGCCTCAAGGCGACGAGTCGGCTCGAGGCGTGCTGCCGGAGCGTTCTCTGGCGTTCCGCACGGCGGCCGAAACCGACGCCGGTGGTGTCGGCAGTCGCGTAGCGGTCCCGAGTGAGGCCATGCCTCCAGCCCCTCTTCCGGAAGACGTGTGGGCCGCCACGGCCATCGAGCAAGCGGCAGACCCCGCCGAGCAGTCGCCCGAGTCGGCGAATGAAACGGCCGCCGCCCGACTACCGATCGCTCCCTTGCCCCCTTCCGCCGCAGACGAGGCGGCCACGGAGCGCAGCGCGGGCTGGGCCTTCTGCTCAGATGAGGGGCGAGCAAACGGGTCTTATTGATCTGTGCTCGGCCGATCATCGCCCGACACGGACCGGACCTTGGGGCACCGAGCTTCCGACTGCGGGTCGTTCTGCCATCCAAGCTCGTGGAAGTCGCCTCGGAAGCGCAGCGACCCGCGCCGCCGTGGATATCCGGGCTATGGTGGGGCACGGTGACGACCGGGGCTGGCGTCTGGCGGACCGTGGGTCTCGGTGCATCGAACCAGTCCGGGCTACCGCTTCTAGGGGGAAAGGCCAAGTGCTTGGGCGTCGATGGCTGGCATGCCGGGCTGAGCGAGAAGCCCGGCGATCCGAGCGCCGGCCGAAGCCCTCCGCCTGCCTGAAGCGGAGCGTCGTTGGAGCGGTCGCGCTTCGCGTAAGTCTTGTTATTCCAACAGGATGTGGGTTCTCGGAGGATTCCGCCGCGCAGAGAGGCAAGCTGTGGGGTGAACATCCGGCACAGCCCGTATTTGTTGATCGATTGGCAGGCGCCGCTTACAATGGAAAATGGTCTCCTTTGCCGGCATTCGGATCGGGGACGGGGGGACTGAACGAGATGGCTCGGCAGTCGCAATCCATCGGATACACACAGAGACACAACGTGGTGCCCGTCGTGGAAGGATCGCAGTCGGCCGTGACGACACGCGCGAGATACTGGTGCGATCGCAAGCTGCTGATCACGCTGGACGGTCCGGAAGGCCGTTCCTCGACGACCATCGAGAGGCCGTTCGCGCGCGTCGGCTCCCACGAATCCTCGGAAATCGTGCTGCGGGACAAGCGAGTCCGGCCGAGGGGGTTGTATCTCCACGCGACCGAGGATGGCATTTTCTGTGTGAGTCTTTCGCCCTCTTACTTCGGAAGGCCGTCCTCGCGCGGCTGGCTTCACCCCGAACAGAGGCTCACGCTGGGACCCTACCAGCTTTCGGCCCGACTCTCGGGAGACGTGAAGACGCCGGCGGACTCCGGGTACGACCTGGAAGCCAAGGGAAGCGCCGTGGCCCCCTTTCCCGTGGTCGCGGCGACGGTGCAGGGCGAAGAGATCGGCCGACGCCTGCTCACCCGCCAAATCACCCTCGTCGGCCGCCATCGCTCCAGCAAGATTCGGCTGACCAGCCACACGGTGTCCGCTTCTCACTGTGTCATGTATTGGGATTCGGGCACGCTCTGGGTGGTTGACTTGCTGAGCGGGAACGGGACCCAGTTGGACGGCCAACCCGTCGACGTCGTCGAGCTTCCGATCGGTTGTTGCCTGAAGCTGGGCCATGTTGACCTGACGTACGTGACCCTGTCGGAAAGTCATCCGGCGGATTTCGGTGAGGATCTGCCACGGAACAACGCGCCGGCGGTGCTGCTTGGTGTCAGCCCCGTTGAGCCCGAGGCATCCCAAATCGCACCGGAAGAGGAGGAGGATCTCGAGGACACCGGCGCGGCGTGGGAGGAAGAAAGGGCAAGGCAGGAGCAACAGTTCACTCGCCGCCTGGAGGAGTTGGTCTCGCACGAGGCGGAGCTGGTCGAGCGTCGCTCCCGGCTCGACCAAGAGGCGGCCCAACTCGCATCCGAACGACAGCGGCTGGAAACCGACCGCGACTCCTCGGAGAGCGAGCGGCGTCGGATGGAAAGCGAGCTGACCGCCCGCTCCGAACAGCTCGCCCGCCAGCAGGCTCAGGTCGACTCGGACCGTCAAAAGCTCGATGCCGAACGGCGTGAGCACCAGAGTCAGCAATCCGCCTGGGCCGCAGAGCAACAGGCGACCGAAGCCCGGCTCACCGAACAAGCGGCGTCGCTCGAGCGGCAAGAGAGCCGGTTTCGTTCGGAGGGCGAGCAGCGGGAGTCGGGCCGGAGGAAAACCGATGAGGAGCTATCCGGGCTCCGTAGCGAGCTTCAGGACGAGGCCGCCCGGCTTGCCGCCGAACGACGGGATTTCGACGGCGCCCGAGCCGCTTGGGGGGAGGAGCGAGTCGAGAGGGAGAGACAGCTCACCAGGGAATCGGAGCGGCTGGCCAGGGAGCGGGCGGAGCTGAAGTCCGAGCGCGAGACCTTCGAGCAGAGTCGCGACGAATGGATCGCCCAGCGGAACGAGCTCCACGCCGAGTGGGAGAAGCGGAAAGAAGAAATCGAGCACCTCGAGGCCGCGCTGGTCCGAAAGCAGCAGGAGGCGCAACGCCAACTCGAAGAGCAGGCGCAACAAAGCGCACGCAGCGAAGCCGAACGGTCCGAAAGGGAATCGCAACTCGACAAGCTTCTTGCCGAGCTCGAAGCACGCGAGGACAAGCTGCTGCGGGAAAGGGAGCAGTGGGAGGCGGATCGGAGGGAGCATGAGGAGGAGCTGGCCAAGCTGCGAAGTCGGCTCGATGAGGAGGCGGCCCGGCTCGCCTCCGAACGACAGGGGCTTCAGCTCCAGCGCGCTTCCTGGGAGGAGAAGAGGGCGCGGACGGAAAAAGAGCTTGCGGAGCGACTCTCGCAGCTCGACAGCCGGCGCGTTGAGCTCGAGTCACAGCGTCAGGCGTTTTATCGCCAGCGTGAACAATGGACCGCCGAGCAGAAACGGCAGGAACAAGAGTGGCAGCGGCGGAACGAAGAGCTCCTGAAACGGCGCACCGTGCGGTCGAAACGCGGCCGCCGCAAGCTCGATGAGCTGGAACAGCAGCTTCGCTCCGAACGGGAGCAGTGGGAGTCGGAGCGAGAGAGGCGAGAATCCGAGCTGGCCGCGGCCCGCCTTCAGCTCGACGAGGAGACCGGCCGGCTTGCGTCCCAGCGGCAGGATCTCGACCGCCAGCGCGCTTCCTGGGAGCGGGAGCGGGCTCAATCGGAGCAAACGCTGGCCGGTCAATCCGAGGAACTCGCCGCCCTGCGGGCCGAACTCCAGTCGCAACGACAGTCGCTCCAGCGCAGCCGGGATGAGTGGATCGCCGAAAAGGGGCGGGCCGAAACGGAGTGGCGGCGTCACCAGGAAGAGTATGAACGCGAGCGTGCGGCCGTCGAGAGAGAACGGGAGGAAGCCCAGCGCGAACAGGAGCAGTACGAGCAGGAGATCGCTCTCACCGAAGCCGCACTCGTCCGACGGGAAGCCGAGCTCGAGAACACGCGGGCAGAGCTCGAAGCTCGCTCCGAGGAACTCCATTCGCAGAAGGAACTCTGGGCGGCGCAGCGAGCGGGGCAGGAAGAGCGGGAGTATCCGCAGGATCAACCGGCCGCGCCGTTTGACCGCCTCGACGAGGAACCTGCCCTCCTGGCACCCCAGCCACCGTCGGTCCCAGACGGCCTGCCCCCATCCGCGGAGGAGGAATGGTGGGCGGAGACCGAGCCGGCCGAAACCCCGCCGACGGCTCCCGGCGAGCAAACCGAAGATGACCCTTTGGCCGAGTCCGATGACCAGGATCGGGCACTGGACGGACTCATCTGGTTGGCGAAGAACAAGAGGGGTTGGGGGCGCATCCGAGGGATGATTTCGCGATGGCTGGGCAGGGAAGACGAGGACTGAGAAGTCTCTCGCAAAGGCGCTGAGACGCAAAGGGAAGATAAGAGAGCGGATCGTGGCTGTCATCGACGATGACAGTCGTGATCCGTTGGGTGGCCGAACACGGCGTCTCGATTCGACGAAAAGCCGTTTCCACGTGGCGAAACAAGGAACCGTCAACTGGGCGATCGTGGGGCTGGGCGACATCGTTCGCAAACGAGTGGCCTCGGCCATTCTCCAGCAGCCCGACAGCTCCCTCTACGCCTGTGTGACGCGAGACCCCCACGCACGCAACGCGGATCTCGAGTCGTTGGCCCCCACCCGGGTCTACCGAAACGTGGACCGGATGCTGGCCGATCCGAACGTGCACGCCGTCTACCTGGCCACGCCCGTCCACCGGCACGCGCCGCATGCGATCGCCGGCCTCAAAGCCGGCAAGGACGTCCTGGTCGAGAAGCCGATGGCCCTGGACGCAGCCCGTGCGGGCGAGATGTGCCGGGTCGCCCGCCAGACCGGCCGGCGCTTGGCCGTGGCCTACTATCGCCGGTTCTGGTCCCGCTTTCAGCTCGTCCAAGGGATGCTGGAGGGGGGGGATTTCGGCCAAGTCATCTCGGTGCGGATGGCGCTATCGAGCTGGTATCATCCCGATCGGCAAACCCCGGGAGCCTGGCGTACCAAGCGCGAGCTCTCCGGCGGCGGCGTCCTTGCCGACGTCGGCTGCCACCGACTGGACCTGTTGGCGTGGTGGTTCGACCTGCCCCGGCGGCTTGTGGCCGACGTGCGGACCCTGACGCACGATTGCGAGGTGGAGGACTCCGCCAACGTCCTCATGGAGCTGGCCGGCGGGGCGCAGTTCACCGGCTCGTTCCACTGGAACAGCAAGCACCGCACCGACGAGATTCGCATCCTGGGAACCGATGCCGAGGCCTCGCTGTACGGCGGCGATGACCCCGAAGTGGTGATCACCCGCGGCCGGGACACCGAACGTCGCCAACTCCCGAGGCCCGAGAACGGCCATCAGCCGCTCGTCGACGATTTCGCCCGCGCCGTCATCGAAGACCGCCCGCCGCAATTCACCGGCCCCGACGGCATGAAAGCCACCCAGATCATCGAGGCGATCTATCGCTCGTCCCAGCGACGGACCTGGGTGGATATCCCCTGAGAACGCCGCGGCTTCGGCATGGTTCCCGGGCTCTGCCTGGAAGCCGCGGCTTCAGAACTTGATCGTGAATTGCTTGCGCAATTCGAGAGCCTGCTTGCAGAGATCGATCATTTCCTGCGAATACTCGCAGCCGACGTCGCCGCCGTCGGAGGCCTTTTCGACGCCGGGGCTGTTGGGCATCAGGCTGAAATCGAACTTGACCGGATCGCGGAACCGCGGGGCGGCGGTGGCGCAGTTCGTGCTGTCTGGCGGAATAGCCCCGGCCACGATACAGTTGTCAATCCGATGACCGTCTCGGTTGACGTTGATCTTCCCGACGATGCAGTCGACGACCATGCTGGCCGGGTTCACCAGCGAGAGATCCTTGCCGATCGTGCAATGGCGCAGATCGCACGCCCGGTCGGCGTGCATCACGTCGCCCAGCATCAGGCAGTTCCGAAAGACGACGCGACCCCAGAACATCCCGTTGGCGGCGAAGATGCAGTTCTCGACCTGGCACTCCGCGTTTCCGAACTGGGTTCGGAAGCCCTCGGGAAGTCCTTGGACGAACACGATGGCCGAGCGGAGCCGGCACGCCGGGGCCTCGACGGCAAGGCAGCTCGGCCTGTCACCGGCCGGCGTCCCGTGCACGAGGATCACCCGCTGGAGGGTCGTTTGGGGGGCGAACACGGAGACCAGCACGTCGAAGTCCCGGATCGGCCCCACCGACGTGATGATCGGCCAGCAGTTGTTGGCGCCCCGGATCGTCAGTCCCTGCTTCGGTTGCGGGACGACGATCCTCTCGTTGTAGGGACCGTTGTCCTCGATCTCGATCAACGTGTTGGGCTCCGCGGCGTCGATGGCCTGCTGCACGCTGATGTAGTCGCCCTGGCCATCGCTCCGCACGGCGACCCGCTTCCCCAGCGCCGCGACCGCCTGCTCCAATTCGGCAAGCGAGGGCTTGCGATCGGGGTCGGCCAGGAGGGGGGCGTTCGGGTAGCCGGATCGGAGCTTCTCGATCCGATCGCGCAGCTCGAACAAGTCCCCGCTCTTGAACAGCTCCACCGCTTCTCGGTAGAGTTTCTCCACCTCGGCCGCATCCGCCCCCTCGCGAATCGTGGCCCGCATGGTCTCGACCATCTGCTTGTTGTCGGTGAACCAGGGCGTGTCGCCATAGTCGCCCTCGACGCGCGCCAGCTCGGCCTCGGCTTCGTCGAACTTGTCTTCTCGCAGCAGTGTCGCGGCCCGGGCAAGCGCGGCCGCCCCCAACGCGCCCAGATAGGAATCGATGTTCGCTCCCAGCGACTTCGCCTTCTGGAAGTGCTTCTCGGCCCCGGTCGTGTCTCCGGCGACCGTGGCCAGCAACCCCGCCGCCAGCCAGTCGTCCGCGCTCTGGTCGTCGATCACCAGGGCGACCAGCTCGTGGACCGCCTTGGGCGTCAGATCCCGCCAGGCCAGCGATTCGGTCTTGTCCCCCTTCAGGCGAGCCGTCATCCCGCGCTCGTCGGCCTCGATCAGCTCGCCGTTGGCGCCCCGCACTTGCAGGGCAAGCTTGGTCAACGGCGGGTCCGCCGTCTTGATCCTCTCGATCATTCGCTCCTTGAAAGGTATCAGACGCTCGATCTGGGCGCGGCGCCCGGCCAGGCGCGACGCAAGCTCTTTCTCGTCGAAACGGAGCGTCTCGAGGACCCCGGCGGCGCCGCGGAAATCCCAGGCGCCCACCAACTGCTCGGCCGGCTTCACGGCCTCCGCGTACCGGGCATCGAGCTGACGGCGTCGCTCCGTCTCCCGCTCCTTGGCCTGCTCCTTGGCCCGCTCCTCTTGGGCGGTCGCCGCCAGCCGCCGCTCCAGCTCCTCGGCGGCTTCAATCTTTTCGAGGAGCTCTCGGGCGGCTTGGACGTTGCGCTGGACGCCGTGGTTCTCGATGACGGGGCGCAGAGCCGCGCGGGCCTCGGCGAATCGCTTCTCACTCCAAAGCCCTCGGGCACGGGTCTCGATCTCTCGGCAGGCATGGTCCGCCCCCTCGAGCACCTTCTTGACCGCCTCGCTGGTGCGGAACTGGAGCGGCAGAGCGTCGTATTTCTCACTGAGCGCGTTGTACAGGTTGACGGCTTCGCCGAAACGCTGTTCCACGACGAGCGACGCGGCCTTCGCCTCCGTGTCGATCCACGCCCCTTGCCACTCGAGGGCGTCGCTTTCTGCCGGCTCCTCGTTCGCCTTCGAATCGCTGCCCGATTTCGTCTCGTCGGGAGGCGACGTCTGATCGGCCTCTTCGGGCTTCTCGGTCTGGCCCTCGTCGGCCGCGGCGATGGCCGGCGGCGGCTCCCCGTCTTCCTCCCCCCCTCCGCCGATGAAGAGGTAAGTCAGACCCAGCACCGCGAAAAGCCCGACCAAGGCACCGCCGATACCCAGCGAGGCCAGCTTCCTTCGGCCGAGCGCGCGGACCACCTTCGTCGTCACGCTTTCATCGGTTGCCTCCGCTTCTCCGGCGCCGAGCGTGTCGTCGCCCACCGGCGGCGGCGCCGGCTTGACCGCCGGTTCGCCGTGGGTGAGGTGCTTGAGGAACGAGGAGAGGGCGGCATCGGTGGAAGAGGACTCGCCGGTTGATGCGAACGACCCAAGCGCGCCGATCACTTCGCCCATCGACTGATACCGGTCCTCCGGCCGCTTGGCCACCATCCTTTGGAAGACGGCGTCCAACTGCGGCGGCACGTCCGCCCGGGCTTCGCAGAGCGAAGGGATCGGGGCCTCGCGGTGCGCCAGAAGCTTCTTCATCGGCGTCGTGCCCGTGTAGAGCGGCTCGCCGGTCAGGAGCCGGTACAGTGTACACCCCAGGCTGTAGACGTCCGATCGATGATCGGCGTTGTGGGTGTCTTCGGCCTGTTCGGGGCTCATGTAGTCGATGGTGCCCATCACCCGGTCGGTCCCGGTCAACTGCGACGCCGCCGCCGGCTCGTGTTCTCCCAGCCCTTGCCGGCCCAGCCGGGCCAGCCCCATGTCGAGGATCTTGACGGTCCCTTTGGTGTCCAGCAGCAGATTGCCCGGCTTCACGTCGCGATGGATGACCCCCTGAGAGTGCGCATACTCCAGTCCCCGGGCGGCCTGGAGCACGTAATCCACCGCCCACTGGACCGACAGCGGTCCGTGATGCTTGACGATCTTGCCCAGGTCTCGGCCTTCGACAAACTCCATCGCCAGGTAGTGAACGCCTTCGTGCTCGCCCGCGTCGTAGGCCGTGACGATGTTGGGGTGCGAAAGCTGGGCAGCCGCCTGCATCTCGCGGTAGAACCGTCGCACCGCGTCCGGCGAATCCACGGCCGAGGGGGGCAGGATCTTGATCGCCACCAGGCGCCTCATCCGCCGGTGCTCCGCCTTGTACACCTTGCCCATGCCCCCGGAGCCGATCTTCTCCAGGATCACGTACTCGCCGAGGACCAGGCCCCTCGTCTTCCCCTGGTAGAGGGCCGCCGCCTGGTATCGGGTGAGCCGCTTCGCCTGGATCAGCTCCCGCGCAAGGCCCTGAACGTCCTTCGGGCGTCGCTCGGGGGGCAAACTCTCCTGAAACGACTCGATCTCTTCCGCCGTGAAGAGGCCGCTTCGGGTCAGATTCTCGACGAACTGCTCAAGAGTGACCGCCATGATTTGTCCCAGCCAACCCGACGCAGAATCCCCCCCACTCTCTGGGATTATAGCCCCCGTACCGTTCAACGCAACAGACCCGCGGCCCCTCTCGGGAGGGGGGAGAAAAGCGGGCCGAACGCCGCTGAATCAGGCACTCCGACCGCCCGGCTCGTTCGCTCCGCCTCGGCGCAACCTCTTTGACCAAAATACGTTAGCCCGCTGTCTCAAGGCAGCTTCCACCACCCGGGCCCTCGCGGCCCTTTTTCGACCGCCGCGCAGGATCGCCGGGCAACCTGGGTATACAACGGTGGAGGGAAAGGGAGGAAACGACCATGGCAACGTCCTATGTCCCAGAACGACGCGAGCCTCGGCACGGTTCCCATTCTCGCTCCCGACCGGCCCGCCCCGACAACTCAGCTCGTGCTCAAAAATGAAGGAAGTGTGCGATGAGGAATCTCACCTACTTCGGCCCCATGATGGTGATCTCGGCAGAAATGGGAATCGCGCTGGCGATCCTGCTCTTCGCCTGCGCCACGGTGGCCCAAGGGCAGCCCCCCGTTCCTCCCACCGCCGCGGCTCCCCACGCGACGCTCCACAACATCCAACCCTATTACCCGTCCAGACCGGTCTACTACGTCCCCAGCCCGGCCTGGGGTTGGAACTCCGTGCGTCACGCTTCCACCGCGGCCGAGAGCTTCGCGCGAGGGCATGCCGCGGCGGTCAGTGCCCACGGCTACTACAACCTGATGACCGCGCAGGCCCGGGTGGTCCACGCCGAGGCGGCCGGCCGCGAGATCGACAACCGCGAGCAACGGATCGACAGCTACTTCGCGATGCGGGAGAAGAACCGCCAGGAGCGTGCCGCCGAGCGCGGACCGCGCCCCACGGCCGAGCAGCTCGAGCGAATCGCCGCGGCGGGTAGGCCCGATCGCCTCAGCCCCAGCGAAGTCAACACCACGACTGGGGCGATCGCCTGGCCCACGCTGTTGCAGGAAGAGGAGTACGGTGCCTTCCGGGCCGCGTTGGAGAACGTGTTCGCCCAACGGACCGTCACCGGAAACCTGCATTCTGATGCCGTGGGATACGCCAAGCAGGCAACGGACGGGATGCTGGCCCAACTGAAGACCCGCGTCCGCGAAGTCCCCCAGCAAGACTACATCGCCGCCCGACGTTTCCTCGAGAGCCTCGCCTACGAAGTGCAAAGGCCCCCCAGCTAACCTGGCCAAGAATCGGGTGACGCCGACCGAGGGCGGCCGCACAACGCGTGCGGCCGCCTTTCGTTCGTTCTTGGGCTCTCTATCGGGTGTCAACCCTGCGGTGCGCACCCCCAGGGCGGGGTTGGGTACGACCAGGATGGGTCTCACGACCCCCCCGATTACTGTAGTTACTCCTGGCCACGCGCCCGCGTTTTTGCCCTTGGGAGAAAAAATCCAGTGCCTCTCTATTGACAAGTCGGAGGGAACCTGCGCAGAATAAGGATGAGTCTCTCTACCAACGGGGGGCACGCCCCTCGGGCATCGTCGCCACGTCCTCCGGAGGGGGTCGCAGCAGTCCTGGCACTAAAAAGGGGTACTACCATGGGGCTCTTCGCCAGATTGACCGCCACACGTCGCCACACCCGCCGTCTCGCCCGTCCCACCCACCGCCGCGCCCGGCTGGAGCCGCTGGAACAGCGGAGGCTCCTGTCGGTCAGTCCGGCCGCCGACCACGGGCCGGACGAGTACGCGTTGGGGGTGGGTGATGACAATGTTGGGAACATCCAGTCCGCTTGGCAGTCCCCCTCGGACGCAGGGTACGATACTGCCCTCGCCGCCTCGCAGGAGGGACCGGATTTGGTGCTCCCACCTTGGGCACTTATTGAGCTCCCGGACGGCAGGAATCTGTCCGAGATCGTCACGATGAATCTAGCCCGGCTGCACTACGAGTACGAGGCGTTCATTGCCGCTGGAGGCGAACCGGATGACTTCGTCCCGAGCGACCCCGACCTGCGGGTGGTCGGCGATCGCGTTCCCGTGGATATCCTTGCGGACGAGCCAGTCACGTGGGAAGAGGTTGATCAATTCGGAGATGTCGTGGAGATGGTGAACCAGGCCTTCATCGACGAACTGGAGGCAATCGGACTCGAGGTAATTGCGTTGGGAAGAATTACCCTTGGCGCCTTTGTGCCGTTCGACGCGATCGACGAGCTTGCCGCACTCAACGGTGTTGGCACTGTTTACGCCACCACTCCGGTAACCCACGGCGACGATACAGAGCCTCAGGTGTCGCAGGGGCCACAGTTGCTGCTCCCACCTTGGATGTCGCCGGGTGCCACTGGCAGCTTGCCTGCCAGTGCTGAGGAAGAGGACACTGTTGGGCAAGCCAGCAGTCGCGTGCAGCCGACCATGGTGCTTGTGGGTGGTGGCCCGATGACGGTCATAGATGACACGAGCGTGCCGCGAGCAGATCCCGACCCTACGATCGACGAACTAGCGCGGGAGGCGATGGGCGAAAACAAGGACGGGCCCATGGCGAAAATGGGATGGGATTTGACGTATCTCCATTTCGAATACGAAGCATTCGTCGAGCGTGGGGGAGATCCCTCCGAGTTTACGCCTAGCAACGGTCTTCTTCGCTTCGAGGACGGGCGCGTTGCTGTGGAGGTGAGCACCATCGAGCCGCTTACATACGACCGGGTTGACGAATGGGGCGACCTTGAGCGCCTTACAAACGCGGAACTCATCGGCGAACTCGAAGCCGCTGGACTGGAAGTGAGCGGAGCGTCAGGTCATCTGACCGGTGGTTGGTTGCGTGCCGACGCCATCGATGACCTCGCCGCGCTTGGCGTAGTACGTTCTGTGTGGCCAGCCTACGGCGGCACCGTGGGCAGTGGCACGTTGATCGAGGACGCCACGCCGCCGCAAACGGGCGGCGACGAGGCACAAGGCATCTACATTGTCCCGGGGGACTCTTATTATGACTACAGGTCGGACCCGTTGGCTGAGATACTGGGCGGGCCGCTGGCGGAGGCATATCGGGAGTATGAAGCATTCATCGCACAGGGCGGGGATCCCACAGACTTCACCCCGAGCAATCCCCTTTTGAGAGTCAATTCGGGCAAGATCAGCGTCGACATCGTTGCGATTGAGCGAATCGTTTGGCAAGAGACAATCGACGGCGAGATTCTGGAGTTCAGGAACACTGCCTTCCTCGAGCAACTGGACGCAATCGGACTAGAGATAGCGGGGATGAGTGCGTACACGGTGGGCGGATGGCTGCCTATTGCGGCGCTGGACGAGTTGGCTCAGGTGCCCGGGATTCGCTTCGTCGCGCCCCCTTCGCCCGGAGTAACGCATAACGAGGGGCCGGACGATCAGTCGATCCGTCTTGTCCGAACGGATGCGTACGATTACAGATCCGATCCGCTGGCTGACAAGCTCGGAGGACCGCTCGCCAGAGCGTACTGGGAGTACGAGCAAATGATCGTGGGGGGCGGTCAACCAGCGGACTTCACGCCCAGCAACCCACTTGTGAAAGTAAATTCCGGCAGGATCAGCGTCGACATCGTTGCCATTGAGCGCATCGTTTGGCAAGAGACGATCGACGGCGAGACTGTACAGTATAGCAACACTGCGTTTCTCGAGAGGCTGGAAGCAATCGGACTACAGATCGCGGGGATGAGTGCGTACACGGTGGGCGGATGGTTGCCCATTGAGGCGATGGGAGACTTGGCTGACGTCCGTGGAATCCGCTTCGTGGCGCCGCCGTCCCCTGCGGTCACTTTCGCGGGTTCCGTAACCACGCAGGGGGACATTGCGCAGTTGTCAAGCGACCTGCGTGACCAGGAGGGACTGGACGGGGCGGGTATAACAGTGGGCGTGCTGTCCGACAGCTTTGACCGCGACGAGTCAGCGCTAACCGACGGTGCGGACGATGCCGAGTCCGGCGACCTCCCCGCGCTTCCTCGGCAGCCGAACGACCCTTGGGAGGCCGACGTGGACGTTCTGGACGATAGCTATTCGAACGGCGCCGACGAAGGCCGCGCCATGCTTCAAATCGTGCACGACGTGGCGCCAGGTGCTGAACTAGCGTTTCACACTGCGTTCTTTGACGCAAGTCCGCAGGTACTATTCGCGGCTGCTATGCGCGAGCTTGCCGATTCCGGTGCAGACGTCATCGTTGACGACGTCATTTACTTTGCCGAGCCCATGTTCATGGACGGCCTGGTCGCGCAGGCAGTGAACGACGTGGTCGCGCAGAACGTCGCGTATTTCTCGGCCGCTGGCAACCAAGCGAGCCAATCCTACGAAAGTGCCTTCAGGGATTCTGGCTACGTGCTTTACATAGATGACGTGCCTGTCGGAGTGCTCCACGATTTTGATCCCGGCGCCGGCGTCGACGTTTCGCAAACCTTTACCCTTGGGTCCCAAGACCAGATTCTGCTCTCGTTCCAGTGGGACGAGCCCTTCGCATCGGTAACTGGCGGGGTTGGCTCGGCGAACAACATGGATGTCTACATCATCGACTCGCAAAGCAATCTTGTGTGGGATGACAATTCGGACAATATGGACGGCGATCCCGTCGAGCTTGTCCAGTTCACGAATACTAGCGGATCGCCGGCACAGTATCAGATCTTGATGGTTTGGGAGGATGGACAGTCGGCGCCCGGGCTGATGAAATATGTCAACTTCGGCGACGGGACAAACTTCGAATACGCCACCAACAGTCCTACGCTCTTCGGCCACGCCAACGCTGCGGGAGCGATCGCGGTCGGCGCGGCATTCTACTACAAGACACCTGAGTTTGGCACGTCGCCGCCCGAACCCGAATCGTTCACCGCCCTCGGTGGCACGGATATCCTCTTCGACACCGAGGGAAACCGGCTCCAGACCCCGGAGGACCGGATGAAACCTGACGTGGTCGGTCCCGACGTGGGGAACACTACATTCTTCGGTGCGGATATTCCTCTTCCTCCTGGCGCTCCTGATCGGTATCTGTGCGGCGACACGGATTCCGATAACTATCCGAACTTCTTCGGCACGTCCGCGGCTGCCCCGCATGTTGCGGGTCTGGCAGCGCTGATGTTGGAAGCGGCGCCCGCGGCCACGCCCGCGGGGATCGCCTCTGCCTTGGAATCGACCGCAGTCGATATGGAGGGTGCCGGCTTCGACTACCTGACCGGCTACGGTCTGGTCGACGCGGTCGAGGCGACGGAATACCTCATGGAACGATTCCCCGACTTCGACGCCAACGACGACCCCGCCCCGGGCGATCAGAAGGACGACGGCACGGCAGATTACCTGTATGCGTCGCGGATCGGCGACAACCTCAAAATCCAGATCCACACGTCATTGCTGCCCCTCATTCCCATTGCCAGCATTGACGGATTCAGCTTCACTTGTTCCACGGATCAGGACACGTTCCATGTCCACACGCTCGGCGACTTCACCGGAAACGTGGTGATGAATGGCGCGGATGAAGCAGACCACGTGGTCATCTGGGACACGACAGGAGACGATGTAGTTACCATCGACGCGAACTCCAACAGTGCCGAATTCAAGATGGAAAACGCGTACACGGTCAGGGCCCGCGGGGCAGGACAAATTGTCGCTTGGAACCTGGAGGGCGGGGCCGACGTGGCCTACCTCTACGATACCGCCGGAGACGATGAGTTGATCGCGCCCTTTGACCACGTGACCCTGGAGTCCGACGGAGGGGGCTTTTACCAGGCAAACCGCTTCCGCTGGGTCCACGTCTACTCCGTCAACGGCGGCTACGACACGGCGTACCTGTACGACTCCGCCGGCAACGACGATTTCTTCGCCTATTGGTCGCACTCGGCAAGACTGCGTGACAACGCGGGCACGTTCAACAACCGGGCCGTAGGCTTCGACGAAGTGTACGCATACGCCGGGAATGGCGGCACGGACAGGGCTTACCTGTACGACGACGCGAGCGGGGACGATACGTTTACGGCGTACCCCACCTGGGCGCAGCGAGAGGGCACTGGGTTCCTCAATTATGCGGAATCGTTCGAGCAGGTCTACGCGATACCCTATCAGGGCCAGCATGGCGGGACCGACAACGCGTATCTGTACGACGACCCCGCCGGGGACGACACGTTCTACGCCTCGCCCACCCTGGCCAAGCTCTATGGCGACGGATTCTACAATCAGGCGTCTTCCTTCGCCCAGGTGCTCGCCTATTCGGGCGTCGACCACGGCTTTGACGTCGCCTCGCTGTACGACGACCCCGCCGGAGACGACACGTTCTACGCGGCGCCCACCTTGGGCAAGCTCTACGGCGACGGGTTTTTCAATCAGGCGAAATCCTTTGCCCAAGTGCACGCCTACTCCGGCGTCGGTCACGGCTTCGACGTCGCCTCACTGTACGACGACGCCGCGGGAAACGACACGTTCTACGCGTGGCCCACCGAGGCCAAGCTCTACGGCGACGGCTTCTACAACCGGGCGAAATCCTTCGCCCAGGTCCACGCCTATTCCGGGGTCGACCACGGCAATGATATCGCCGGACTCTACGACGACCCCGCGGGAAACGACACGTTCCGGGCGTGGCCCACGGAGGCCAAGCTCTACGGCAACGGGTTCTATAACCGGGCGAAATCGTTCGCCCAGGTGCACGCGTATTCGGGCGTCGACCACGGGCAGGACGTCGCGCAACTCTATGACGACGATAGCGGCAACGACACCTTCAAGGCGTGGCCCACCGAAGCCAAGCTTTACGGCAACGGGTTCTATAACCGAGCCAAGTCCTTCCGCACCGTGTACGGATACGCCGAGCAAGGCAGCGGCGGCACCGACGTGGGCTACCTGTACGATTCGACGGGCGACGACTACCTGCAAGCCCGGGACGGCGATCCAAGCGGCGAGGACTGGGTCATGCTCCGCGACGAGGCCGTGGCCGAATACACGATCTGGGCGTACGGCCTGGACGAGATCTGGGCCGATTCGGGCACCGACGACGACACGGCGGACGTGGGGGACAACCTCGATTTCGACCTGCACCTGACCGGCGCGTGGGAGAATTAGCCGCGACGGCCAGCACTACCCCCGGTCCGACTTCCGCGCCTCGATCCACCGGCGGCCTTCTTCGAGGAGACCGCGCGTGGAGCCGCCGAGCCAGGTTTGGCGGAGCGCCCGATCGAGCCCGTACTGGAGCCCGTCGTCGCCCAACCGGGTGATCCGTTTTTCGCACCGCACCAGCGCCACGACGATGCTGGCCACGTAGAGGACGGCCGCGACTTCGTCGGGCAGGGGTCTTTCCGGATGGGCGTAGCTCGCCTTGGCGAACTGCTTGGTCAGCTCGAGCAGTGCCACCGGCGGGTGCGCATGGCCCAAGAGATCGCCGAACGTCTCAATCTCGGCGGGCGTCTTGGACTGCGAGCGGAGCTTTCGGAGCTCGGCCCGATCTACGCCGATCACCTCGAACTCCAAGGGCGCCGCGAGCTGGTGCTTGAGAATCGTCCCCAACTCCTCGGGCTCCCAGAGCCCTTGCGGGTCCGTGCCGAGGTCGATCATCTTCGCCAGGGACCGGGTCTTCTTGAGCAGCGACTTCGTGTCGCTCTGCCGAGTCTCGTCGTTCTTCACGGCCCACCTCACGTCTGGTTGCCGAGCGACCCATGCCAAGCAAGCTACGCCGGGCCGCATCGCGAAAGGATCTCCCTCAGATCGTCGATTTCCGCTTCGATCTCCTCGTCGTCGCGGGCGTATTCGGCGAGCACGTCGCGGAGCATCCGGGCGTACATCCTTTTGGCGGTGATCAGGACGTTGGCGGCCTGGCTCGGAGAGCGGAAGCCGAACCGCCGGACCAGCTCGCCGTAGTCGACCGGCTCGGTCCCTTCCAAAAGCGGCCCCACCACCCGGCACTCGAACACCGCCCAGAGATCCGCTCGTCCGGACCGCTCGCACTGCACCTGCATTCGCCCCAAGGCCTCGGAGATGACGCGGTGGGCCCAGGCGGCGTGAAACGCCTCGGCCGGCTGCTCCTCGCACGGCAAGTGCTCGATGTGCTCGCCCATCGCCACCACGCGGCCGTGCTCGGGCGACCGCTTCTTCGCCTGCTCGTCGCGGAGACGGTTCAGCGCGAAGCGATCCAGCGCGGTGAGCATGAAGGTGCGGAACCTGCCCGCGTTGCGCCGGGCATGGGCGATCAGGTCCTTCTCCAGGATCTTGCTGGCCACGAATTCCTGGAGCAGGTCGTCGGCCGAGTCGGGCGAGAGCCGCCGGCGATGCATCAGGTGCGCCCGCAGCGCCGGCAGATAGCGGGGCAAGAGCAGCTCCAACGCTTGCCGTCTCCCCTCCGGACCGCCCCGACCGGCCCGGCCCACCAGGCTCCAGTCGGTCTGGCCGAATCTCCCCGAGTCGGGCGGTTCTGCGGACGACATGGGCCGCTCTCCGAACGCGAGGCGCGAAGGACGAGGTTCCGGAAGAAGGACGACGTCCCGGAAGCGTACAGTCTACCACGCAAGCGGAGCCCTTCCACCCCCCGCGGTGCGAAAATCCGTAGTCGTCGAAGCGCACCCCGTAGGGCTCACTTCACCCTGCCGAGTAGCTCGCGGGCCGTATCGGCTTTCATGCCGGGGAGGAGGAGATACATCCGGCTGCCGACCCGCACGACCGACTGGCCGCCTTCCTGCTTCACGGGCAAGCGCTTGCCGAGGGGACGCATCGCCGTGAGGCGATCGGGGGACACGGGGAGCCGCAGCTCGGCCTCGTCCGTGACGGCCCAGAGGAGCAGATAGGCGTCGTCGGGGCGCGCCGGGCGACGGAACTGGTAGGCCTTAACCGAGCCGCCTGCCACGTTGGGGATCTCCTCGATCTCGACCAGCTCGTGCTGCCCCTCCTCGTTGACGAAGAGATGGTGCTCCCGCCGGTTGCCGACGATCTCGCGTTGGACCTCGGTCGGGTTGTCCAGGTACTGCTTCCACACGCGCCGCGCGACCAGGCAGGGGTAAAACTGGTGGTGCTCCGGCGCGACGTTCCGCAGCCGCGCAAGCTGCCGGTCGCTCAGCTTCCCTTCCACCCGGGCGTCTTCCCATCGCTTCATCACGTCGAAGCAATCCTCCCAGCGGGGATTGTTCTCCACCTCCCGCGGGCTCTTGAGCGACAGCGAGAAGGGGCAGCCCCACGCCGCCGAGCGACTGAGCACGTACTCCAGGACGTCGGGGCCGACGTAGCTCGTCTCGCTCGTCCCGAACCGGCCCAGCCAGCCGAACTCGATCCGCGTGAAGTCCTCGGCGGCCGCCGGGGCGGAACGGCACGGCAGCACGTCGCAGAAGTCCTTCATCCCGTCCACGCCGGCGATTACGTCCCAGGCATTGCCGCGGGAGATCATGTGCCAACTGAAGTGGGTGCTGACGGCCGCCTCGCACGCCGGGGGCGTTGGCTCCAGGAGCCGGTAGACGCGCCACTGCGAGTTGGCCACGTGATACCAGGCCGGGGGATGGACGTCCTCGGCCCCGTCGAAGTAGAGCAGGTCGTAGGGGCCCGTTTGGCGGACGATCTCGGCGATCCGCCCGGCGGTCTCGTCCTGGAGGTCGGTGTTCTGGTCGTAGCGAATGAAGGCGGTCCAGGTGTCGACGTCCAGGAGGCCGACCGCGTCGTCCGCCTGGTGGCCGCTCGCCGCCGTGCCCAGATGGCCGCGCCGGCAGCCGGTGAACCGGTAGGGTCGCGTCGTGGTGTAGCCCTCGTAGGCGATCAGCTCCTTGCCGGCCTTGAGCACCCGCATGCCGTCGGCCAGGGCACAGCCGCCGGGGTTTTCGCGGACGGGGATCGTCTGCGACGCCTCGTCCACCGCCGCGGAGAAGGTGAACCTGCGGACCGTGTGGAGCCGGTCGTCGGGGACGGGCGTGACGTACGCGTCGCGCGTCGTGGTCTTGTTGTAGTGGATGTGGAGGCCGACCTTGAGGCCCGCGCTTCGGATCGCGTCGGTCACCTTCTTCAGGTCGGCCATGCCGTTGGGGTAATCCGGGCTCCAAGGGAAATGCCCCGGCCCGACCTTGGTGAACGCCCAGTGCGAGAACAGGATCATGCGGAAGCCGCCCCGCCGGGCGAGCGTGATGTACTGGTCGACGTTGGCCGGGGTGGGCCTGGCCCAGAGATACGAGTAGTTCTGGACGGGCAGGCGGCGGGATTTTGCGCCGGGGGGCAGGTCGAAATCGCGCTCGACGACCTCCATCACGTCGAGGAAGCGGCCGGCCGGGTCCTTACATCCAAAAAGCACGGCCGTCCCGCCCACCAGCCCGACCTCTTTCTCGGCGGTCGCCCTCATTACCACGTAGTCGCCCCGGTCGGTCATTTCGGCGTTCGTCGCCACGTTCCCTCCGCAGAGGCAGATCCCGAACGCATCGTCGTACACGACGTTGATCAGGCGGCCGACGTGGGCCAGCTTCTTCACCCTCAGTTGCAGCAAGTCGACCCGATCGATCGGTTCCCCTTCGAGCGACTCGAGCACGAGCGCCAGGTAGTCGTCGGTCCGGATCAACCGGTAGGTGACCGCCAGCTCGATCCCCGAGTAGTGGACCGTCAGCTTGTCGCCGTCCAGGATCGCCTGCGACGCCGGAAAGGAGCGATTGCCCCGGTAGACCGCGCCGATCGGCCCGGCGGTCCGGCTGAAGCGGAGCACGGGCGCATCGTAGACGGCGCTGTACTCGACTCCCTCCGGCAGCGACGTGAGGCTGTCGAGCGTGGCCTCGCTTCCGACGGCGAGGTGAAGATCGCGCGTCTGGAGCGTCAACTGTCCGTGCGCCGCCGGGCCGAACGCGGCGGCCACCAGCAGGCCGGCAAGAATCCCCGGGCGTGTGAAGCTCATGTGCGATTTCCCTCCACAGATGGGCGCAGCAACGGCCCCTGCCAACGGCTCGGTCTTCCAGCGACGCCCAGATTGTACTGCTCGCAGACCCGATCCGCCAGATTCTCCCGAGGCTTGCGGCCGAGAGGGTCTGGCGCGCAATTCAAGCAGTGCGGCTTGTGCACTTCGAGAAGGCGTGGCTCGCGTGCCGCACGGAGCGCTCCGCCAGTAGGGGGCACAGGGTCGCAGTCGGGGAGGCTACCGGCGAATCGAGGGCGAGGCCGGCTGGGAGATTTCGAGCCTGGCCGGATCGCCGCGGAAGACCCAGTACATCAGCTCGCCGAAACGCCTCGGCTGGAGCCAGGGGCGGAGGTTCGGCGGCTTGGACCGGTTGATCAGGTCGAGCATGTCGGCGATCACGGTCGCGTTGTCGCCGTAGTAGAGGTGGCCGATGAGGCTGGTGTCGACCGTCGAGACGTCGATCGTGTCTATGCCCGGGATCACCAAAAGCTCGCTGCCCGAATCACCCGCCCGACGATAGCCGTGGACCGTCTTCGAGAGCTTCAGCGCCTCGTCGTTGGAGGAGGCGTAGAGGGTGACTCGCTCGGCCGTGGGGAGGATGGCGGGCACGATGTCGCGTCGGAAGACGTCGGCGTCGATGTCGGGCGCGGTGAGCACGAGCTCGTTGAACAGGGGCATCTCGTCCCGCATCTCGTACGAGATCCGCTGGAGGGCGGAGGTCAACGCCCGGTTGCCCATGCTGTGGGCCACCAGGTGGACCGATTCCGCGCCGGAGCGCTTGGCGACCGCGATCAGGAATTCCTTGAGTTGAGGCACGGTCCAATCGGCGTTCGTCTCGTCGGTGGCATACTGGATCAGTTCGCCCTGGGAAGGCCAACTGAAGAAGATCGGGGCGCCGTCGAAGTGCAGGTCGTAGGCCAGTTGCGCCGTACGGTGAGCGGCCTCCTCGAACGTCGTGTTGAAGCCGTGGACGAAGACGAACGCCTCTTTCTTGCGGGAAGCGTCGACGCGGTCCCGCAGACCGGCGAAGAACTCGTCGGCCGGCTGTTCCTCAATGCCCAGCAAGACCACGTGCCGGCGGGGATCCTCCTGCAATTCCAACCGAAAGACGGAAGGACGCTCCACCGCGCCCACTTCGTGTCGCTCGGGGATGCTCACCTCGCAGATCCCCATCTCCAGCTCGCCGCGCTCGTTGCCGTACGTCCTCTCGGGACGCGGTCCGACCGGCTCGCCCTGAAGCCGCACCAGGGTCGTGACCACGCCCAGCACGACGGTTGCCGCCACGCCGGCCCCCGCAAACACGAGCAGCGTGGACCGCCCGTTGAACCGAGCGGCTGCGAGCATCAGGATCGCACTGATCCCGGCGCAAAGCGCGGTCAGATAGAGCCAGCCGAGGTATTCGCTTCGTTGGGGCTCCGTCGCCGAGACCTCGCCGGCCTTGCGATCCGTGCCATAGAAGACCTTGACGACCTCGTACCCCGCCTCCTCGGGGACCGCTTCCGACGCTCCGTGGACGTCACGCGTGTTGACCGACGAGGCCGTCTCCTCGGAGGCGCCGCCCACCTCGGTGCCGGTCGCCGGTAGCCCGGCGTTCGCCCGGGCGGCGATCGGCTCGGACTCTGACGGCGGGGCCTCGGGCTGTGACGGGCGGGGCTCGGGTTGCGAGCGGCTGAAGTCGGCCTCGGGCAAACCCGGCTCGGACCCGATCGCCATCGCCGCGGGCGCGCCGACTTCGCGTGGCGACGGGCGTGCCATCATCGGTTTGGGTGCGGCCGCCAACGGGCGCGACCGATCGAGCGTCTTCGCCCGGGGTCGACCCATCATCGGCGGCGAGGTGCCCGGCAGATCCCGCGGGGCGACCAACATGGGGCCCTCGCTTGGCGTGCCCGGAGTGGGTGGAGACGGCGAGATGGAGCCACTGGGGACGAGCCCAGGTGCCATCGGGGCGAGGCGGGGGGTGGTCGGCCCTGCGTCCGGGCGGAGCGGCCAGACATCGGGCCTCTCGGGGGGCGAATCGGGCCAATCGGCCAAATCGGGTCCCGGTTGGGGCCGCTCCGGCGCGGCGCCGGTCGGACTTCCCGTGAGATCGGGCTCGACAGGGCCGGAATCGGGCCACTTCGAGTCGGGTCCGGACTCGCCGGCGTCGGAGCCTTTCGCTTGCGAATCGTCCAAACAAGCTTGCGGCGGGGCCCCGCAGCCAGGCAAGATGAGCAGACATGCTCCCGTGAGGGTCAGGCCAATCACCGTGGCTAAAGCGCGTCGCGTCGGCATCGAACCAGTCTCCAACCAACCACTCGATATGGGAGATCCTCAGCGGCGGAAGGGTAGCAAAATCGTGCCTCCTACCCCAGTCCAATTCCGATCCGTAAGGTGGCCATTCCATCCTCACGATCGAACTGGTCGCCAAGTCCCCTAGATACCCCCCTAATAGATGTATATCGGCCTCTGTCTTGGGGACGCATCATATGGATCGGTTCGAGTCGGTCGTTGTCCGACGGCCGGGCCCGTTCACCTTGCGGTGGTGCGAGGTGCCCGCGCCCGTCGTCCCCCCGGCCATGTTAATTGACTTACCCAAAAGGGTGGCATATCATCAAAGGGATGGATCCCGTCCTCTCTCGACGGCGGATCGCACGCGAGTCGAAGGCGATTTGACGCACGTCCCCGCCCTCGGAAGACCGCACGTTCCCGCTCAGGCCGGTCGCGATGGCGAAGATCACGGTCACTTGCCCGAAATGCGGCGCTCAGTACAGCATTGAGGACACGCACGTCGGCAAGACGGGACAGTGCAAGAAGTGCAGCACCACCTTCGTGCTGAAGGAGCCTCCGGAAGCGGACCTCGAGACGCGGGTGTTGGACCCCGGAGAGCGGGAAGGATTGCGGCAGTCCGCCTCGCACTCTCCGGCCGAGAGTCAGTCGGCCGAGATCTGGAACGTGGGCGACGTGATCCTCGACGTGTACGAAGTCAAACGGATCAACGGCGGGGAGGGCCAGACGAAGCACTACGCCGAAGGGGGCATGGGCGTCGTGTACCGGGTCCATCACCGGGGCTGGGACCTGGACCTCGCCGTGAAGAGCCCCAAGCCGGAGTGCTTCGACACCGAGCTGGGCAAGCGGGACTTCGAGCGCGAGTGCAAGACGTGGATCGAGCTGGGCCTGCATCCGAACATCGTGAGCTGCTACTACGTGCGTCGCGTGGACGGGATTCCGCGGGTGTTTGCCGAGTTTGTCGAGGGGGGCAACCTCGAAGACTGGTTCCAGACGGGGAAGCTCTACGAGGACGGACCGGAGCAATCGCTGTTGCGGATTCTGGACATCGCCATCCAGTTCGGCTGGGGCCTCCATTATGCCCACGAACAAGGCTTAATACACCAGGACGTAAAGCCTGGCAACGTGATGATGCAGGGCGACGTGCCCAAGGTGACCGATTTCGGTCTGGCCAAGGCGCGGGTGGCGGCCGCTCGTGTCAGCCCGGACGCGACGCAGGCCAGCATGGTCGTCAGTTGGGGCGGGATGACGCCGGCCTACTGTTCGCCGGAACAGATCCAAGCCGCGGTCGAGGTGGAGAGCGGAATCCCCGACGACGAGCGGACCAAGCTCACGCGGCGGACCGACATCTGGTCCTGGGCGCTGACGGTGTTCGGGATGTTCTGCGGCAAGGCGCCCTGCCGCTACGGGGGGCAGACTGCGCCGGATGTCTTCCAGGCGTATTTGGAGCGCCCCGCCGAGGACGGACGTTTGCCGCGCGTGCCCGACGAGTTGGCCTCTCTGATCGAGCAGTGCTTCCACAAGAATCCCGACGCCCGGCCTCAGACGATGGAGGAGGTCGTCGAAGACCTGACGAAAGTCTACCTGCTGATCGCGGGAAAACCCTATTTTCGCCAGGAGCCGGTGACTACCGAGTTGAGGGCGAACAGTCTCAACAATCGGGCCGCGTCGCTTCTCGACCTGGGCAAACAACAGGAAGCGGCCCAACTGTTGGAGGAGGCCTGGCAGCGACACCCGTGGCAACCGCAAGTTACCCATAATCGTGGGCTGGTGCTTTGGCGGGCGGGTCGAACCACCGACACCGACCTGATCACGGAGCTGGAGGAGCTGCGCAAGACGCGCGCCCAGGATTGGTCCGCAGCCTATTCTCTCGGGCTGGTTCAGTTGGAGCGTGGGGAGGTGAAGCTTGCGGCGGAAGCCTTGGAGCACGCCGCCGTGCTGGGGGGCGGGGATGAGGTCCGCACCACGCTGGAAGAGGCACGCTCGCGCCTGGCGCAGGCGCCCCGTTGCGTCCGCTCGTTCACCGGGCAGCCTCCTTCCGTAGCCACCGTTTTCTTGAGCGCCGACGCCCGCTGGGCCCTGTCCGGAATCGACGAAGAGAGACTGCGGCTCTGGGACGTGGCCCATGGACGCTCGAAGTTCACCTTCGACGTCCCCACCGAGCACGCCTCGCGGAGTCCCGACGGCCGCTGGGAGCTGTCGGCCGGCAAGAACGGAACGCTCCGCCTGACCGACGCCACGCAGGAGGGTCGCGGCCAGACGTTTCGCGAAATCACCTGGGGCTCGTCCCCCTCGGCCGGGTTCACGAGTGGCGACGGACGGTGGAAGGTGACCGAGGGGGATCAGTTCTCGTTTGAGCTGCACGCCGCGGATACCGGTGAGCTTGTCCACAAGTTCCGTGGACACACCGGCCCGGTCACGTCGGTCTGCTTCAGCCGCGACGGCCGCTGGGCACTCTCGGGAAGCCGCGATAAAACGCTACGGCTGTGGGAAGTCGCCACCGGACGCTGCATGCGGACTCTCAAGGGGCATACCGATCCGGTCAATTCCGTCTTCCTGGGGCCGAAAGGCCACTGGGCGCTTTCGGCCAGCACCGGCAAGAAACTGCGACTCTGGAATCTCGAGCTCATCTGCGGCACGCGTCGATTCACCGCCCCCATCCTCCTCTGCCACGTGACCAGCTCGGAAGAAGCCGGCCGGGCACAGGCCCGGTTTGCCGATCTCTGCCGGAGCGCCCGAGCTGCCATCGCCGGGGGTCGCTACGCCGTTGCCCTGGAGCTGGTCCGCACCGCCCGAGCACTCCCCGGATACGAAGTGGCCAAGGCGTCGCTCGAGCTGTGGGATGAGGTCGGACGCCGCTGCGTCTGCCGGGCGCCGCGCGACGCCTGGTGCGTGCAGACCCTCGAGGGGCACGACGACGACGTTCGCTCCGTGGCGATGAGTGCCGACAGCCGCTGGGCTCTCTCCGGAAGCGGCGATCGAACCCTCCGACTCTGGCAGTTGGACTCGGGACGCTGCATCCGGACCTTCAACGGGCACACCGATTGCGTACGCTCCGTCTTCCTCACGCCCGACGGTCGCCTGGCCCTGTCGGGAAGCTGGGACAAGACGCTCCGCGTATGGGACGTGGCCACGGGCGAGTGCCTCCGCACGCTCGAGGGACACGGCAACTACGTGAACTCCGTGATTCTCACCCCCGATGGGCACCGAGCCTTCTCGGGAAGCTGGGACAAGACCATCAAGGTGTGGCACGTCGCCACGGGTCGCTGCCTGCAAACGTTCCAAGGGCACGACAATTACGTCGACTCCGTCTGCCCGAGCCTCGACGGCCGACTGGTCCTTTCCGGAAGCGAGGACAACACCCTCCGCCTGTGGGACGTCGCCACCGGCCGCTGCCTCCGCGCGTTCGAGGGGCACACCGATTGGGTGCAGTCGGTGTTCTTGAGCCCCGACGGGCGCCGGGCCCTTTCCGGAGGCAAGGACTGGACCGTCAGGCTCTGGGACGTGGCCACCAGGCACTCGGAGCGCGTCTTCGAAGGCCACACGGCCCAGGTCAGCTCCGTCTTCCTCAGCCTCGACGGCCTCTGGGCCCTTTCGGGAAGCCGGGACAAGACGATTCGGCTTTGGGAGGTGGCCACGGGACAGTGCCGACACGTGTTCGAGGGGCACGCCAGCCAAGTGACCTCCGTCTTTCTCAGCCCCGATAACCGCTTCGCCCTCTCCGGCGGCGAGGACGGCACGCTCCGCCTTTGGCAGATCGATTGGGAGTACGAGTTCCCCGGCTGGGCCGACTGGGACGAGCGGGCGCGCCCCCATCTGGAAACCTTCCTCTCGCTCCACTGCCCCTACACCCAAGACCACCTCACCCGCACCGACAAGCCCCAGTGGAACGACGACGACTTCGCCCGCCTCCTCCAAGACCTCCAGAACCGCGGCCTCGGCTGGCTCCGCCCGGAGGGAATCCGCAAGGAACTGGAAAAGATGACCGCCCAGTGGCAGGGCCCGGTTTCGCTGCCGAAGGACTGACCGGCGCGCGAGGAACCCAACACCCGAGGAAGGCCGGAATTCTCGCGAGACGCCCCATGACCACCTACGAGCATGCCATGCTGGGCGTCAACGGGGCGCTGGCCGCGGGCCTGGACCGCCGATGGGGCTGGCCGATCGTTGCCATGGCCGGGTTCGTCGCCGTGCTGCCGGATTGGGACGGGCTGGGGATCCTCTTCGGCGCCGCCGTGTTCGACCGCGTCCACCGAACCCTGGGACACAATCTGCTGGTTTGCCTCTCGCTAGGCGCCGTGGTGGCCGCGCTGGACTACCGGTACAGTCTGGCCCAGCGCGTGAAGGAGTGCGCCGGACGGCACCTTCGCGCGCTCTCCTCGCAAGAACCGTCACCCAAACGCAGCGTGTTCCGCCTCGGCGAGCTGTCGATCTGGGTGGCCGTGGGCGTCGTGGCGTCGTTGAGCCACCTGGCGGCGGACGTGGTGTTCTCGGGACATCCGCAACTCTCCGATTGGGGGCTCCGGCTCTTGTGGCCGTTTTCCGATCGCCTCTGGGCCTACCCGATGGTCTCATGGGGCGATCCGGGCGCAACGCTGGTCTTCGTCGTGGGCATGTTTGCCATGATCCGGTGGCGCCGGCATCGGCGGCTCATTGCCGGATTGACGTTGACCTTGGTGCTCGGATACGTCAGCATGCGAAGCATGATCGGCGGCTGACGTCTGCGGTCTTGCCGACACGCCGCTTCTCCCGGTCGTCGCTCCGCTACACGGCGGGGGTTTTCGCGCGACGAGATCCGGGCTTCCCGTCGAGGTATACTGGGTGGAACTGGCGGCCGAACGTCGGCCGATCTTCGCCGAGAGCAACAGCAGCGGCTTGAGCAGGCGCTCGTGATGCACGACCCGTTTGACCCCTACTGGCAGTGGTTGGCGATCCCGCCGGCCGAGCAACCGCCCCACCACTATCGGATCTTGGGCCTGCGGTTGTTCGAGACCGACCGCCCAATGGTCGCCCGGGCCGCGCGGGCGCGGATCGAGCACGTCCGCTCCTGCCACGACGGCTCGCATCCCGAGGCCGCGGAGCGGGTCCTCGCGCATCTGGCGGCCGCCCGAGACACGCTGCTCAGCCCGGAGCTCAAGGCCCAGTACGACAACCTGCTCGTGCAACGAGAGTCGGCCCGAGTCCCCCAGCCGGCTGCGCCCCCTCGTCAACCAACACGCACGTCGCCGGTGAACGTCGTCGCGCACGGCCCCCGGTGGGATCCAGAGAACCGGCGGACGAAGTTGTCGCCGACCTCGCTGATCGTGTTCGGCATGGCGGCCGCGTTGGCCTTGGCGCTCGGGCTCGCGCTCTGGTCGTCTCCGACCGACGATCCCGAACGCAGGGCGTCGTCGGACCACGGCCAAGACCGGCAAGTCGCCGACACGACGGAAGCGGCCGACGGTCCGGCCCGGCAACAGGCCCCTTCGCGGCCCTCCGAGATGGCTTCTTCGCACCCGTTTGTTAGCACCCCGTCGCGCAGCGGCCGAAACCGCCCGGCCGGTGACCGCGCCACGCGGAGCCCGTCCTCCGAGCCCCGGGTGCCTTGGCGCCCCCGCGGCCCGGAAACCATGGCCGACTTGATGAGCACGGGCGACGACACGGCCATCGACGTTCGCACGGTCACGGGCAGGCTGGCCGCCGCCCGGCGTGCCATGTGGTCGCGCGACCTGGCCGCGGCTCGCCGGCACGTGGAAGCGGCGGTCGAGGCAGCCCGCACGCCGACCGAGCGGACCGAAGTCGAGCGGGTCCGCAAGCTGTTCGAGTCGCTCGAGGCGTTTTGGGGCGCCGTGCACAAGGCGCTTGGCCAACTCGAAAGCGGCCGGGAGCTCCGTGTGGGCGACTCGATGGCGATCGTCGTCGAGGCACGGCGCGAGCAACTGACCGTTCGGGCGGCTGGGCGGATCTCGACGTACCGGATCGCCGAGCTGCCGCAAAAACTGGCCGTCGCGCTGGCCCAACAGGTCTTGCCGAAAGGCCAACCCACCACGGACCTGCACGTCGGCTCCTTCCTGGCCGTCGACGTCGACGGCGACCGCCACGAGGCTCGCACCCATTGGGACCGGGCCGGGGCCGACGGCAAGGACCTGCTGCTCGAGTTGGCCCTGGCCCTGCCCGTGCGGGTTGCCCGGACCGGCGAGCTGGTGCGTTCGCCCTTGCTCCTTCCCGACGGGACGAACGGCGCGTCGCTTTCCGCCGAGCCGGATGCGTCGGTCGAGCCGCCCCCGGCTCCGAGAAGGTCGGTGCCCGACGACGCTGCCCTGGCCCGAGCCGAACGGCTCATCCAGGAGCTTTTCCAGGCCGATATCGACAACGCCCGTACCGGCCGGCAGAAGAGAGCCCTGGCGGAGAAACTGTTCGACATTGCCTGCCAGACCGACAACGACCCGGCGGCGCACTACGTAATGTGTCGCATCGTCCGGGACCTGGCGGTCGACGTCGGCGATCCCGACCCGTTCTGTCGGTACATCGACGAGATGGACCGGCGCTACGAGATCGACGCGCTCGGCATGAAGGCCGCCGCCTTCACCAACGCGTGGCGCTCCAAGAACGCACCCCCCTACCGAACGGCCTTGGCACGGCAATCCCTCCAGCTCCTCGACGCCGCCGTAGCGGCCAAGCACTATCCGGCCGCCGCCCAGCTCGTCCGCGTCGCCGAGCACGGCGCCAAGGCGGCCAAGGACTACGCCCTCGCGCGCGAAATCGAAGCGCGAGCCCGCCAGATCGAGGCATCGCTCCAAGACGACGGATAACGGCCACCTGCCCCGGAAAACCGAGCGCGTCATGCGCTGAGACAGCACGTCATGCGCCAAGAAGTGGGAAAGATCGAGGGGGCGAGGGCGGTCGAGGACAAAGGGCAATGAAGGGCGTCGGAATCGTCCACGAACAGCGCCTCGGGTGATTGCCGGAACACGACATGGGAGGTCGCAGCGAAGGTGCAAGAACACGTGGCCGGGGCAGATCAGACGACTTCCAGTGGCCCACGCGCCAGCAAACCCCCCGCGAGTGGGCATTGTGCCCCATTTCGCCCGAGCTGGCCGCGGGCGCAGGAACACGTTTGTCGTTCCTGGACTGCGGAGCCGTGGGGAGGACAGCGGGATCTTGGAGGAAATGGCGAGATTGGGCGGTTGCGGACAAAGCGAGGCAGCCGGTCGCCGTCGCTGAGCACCGCGGCTCGCAGTTGAAGGATCGCCTCGCCGAACGGGCCCAGGAGTACGTCCAATTGAAAGTCAAACCTGTAAACCTCAATCAAGAGGGGCGCTCGCCCCCCTCTTTTTTGTGGTTACAGAAAAGGGGAACCCGTATCTCGCTTCCCGCAACCCACTAGCCCAACTTGCGCAGTTACGGGCTCGGACTTTCATAATTCCCGAGGAATTCGGGCTTCGTGGTCAGAAGTCTTCACTACAGCAAGTGGTCCGGGCTGAGGCGTTCGGGCAGGGTGAGCTTCAAGGCGGCCAGGATGCG
>DATKZH010000403.1:0-10303 GCA_035528065.1 Thermoguttaceae bacterium | reverse complement strand
CGGCCACGCGGACCCTGCTCGAAGAGGATATTCGCCTTCAGGGCATGAAACCGGACGGCGTGCGGGCGGGGACGGTCGCTCAGCCGTTCTCGACGGATCTCAGCCTGCTGATCTCCGAAGCGTTCTGGGTGGGGACGCCCGGGCTCGCCACGTTCAGCATGGAACTGTCGGATTCGGTCCGGCCGTACCTGGCCCTCTATCGGGGCGAGGCCGAGTACAGCGCATCCGAGAATCCGGTCTACAGCCTGGAGCTGGTGGACTACGTCAACGGCGCCAACGTCGTCAACGGCAACGAGTATCATCTGACGGTCTACGTTGAGCCGGGAATGTACGCCCTCAAGGCCGGTCGGGTCTCCGGGACGGCGTGGCCCTACTACTCGCTCGACATTCCTGATTACGTGCCCCAGGAGATCGTGCTCAATCCCAACAGCGGCTCGAGCACGCTGGAGAGGCACTTCGCGATCGACGCGGCGCGCGACGGGTTCGGCCAGTACGAGTCGAGCGAGTACGTGTCCTACAGGATGACTTTCTTCCACGTCGTCACGCCGGCCGGCAGCCAGGCGGGGATGACCGCGCTGGCCACCACGGAGATTGACAACAGCCTGATTCCCACCTGGTACCTGCCGGGCGCCCACGAGGATGGCGAGGCCACCATCGCGCTCTATCGATGGGAGGAGTTCGGCGGCTACTACGTCGGGGTCAGCAGCGGCTTTCCCCTGGACCCGCCGACTACGACGACCATATCGGGTACGCTTCCTGTCGGTATTGTCTACCCGTTCCGGGAGTTCTGGGTCTCCCTGAGCCGCAATCGCCTGAGCGAGGTGAACAAGATCGGCGTGGGCATCGAGTTCGTGGTGCCCCAGTCGGGCACGCCCGAGCTGATCGTGGACCCGCTGACTCTCTTGCCGAACAGCGGCCAGACCCTCGCCAAGGCCACCGTGAGGAATATCGGGTTCGCCAGTACGTCGTTCTTCGGTTCCCGGTTCCAGTACACCGACACGTCGCAGAGCCCGGATCACCTGACCACTTCGGACCTGGTGGAATTGCCCATGGGTCCGCTGAGCTCGCGGCATCGGTCGCTGGACTGGATCGACCCGCAGCGCCCCCAGGACGAGGGAACGTACATCGCGGACTTCCTGGACGGCGTCCCGGCAGGCGCGATCGAGGAGTTGGACGAGACCAACAACGAATCGACGAAGATGCTGGCCACGGTCGATCCGCACCGGCCGACCGTCTCGCTGAGCCTGGCCGACCCGTTGATGGACGGCACGGGCCCCAGCGACGGTGTATGGGGGCGGTATATCTCCGACGTGCCCGGCGCGACCACCGACTTGCTGATCACCGGCCAGGACCCTGACGGCGACCTGTTCCGTGTCAAGGGATCCTTCCCGGTCTTCAACCCGAAGCCGTCGATACCTGGCGTCATCCAGAACCTCATGGCCGATATGGACGGCTCGCAGCACACCACCAGCATCGTGGGCTACAGCTTCGGCAACCTCTTCCCCACGACGCAGCAGAACCCCAACATCATCCGGATGACGGTGAAGGACGAGTACGGCCTGCCGAGCGACGAGGCGAGCGTGGCGATCCATGTCGAGGGGTTTCCCGGCTGGCTGGACGACTCCGAGAGCAGCTTGACGTTCGACAAGCCCAATCACCGTTACGTGATGGCGTTCCGCAACACGCTGATCGACGTCCAGGGGACGATCGACAGCCTTACCGGCGCGTCCATTCCCCTCATCGGCGGGCTGGACAACAGGATCCTCGCGGAGATCACGGCCGACGGCACGGCCTCGCTGAACCCAAACGAGGCCGTCACGGCCAACGTCACCGCCCACGGCCAGGTGACGATCCTCGGGCAGGACATCATCAACGAGACGTACAGCGGCTCGGCCCAGCCGACGGACCATTTTCAGATCAGCGCGTTGCTGTACGTCACGAAGGAGACGCTCGAGGCCCAGACGCTGGCAGTCACGTTTGAACTGATCGATCTGCCGCTGTTCGACTTCGAGTCCCCGGAGATCGTGCTGTTCGCCTACGGCATTCCGGGCGTGGCGAGCATCAACGCCAACCTCCAGTTCCTGCTCGACGCAACGCTGGACGCCGCCGTGACCATCGGGATCCCGATGAGCCCGCCGATCATCCCGGGCCTGATGTCGCCGAGCTTCGTCGCGCCCACGGTCACCGCCAGCCTCAAGATCGCCGGAGAGATCGAGATCCTCGGCTTCGATATTGCCGAACTGTCCGGGACCATCTCCTTTGGCATCACGCCGGCGTTCGGGCTGAGCACGCTGCAGGACATACTCGTGCCCTTCCAGGACTTCTTCAGCAACTCGTGCCTCGACATCACGGGGGAGCTCAGCGGGGAGATCGCTGCTGTGGTACTCGGCTTTGAGGTCTTCAGCTTCGACCTGCCTTCGGTCAACTTCGACTTCAACAGCGGCTGCAACGTCGTGATGTCCGCCTCGACCATGGGGGACGACTACACGGTGACGATCCCCGGCGGCAGCGACCTGGTCGGGCACATCGAGGGAGACCCGGCGCCGAATCTCGTCATCGATCCGACTACCGCCAGGGCCATCTATCTCCAGTTGGTCGACGTGGACAGCGACCCGAACATCACTCGAAACAACCTCGCCTTCTCGCAGCGCGAGGGTTCCTGGGGCTCGCTCACCGGCATCTCCGACGCCACCCACGTGTCGGGTCCGGTACTGGCCCTGACGCACGACGGCGACGAGGAAACGCCGGCTGTCGTGGTGTACCAGGCGTTGGTCGTCGAGGGCGATCCGGCCGGCAAGACGCGAAACGAGTTCTTCACGGGCCAGGACATTCGCTCGCGGTACTTCGACGGCAGCACGTGGCAGGCCGAGCAGTCACTCACCGGCGACGCCCTGTACGACGCCGAACCCGTCGTCGCGTTCAACGGCACGGGCGCCGGCGTAACCGCCTGGGTGCACAACGCCAACGCCGCGCCGCTGAGCGAGGCCGGCGAGTTCGACCGCTCGGCCAACGAGATCCAGGTGGCCGCGTGGGACCCGGCCTCCCACGCCTGGACCGCGACCCAGACGCTCACCTCCGACGCCGTGGCCGACAGCAAGCCCGCCGTGTTCGTCGACGACGACGGCACGTTGTACGTCGTCTGGCTGGCCGACACGCTCACGGGCAATGAGGTCATGTACAGCACGAATAGCGGGTCCGGGTGGAGCGTGCCGGCCGCTCTGGACATCGTGGGCCTGCCCGAGGGAGGGAAGGTCGGCAGCGTGGCCATCGGCAGCGAGGGCCCCGGCCGCATCGACGTCCTGCTGACCCACTCGCGCACGTTCCAGGACAACTCCGTCGAGTCGCGCCTCTACAACCGGCCGAGCACCGTCGCGGGATTCGCCTCACCGACCGCCCTGGAGATCGTCGCCGAGGACGCCAACTTCTCGCATGTCAGGACGGTCCGTGCCGCCGACGACGGGGCGCTGGTGGCCTACTGGCAACAGGGCGACGGCGTGACCAATGAGATCTTCGCGTCTCGCATCGGTCCCACCGGGGCCGGGTCGGCCACCTGGTCGGCGCCGATACGCCTGACTTCCGGCGAGGACCTGGAGTTCGACCCGTCCGTGGCCGTGGACACCGACGGCACGTATCAGGTCGTGTACGAGAAGGCCACGGCGCCCGTGCCGGCGCCGCCCGGAGAATCCGAATCGTCCGCGTCGGCCGCCGATCCCGCGGTGGGCATGCCCACCTCCGGCGAGGTCGGCACCAGCAGCGTCCAGCGGCTCCCGGAGCTTGGCTTCTCGCGCGAGATGGGTTTCCCGAATCGCAGCCTGGCCCCCAGCGGCACCGAGGCCGTCGCGACCGCCCGGATCGTCAACCACGGGCCGGCAGGGGACAACGTCCTCATCGAATACTTCGAGGACAGCGCCGCCACCAGCGGCCCGGAGGTGGTCGGATCGGAGGAGATCTTCCTCGCCCCGGGCAGCGAGTACGAGATCAGCCACTCGTTCGTTGCGGCGTCCGGGCCAACTACGTATTCCATGGAGCTGACCGCGTTGGGTGGCGGGGAGGTCGTCGGCGACGACGACAACACGTCCAGCGCGGCGCTCGAGGGTCTCGGTGATCTGGCCGTCGAGAGCGTCGTGCTGTCGGACGCCGAGCCTTGCGGCGGCGATACCGTCATCGTGACCTCGACGATCCGCAACCTCAGCAGCGAGCCGATCGGCGCGTTCGACGTGGAACTGTACCAGGGCGACCCCGCCTACACGCACGTGCCGGCGATCCTGCTCGACACGGACCCGGTCGGCGGGCTCGCGCCGGGCGCATCCGTCGAGGTCGTGTCCAGTTGGGTCGTTCCCTCCGACGGCGGGACGTTCGTCCTCACTTCCCGCGCCGATTCGGCCGAAGCCATCACCGAGGCCACCGAGTTCAACAACGACGGCCACGCGGTGGTGGTTGTTCGGCCGGATGCCGCCATCCTCGACGCGCCGGTCGCCACCGTGCTCGATTACACGGGAACCGACAACGTCCAGGTGACTGCCGAGATCTGGAACGTCGGCCACGTGGACCTGACCGACGTCCGGGTGCAACTGCTGTCCCTGTATAACGACGGCAACTTCGAGAGCGTCGCCGTCACCACCATAGGCTCCCTGCCGGCCGGCACAAGCACGCAACTGAGCTGGCTCGCCGACGGGCTGGCCGGGGAGAACCGCTACCGGGTCGTGGTGGACCCGGCCATGGAGATGCCCGACAGCGATTCCACCAACAACCTCCGCGAGACGATGGTGGTGCTCCAAGGCCTGCCCGATGTGGAAGTCTCCAACGCGCAGCTCGACACGGACTCGCCCGCACAGAACGACGCCATCTGCGTGCTGGCGGACGTCGAGAACCTGGGCATCGACGCGGCCGAGAACGTGCTCGTCGAAGTGTTCGCCACCACGACCGCGAAAAACCATTTCCTCGTCGGCCAGACCGTCATCGACGCGATCGACCCCCTGACCGACACGGTCGTCAGCATCGCCATCGACACGTCCGAGCTGGTCGGGGAGGTGGAGATCAGCGTGGTGGCCGACCGGCTCGAGAACATCCTCGAGGTAACCGACTTCAACAACGAGGACACCTTCCGCCTTGTGTTCGAGCCGGACACCACGGCGCCGACGGTCGCCCAGGCGGTCTTCAACGACGGGATCTCGATCTGGTCGGTGGTCAATGCCATCACCATCCAGTTCTCGGAGAACGTCGAGGTCGATCCGGACGCCTTGCTGCTTTACGATCTGGTCACGGGAGTTTGGATTGACCTGCGCAGGATGACGCAGTTCGACTACGACGAGAATACGCACACCGCCCGCTGGGGCGTTGGCGACCTGGAGCTTCCCGTCGGGCGCTACGAGGCGACGGTCGTGGCCGATCAGACGATGGACATGCTCGGCCATCCCCTGGACGGCAACGGCGACGGGAGATTCCCGGACGACTACGTAACGAACTTCCTTATCACGTACCCCGGCGATTTCGACCTTGACGGCACAGTGGGTTTCCTCGACTACCTGGCGTGGAAGGCGAACGCCGGCACGTCGAGGGGGATGGAGTGGCAAGACGGCGACGCGAACGGGAATGGCGCGGTGGGCCGCGACGATTTTCTGGGGCTCCAGGCGAACTTCGGCCGGTCGATCGAGGACGTCCCCTTGTCGGCGCCGCCGGCCACAGCCGCGGAAAGCGCAGTCGATGAGAACACTCCGGTGCCGGCGATGGCGCACGAAAAAGGGCCGGCGGATGCCGAGCAGGCCCTGGCCGCCGATGCGATGGCCGAAGCGGCTGCAATCGGCACGGACCTTGGGGATGGACGCATCGGCGCAACGTCGGCCTTGGCGAACGCGGCGCGCGGGCGGGCCGAGCCGCACGCACCGTTGACGATCCGTCCGGCGGCGGAGGTGCGGGCGGTTTCGCGCGTCCAGCGCTCGGCCGCGGCTGACGCGGCCACGGTGCCGATCGAGACGCACGCGCTGGAGACAGCCGATGATCTGCCTGCGATGACCGTGGATGCCGAACTGCTGGACCTCCTTTCGCTCGCGAGGGTCCTTCCGCAGGCACTGTGACGACCATAGGCGAAAGGTGCGCCGGCCTCCGCGTGGACCCCCAATGCGCGTTGCGACCATCTCTGAGCCCGCCCCGCGCCACGGTTTTACTCCGCCCTTTACAGGCGTTTCTTGTCCGTTGCCATCTTGGGCCCCCTGCAACTGATGATGGGGTCTGCGAGAACAAAACGCACTGCGACCCCGAATTATCCCACGGTTGGTGCTTCGTGGCAACCGTTGCCTCCGGCGGAATCGCCCAGCCCCCCCAAGGCAAACGGGGTCACGAGGGGAGGTCCCAGTAGGGCTGCGTGGGCGGCGGGGGAACTGCCGGGAAGGCAGGATAGGGCGTAGAGGCCTCGGTTGCAGCCGCTGGACAACGGTCGTATAAGGGGGCCAAGAGAGACCTCTTTTGCCACCAAGGACCAGGAGATCCGCAATGCCAAGGACCAAGACGATCGCCGAGCTTCGCGCCGAACTTGCTGCCAAGGAGAAGCAGTTGGCCGGGCTCCGGGCCAAGCGTGCCGGGTTGGCCAAGCAGCTTGACAAGATCGACCAGCAGATTGCTGCTCTGGGCGGCACTGGGCGCCGAGGGCCGAGGAAGGCGCCTACCAAGCCCGTTGCTCGGCGGACGATGCCCAAGAACGTCAAGCCACTGATCGAGTACGTCAGGGAGGCGCTGGCCGAAGCCAAGGGCGGCATGCGCGTCAAGGACATCATGGCGGCTGTCCAGAAGGCCGGCTACAAGACGAACAGCAAGGATTTCTACGGCGTCGTGGCGACTGCGGTCAGAGAGGGCGGCTTCCAGAAGCTCTCCCGCGGTGTCTATAAGCTGGGAGGTCCGAAGAAGCCCGTCAGGAAAATGGCCCGGAAGGCCGCCAAGAAGGAAGCCACACCGAAGGCGAAAGGCTGAGGCCGCTACTGGTGGGCGAAGCCGCCCGGCACCGCGAAGTCCTTCGTGCCGAAGTGAGCGGCGGTCACGTGGCCCTTGGTGGTCACCTGCTCGCCGTACACGTCGGGCGGGCAGGTGATCGGGTCGGCGCACCAGGGCTGGGGCGGGGTGTTCGTCTTGGCGGCCCGCCAGAGCGGTGAGATGTACTCGTCGGCGCTGTCGGCGGCGAGCACCTCGTGCCACTTGACGGCTGAGGCGTTGGCGATCGGGTCGCCCATGGCGTGGAAGTCGTTGATCGCATCGGTGAAGTCCCACGGCTGGCCGATGATGTAGAAGCCGACGTCGCACTTGACGGCCGGGTCGCCGGCCGGGAATGTCAGGCGGTGCTTGCGGTGGATTCGTTCCATGCTCGCCGCGTAGCCCCAGCCGGGGTATCGCCCCCAGTTGAAGCATCTCGGCCCGCCGTGGCCCCAGTCCTCGTCCCACTCGTTGGGCGGGTCGCCGGTGACCCAATCGTCCATGCAGTCGGCCTTGGCCTCGTCCCAGGTGTCGTGCCACTGGCTGCACCCGGCTTGCTTGAGCGTCGCGTGCCCGCCCCAGCTTGAGTCGTTGGCCTTGACCACGTGCAGCTGGAGCAGTGCGGCCTGGAGCTCGTTGAACAGCCACGGGCCCACGTAGTCGCCGTGGGCGGCTTGTCCGTAGTCGGTCACGAGATCGGGCGGCGCATCCTGGTCTTCGGCCTCGACCCAGCCGCTGCCGTCGTGCTCATAGATGGTCCCGACGCGATGCCACCTCGCACCCTCCTTGACGCATGCGTAGGCGTTGCGGCGGGCCTTCAGCGGGTAGGGGGAATCGCTGCTCTTGGTGCTGTTGAACAGGTACTGCGAGCCATCGTCCACGGCAGAGAAATTCCATTGCGAGCCGTTCCACCCGAGGCCGAGGGCAAGGTGCGGTCCCGCGACGGCCAGCCGGCCACGGAGGTGATCTTCGTCAATCGCACGGACGGCCCGCTCAAGCGGTACTGGCTGGATACGCAGGGCAAGCGGAGGCCCTACGGCGAGATTCCCGCCGGCGGCGTCTCCAGCCAGAGCACCTTCGCCACGCACGCCTGGCTGATCGAGCAGGCCGACGGCAAAGTGCTGGGCATCTACGTCCCCACCGCCAAGGTCGGCCGGGTCGTCATAGAGGCCACGCCGGCCGCGACGCAGCCCGACTGGAACGCAGGGGCTGGGCGGAAGCGGCATGGCCGCAGTGGCTTGTGAAGACAACGAGGAAGATGTGGAGGACGAATGACAGACGCGCTTTCCCGGGAAGCACTGCTGGCGCTGGGCAAGGCCCAGGTGGACGGGATGTTCGCACGCCAGGCCGGCTTTGCGGTCATCGACGACTCCGAGTTCCTCCCGCTGGTGGAATGCGTCCTGACTGCTTTCGAGTCCCATGGCCTTGATGCGATGTCCCTCCTTGCTGTCTGTTCTTCCTGTTCTTCTACTTCCTTCCCGAAAGCAGCCGCACCATCCCCCGGCCCAGGGCGTCACCGACGAGCATGTAGGTTTCGGCGTTGCGATTGTAGTGATATCCCTGGTTCCGCGGGGACTGCTCAACGCTTCGCCAGAACCCCCGGGTTTCCACGGTCAGTACGTTGCCGGCGAATTCCGGGTACTTGCCCTTCTCCCCGCTGACGGCCAGTTGCGCATTGGCAACGGTCAGGTGAGGACCTTTCATCTCCCACCCGCCGAACCCGATGGTGGCCAGCACGAAGGGCGCCTTCGGCGCGTTGAACTCCTTCCGCAGGGCCTTGATCAGGCGTACCAGGTTCTGCTCGTAGCGACTGGCATGGGCTGGGTTTCCATCCTTGTGCCCCTGCCACCACACAAAGCCTGCCACTTCATAGCCCTGCTTCCTATAGGCGGGGAAGAGCTTGTCGAAGTTGTTCAGGACGTCATGAACGGCTTTGACGTAGTCGTCGTATTGCTTGCCGGCATACCAGTTGACCTTCTTCTTGGGCTGGCCTTCCACCCAGGAGGACGGCGTGTCCTTGTAGCCGGCATAGGTCCTGCCCTCGTAGGTGAACCGCTTGCTTCCCGGCGGCAGGATGTCCCAGCCCAGGCTTCGGTTGCCGATCGACGCCTTGATGAGCAGGACCGGCTCGTCATGGTAATGGCCCATGATGTGCCCGAACTGCAACTCGGGCCCGATGGTGTTGCCCTGCAGGCCGACCGTCAACGGCCCCTGGGCGACGGCGGAGATGACCCCCTTGTAGATCACGTCGTTCCGTACGGTCCACTTGCCCTGGTCCTCCACCAGGTGGGGGAACTTCTTGTCCTTCTTCACCAGCGTGTGCAGCGTCCCGGGGATGTCCGTTCTTCCCACCCACCCCAAGCCATTGGCCGCGTCCGTGAGGTAGGTGATCTTGAAGGGATACCTCTTTCCCCCGGCGCACTTGAAGTCTCTGTGGACCGGCTCCTTGCCAACTTCCCTTCGGTAGACCTCCACGCCGTCGACTTCCATGATGTTGTAGGTGGAATTCGCGTAGCCCGGCTTGAACCGGTACACGCCCGTGTCCTTCATCTGGACATGCCCGCGGACGACGTGGGTTCCCCCGCCGGGATAGGGGGTGGGCCTGACCCCGCCGAACGCCGGCAGCTTCTTGGTCTTGATCGCCGTCATCTTGTCGTAGTCGGCCGTGGGCGAATACTCCCCCGGATAGACGGAGACGACGGGGTCGAGAAACTGCTTGCCCCACCGGGAGAAGCCGCCGGTGATATCCCCCATCCCCACCATGTTGGACTGGCCGGACAGGATGTACACCTTGACCGGCTTGGTGGCATCGGGGGCTTTCGTGTCCGGGTCGGGCAATTGGGCCGGGATCTCCCTGGCGGCAGCGGGGATCGCGAGGCCGCCCATCGCCAGGACCAGCGCCGCCAGTGCGGCTGTCGTCTGAGTTCGCATCATCATGGGTCTCTCCAGCTCTACATCTCGGCCGTGTCGGGCCGTCGCTCGTCGACTACCTCTTGGGCCGCCCCTTGGGGAAATACAGGTCAATGATCTCCTGCACCCGCTTCCGGATCCGGGCGGCGGTCTCCTCATTGAATCCGGCTGTCCTTCACGTCATATCGCTCGCCCAATACGCCATGGTAACCGCCCGGGGCTGGGCTGCCAACAGCATCAACGCGCGGGTGCGCCCGCAAGGTAGCCTGACCCTCGGACGAAACCTGGAACCCGTATGGTCCCAATACTCAGCCTTGGCGCAAGTTCCTTGACGGCAAGCAGTTTGTCGTGGCCCCGACGGGGGGCTGTTTGGCCTGCCGTGGAGACAGATGACACGGTAGAATGCCACCCATGGTCTTCCAAACATGGCAGT
>DATKZH010000402.1:0-6376 GCA_035528065.1 Thermoguttaceae bacterium | reverse complement strand
AGAATGAGAGGGGAGTAGGGAGACGGGAGTAGGGAGTGAGGAGTGGCGAGTGGGGCACGACGTGACAGGACGAAGCTCGTCGGGTGCCACTGCTGGCTTGTCCAGCAGTGCCCGACCTGATACGATGTTCACCATGAGAAGAAAGTAGGGTGCGTGAAACGCACCATACTCTGCTCGGGCGAGACGGACGTGCGTGCGTGAGCTGGCCGGCGTACAGTTCGAGTGGTACAGGAGATGGTGCGTTTCACGCACCCTACTCGCTTCCCCCACCCAGAACCGGGCGAGACATCCACAGGTTCCTTCTTCTTTCAGATACCTCTAGACGAAATGCCGACTGCAATGCTCGGCAAGCTGTCCTTTCAGAAGATACGCGTAGAGGTGAAGTAGGCTACTCTCTCGCATACCCGTCTGTCCGCGCGTCAAGAGCGAGCAAAGTAGGGTGCGTGAAACGCACCACACTCGGCTCGGGTGAGACGGACGTGCGTGAGCTGGTCGGCGTACGGCTCGAATGGTTGAGGAGATGGTGCGTTTCACGCACCCTACTCGCTTCATCCGGCTCCAGTAGCGATGATGCGCCGGGCATGTTTACCCCTGCCACCTCCAAGCGACGGGCCTTTCTACAACTGGCCGGTCGAGGCGCGGCTCTGGAAATAGGCGTCAGACAAACAGGTTCACGTTGCCCGACTCGGCCCGGTTGAGGTACATGGCCACGCCGCCTTCTTCGATGCCGTCGAGGAGCTCTTCGCGGCGGATGCCCATCAGGTCCATGCTCATCGAGCAGGCGACGAGGCGGACTCCGGCCTCTTGGGCCGTGCGGATCAGCTCGGGGAGCGGGGCGACGTTCTTCTTGCGCATGATGCGCTTGATGATCGCCGCGCCCATGCCGCCCATGTTCATCTTGGAGAGCTTCAGTCGGTCGGCCCCGCGGGGCGTCATCCACGCGAACATCCCTTCGACGAGGTTCTTCCGGACGCTCACCTTCTCCGGTCGGCGAAGGACGTTGAGGCCCCAGAAGGTGAAGAACATGGTGACGTCGCTCCCCATCGCCGCGGCGCCGTTGGCGATGATGAACCCGGCCAGGGCCCTGTCCAGATCGCCGCTGAAGAGGACCAGCGTCGTGCCCTTGGGCCGTCCGTCGGGGGCCGCCGCCGTGGCTGCGCTGGTGGCGCGCTGGGGCTGCTTCAGGATCGTTGCCTGGCAGGCTCCGTCCTTCGGTGCGATCTCCAGGAGCCGGTGGCCGGTGCTCTCGCACCATGCCGCCACGTCGCTCGGGAAGCCCGGGTCGCCGGCAACGATGGTCACCGCCTGGCCTTCGGCTACCTGGTCCAGCTCGGTCCGCAGCTTCATGATCGGTCCCGGGCATTGCAGGCCTAACGCGTCGATCTCCTTGACAACGTCGAACTGCTTCACGTCGGTCGTCGTGGCGGCGGGGGCCGGCGCGTGCTCGCCCGTGTCTTCGACGATTTCCTTCTGGAGATCCTTCTCTTGAGGAAGCATCCCGACGGCGGCTTGATACGTCTTGTAGCCGCCGGTGAGATTGCGGCACGCAAACCCGTTCTGGCTGAGGATGCGACAGGCGAGGTAGCCCCGCAGCCCCACTTGGCAGAAGGCCAACACCTCCTTGCCCTGGGGCAGTTCACCCAACCGCTGCCGAAGCTCGTCGACGGGGATGTTGATGGCGCCGGGGATGGTGCCGGCCTCGACTTCGGCGGGGGTGCGAACGTCGAGGAGGAGCTGGTGGTCGCCGGGGGCGACCACGTCCTCGACGTGGCAGAGCCGCACGTCGCCGTTGAGCACGTTCGTGGCGACGAATCCGGCGTAGTTGACCGGGTCCTTGGCCGATCCATAAGGGGGAGCATACGACAGCTCCTGCTCGGCCAGGTCGCGCACGGTCAACCCGGCCCGGATCGCCACGGCGATCACGTCGATCCGCTTGTCGATTCCCTCGGCGCCCACCGCTTGAGCGCCGAAGACCCGCCCAGTGTCCGGGTCGAACAGCAGCTTGAGGCTGATCTGCTTGGCGCCGGGGTAGTAGCCGGCGTGACTCGACGGGTGGACGAAGACCTTCTCGTAGGCGGCGCCGGCCTTCTTGAGCGACCGTTCACTCAACCCGGTCATCCCGATGGCCAGGTCGAACACCTTGCAGATCGCGGTCCCCTGGCTGCCGTGATAGACGCTTTCGCGGCCCAGCGCGTTGTCGGCGGCGATCCGGCCCTGGCGATTGGCCGGACCGGCCAGCGGAAGCAGGACTTTGTGGGCGCCGACCAGGTGCGTCACTTCCACGGCGTCGCCCACCGCGAAGATGTTCGGATCGGTGGTCCGCATGTGCTCGTCCACAAGGATTCCGCCGGTGTGGCCGAGCTCCAGCCCCGCCTCCTGAGCGAGCTTGACCTCGGGCCGAATGCCCACGGCCAGGACCACCAGCCCGGTCGGCACCGACTCGCCCGTGCTGAGGATGACGTTCAAATGGCCCTCTTCCTCACGGATCGTCGTGATCGAGGTTCCCAGGCGGAGATCCACGCCGTGCATTTCTAGTTGCTGATGGAGGGGGGCGACCATTTCCGGATCGGCGGCGAGGAAGACCTGCTTCTCGAGCTCGACGAGCGTCACGCCGAGGTCTCGCTCGCGCAGGGCTTCGGCCATCTCCAAGCCGATGTACCCGCCGCCGACTACGACCGCGTGGCGCGGCTCGGCCTTCTCGACCGCCTCGATGATTGCGTCCGTGTCGCGGAGGTTGCGGAGCGTGAACACGCCAGGGCTGTCGACACCGGGAATCGGCGGACGCAACGGCTCGGCTCCCGGGCTGAGGATCAACACGTCGTACGGTTCGGTGCCTTCCTCGCCCGTCTCCAGGTTGCGCACGGCCACTTGGCGAGCTTCCCGGTTGATGCGGAGGACCTCGCATCGGGTTCGAACGTCGACGCGGAAGCGATTCTGCATTCCCTCGGGAGTCTGCACCAGTAACCGCTTGCGATTGGCAATGGTCCCACTGATGTGATAGGGCAGGCCGCAGTTGGCGAAGGAGATGTGCTCGCCCCGCTCGAAGATCACGATCTCGGCGTCCTCGGATAGTCGCCTGGCCCGGGCGGCCGCCGACGCGCCGCCGGCGACGCCACCTACGATCACGATTCTCTTGGGTTCAGCCATCGTTGTGCTCCGTATCCTCGTTGGTCCGTGCCGTCAGCTTTTTTGGCGTGGGTAGGTTTGCAGTGACTCGGGGAGACCATCGGACGCGCTCAGGGCTCGCAGGCGGCCCGGATGCAGCCCAACAGGCGTGGCAGGCGCGGGTCGGCGATTTCGTAATAAACGGATCGACCTCGGCGGTTGCTCTTCAGAAGACCATGGCTCTTGAGTATCCGTAAGTGCTCGCACGCCTGGTGAGGCGGCAGTTGACACAGGTCGGCGATCTCGTGGACGGGGAACTCGCCCTGCATCAGGATCTCCACCATCCGTATCCGGATCGGATGCCCGAGGACCTTGAGGCATTCGGCCGCGTCCTGAAGCGACTCCAGGGGCAGGAGGTCGAGTGACTTTTGCATTCCGGGCTCCGCGGGATCGTGAGTTCGATATAGTCAATATATCGAAATGTCGCGACTATTCAAGTATTCGGCGGTCCGTTTCCGTAAATTGAGGGATTTTCCTGGCTTCACAGCACCTCGCCTAGGGGGGTTCGTCGAGGGGGTTTGGCCGGCGGGGGAGCTGGCAGGATTCCGGCTCTCGAATTCGCCCGCAAATTGCCGATACCCAATTGACGGCGATACGATACACATGTACACTACTTCTAGGAAAGCCGCCTGCCAGCATTGCCACCTTGCGGGAGCCAAACCGTTGTCGAACTCCGTCCCCATCCAATCTCGCGACCGGCTCGTCGAGGCGCTCCGCGAGCAGATGACGCGGCTGGAAACGGCTCGGCGAACGGGGGACGACGAGGCCGTCGTCCCCAGCGGCTGCCAGGCATTGGACCGGCTCTTGCCGGACCGAGGGTTCCGCCGGGGCACCCTGGTGGAATGGCTCGCCGCCGGGGAGGGAAGCGGCCGGGAAACCCTCGCGCTGGGCACCGCCCGGGAGGCTTGTCGGGAGGGGGGGGCAGTGGTGTTGCTGGATCAGGCCGGGCAGTTCTATCCGCCCGCCGCGATTCGGCTGGGAATCCCCCTGGAGCAGATGATCGTCGTCCGCGCCCGGGGCGAGGCCGACAACGCCTGGGCGTTGGACCAGTCGTTGCGGTGCCCGGCCGTGGCCGCGGCGGTGGCGTGGCCGGAGAAGCTCGACGGACACGCGTTCCGGCGGCTCCAGTTGGCCGTCGAGCAGGGCGGCGGCTTGGGATTGTTGATGCGTCCGCAGCGCGCGCGGCACGAGCCCTCCTGGGCGGAGGTGCGGCTGTGGATCGAGCCGCTCTCCAGCGCCGCGCCCCGGGCCGGACGCCGGTTGAAGATCCAGGTGCTTCGCAGCCGCGACCGTCTTGGGGGCGGGAGCGTGGAAGTGGAAATCGACCATGAGACGCATCTTGTGCATCCGGCTCGACCACTGGCCCATCCAACGGACCCGCGTCGAGCGGCCGGAGCTTGACGGAAAACCGATCGTTTTGTGCGAAACCCGCCGCGGCACCCGCCGGGTGGCCGCGTGCTCGGCGGAGTCCGAGGCCCTGGGGATCGTGGTGGGAATGCCCTTTGCCGAAGCCACGGCCCTGGCCGGGGCCACGGAGTTCCGCCTGGAAACCTACGATCCGTCGGGGGATCGGGAGGCGTTGGAATCGCTGGCCGTCTGGTGCGCGCGGTTCAGTCCGCTGGTCGGGCTCGACGACTCCCCGGCCCCGGACAGCCTGCTATTGGACGTCACCGGGCTGGCCCACCTCTTCGGCGGGGAGGCCGCGCTGGCCGCCGCAGTCGTCCACGACTTCGCCCGGCGCGGGCTCGCCGCCGGCGTGGCCGTCGCCGACACGCCCGGCGCCGCCTGGGCCGTCGCCCACTTTGGTCAAAACACGGATCAAGAAAACGCGAAAGCCGCTTGCGACTTCGCAGCAACATCGGCCGCCTTGCGCCCCTTGCCGGTCGAAGCCCTGCGCCTTTCGGACGACGTCGTGGAGCTTTTGCACTCGTTGGGGATCTACCGAATCGGCCAACTGGAGTCGCTCCCCCGCGAGGACCTTACCGCGCGTTTCGGGCCGCAGCTTTTGGAGCGATGGGACGAGGCGACGGGGCGCCGGGCCGAGCCGATTCGCGCCCAGCCCCAGCCGCCCGAGCTTCGTGCCGAGTGGTCGCTGGAGCATCCGACCACGCGGCGCCGGACGATCGAGCTCGTCGTGGAGCAATTGATCGGCGAGGTTGCCCGAATGCTCGTCCGAGAGGGGCGCGGGGCCGTGCGCCTCGATTGCCGGCTCGACTGCCACTCGTCGCAGACCGTCAACCTTTCGGTAGGGCTGTTCCAACCCACCGCCGCGCCGCGGCATCTGTTCGAGCTGGTCCGGATGCAGCTCGAGCGGGCCTGGCTCTCCGAGCCCGTTTCGGCCGTCTCCGTCGAAGCGGCCCTCACGGCCCCGTTCGAGCGGCGACAGGAGGAACTGTTTGCCGACGGCCGTTCTTGGAGGCGTCCGCGTCAACTGGCCGGGCTGGTCGATCGGCTGGCCGGCCGGTTGGGTCGCGCCTCGGTGCTCCGCGCCCGACTGGTCCGCGACGCCCAGCCGGAATTGGCCTACCAGTACGAGCCGCTGGTGCAAGGTTGGCCGGGTGGAAATACACGCCGTGGTCTGGGTGGCCGTGCTCTGGGTGGCCGTGCTCTGGGTGGCCGGGGTCTGGGTGGCCGGGGTCGAGCGAAGCGAGCCCCCGGAACGCTAGGCCCTGGGGGCCCGCTGCGCGGGACCCCAGCCACCCTGCCGCCGCGTCCGTTGCGCCTGTTGGCTCGACCGTTTCGGCTGGCCGCCGTGTCGATCATGCCCGACGGCCCCCCGCTCCAATTCCAGCTCGAAGGCCGCCCGGAGCGGATCGCGCACACTTGGGGCCCGGAGCGGATCGAAACCGGCTGGTGGCGCGGCCGCCCGGTCCGTCGCGACTACTACCGCATCCAAACCACCACCGGCCGCCGCTACTGGCTCTTCCGCGACCTCGCCGCGGGCGGGTGGTTTTTGCACGGGACGTTTGAGTGAGGAGGGACGGAGGGGGCCACGCCCTGAAGGGGTGTGTTTGACATCGACGGGAAACGTGACCTTCCTTGACAACGATGAACAAACCAGTACATTGAATCCCGTACCAAAACGCGGGGGAGTCGCCGGGTGCCACTTCTCACACCTTCCGGCGCTCCTTTGCGACCCATTTGCTCGAAGGGGGCTACGACATACGGACGGTTCAGGAGCTTCTTGGCCACAAGGACGTCAAGACAACGA
>DATKZH010000401.1:0-2650 GCA_035528065.1 Thermoguttaceae bacterium | reverse complement strand
CTGCCGGCGATGAGCAGACCGCGAAGTCTGCTCCCCGCCGCCGGCAGACGCCCACCCAGGCGGCGACCGGCAAGACCAAAGAAGAGGTGCAGGCCGAACTCGACGACGCCCGCCGCAACGAGGCGATGAACAACCAGCACTTCGGCACATATACCATCACCGAAGGCCGCAAGCGCGAGGGAATCTCGAACGGCAAGCCCTGGACACTCTTCCGGTTCAAGACGGAAGAGGGCGAAGAGTTCCAGACGTTCGACGCCACGCTCTCCGATGTGTGCCGGAACGCCCGCGACCTTGGCGAGCAGGTGAAGATCACGTTCACGAAAGAGGTTAACGGCAAGTTCACGAATAACGTAATCCAGGATGTTGAGATCCTGGGCGGCGACGAGACGGGTGAGATCATCGACGGCGAAGACAACCCCTTTTGACTGAACTTGGAGACCGACGATGTGCTTATACGTGACCTACGTACCCGACGGCCGACGGCCGAACCTTGTGGTGAAGTGCTGGAAGTCACTTTGCGGCGAGGCGGAGGCGCTTGTCCGTGGCTTTACGACTGAATATCAGGCTATGGCTGTGCCACCCGCCGGCTGGCTGCTACCGAAGCGACCAACTAAGAGGCGGGAATGGTGGGCCAGAACGGAAATCAACAGCGGGGTCATACACGCCTATTGCCACCAAGCACCCATTGGCTGGGCACGCCGCCAACACCATGAAGCCTACGCAATCGACGTGCTGGCGTGGGACGAGTCCTGGTCCGTGTACGAGTCCCTCGTCTGCCGCGCCCTCTACATCCCCGATGCCGACACCAACGAGGATCGCCGGGCCGCGACGGTCGCCAAACTCGACAAGTGGAGCCGAGCCCGTAAGAACTACGCGACGGTTGCGGAATTGCGTAAAGCGTTCCCGAACCTGACGCCCAAGTACCTGCCGAACTAATCGGCGAGACGTTCCCGCCCGGTCGGGCCGCAAACCCACAAGCTGTTCGGGTGATTCAGCACGGCCTGACCGGATCGGAACTTCCAAGGAGATGCGACATGACTGACCGAACGCTGCTTGATCTCGCTCGCACTGCATTCAAAGAACATGGCGACATCGAGAACACGAAGGCCGCAGTAATGCGTATGCTCGACGATGATCCCGAGTTGAAGGCGAGTATCCTGGATGCCGCCGTCGAACGGGCGGTAGCCGAAGCGGTCTATGATGTCCGCCATACTATCGGGCGGCGACTCAAGAAAGGCCCGCCGCCACCGGGCAAAGCCGCCCGCGATCAATCGATGGCTGCTTACAGTAGCTTGAAGATCGGCGAGACGCTGCTGGACTGGCCCCTGCCCAACGGCCGGAGCCTTGGCGATCAGTACGGGCGTGATCTGCCGCCGCTGATCACAGACTTCAGGAAGATCGGCATCGGCTCGCTCCGGAATGCGGCATTGCTGGAAGCGGTGGCGAAGAAGACGCCGAACAACAGGAAGGTGCGAACGTGCGTGACACCCGAAGAGGCGCAGACGCTCCTGGAGAATATCAGGAAGCAGATACGACAGGAAGTGGCGTGAATAACACGGCGGGCCGGGGCCGATATGACACCCAGGCATTTCTTGCCCGCCGCCAAATAACCACGGGGCCATGTTCTCATTGACACCCACCGCTACATTGCCCCATTAAGGAAACGCGACCATGACAGCGACAACGACGAAGAAGAAAACAAAGCGGGCCAACCAGAAAATGACCCCCACACCTGATTTGCCCGCTTCCAAGAATGGTGACGGCCAATATTTGAATGACACCCGTACTGGCCCTGCCGTCACCCCAAACGGCGAGATGAAGGGCGGCCACTTAACGAATGACATCCAGACACGGCTTGCCGCCCTCATCTCTGCCATCCAGGAGGATTACATCCTGCGCCGGGCGCTCATCCGCAGCCAGATAAGACTGGACAACCAATGCCGGGCGTACGTCCGGCGGGTGCTCGGTTGGCGGATGGACTTGCCCGAGAAGGAACGCAACCGGATCAACAAAGAGGCGGGAGAACTTGTAACCGCGATCCAGGGCGGCCACGGCCCGGATGACAACCAACTCGCTTTTGCCGCCTTGGTTCACGGTTTCTGCATAACCATGCTTCAGGCCCGCAGCCCGCTGGACAGAGAACGGGAACACGCCGAGCAGAGGTTAAGAAAACACGCCGAGCAGTTGCCCGCATGGGCATGGGTCAAGGGGGTGCATGGTATGGGCAGCCTCGGGCTTGCAATCATCATCGGTGAAGCCGGGGATCTCAGCAACTACGCCAACCCCGGCAAACTCTGGAAGCGGCTCGGCCTGGCTCCGCCATCAACCTACGACATGATAAAGATTGATGGTACGCCTGGGAGGTGCCTCCCCCGCCAGCGGCGTTCGGCTATCTGGACCATCGGCTACAGTCTCATTCTATCAGGTGGTGATTACAAGACCATCTATGACGAACGGAAGGCTTACGAAAAAGAACGCGACCCCGATATGACCAAGATGCACGCTCATCGTCGGGCGCAACGGTACATGGAAAAACGAGTTATCCGAAATCTCTGGCGTGAATGGACACAACATGACCGACCGATCCCTCATTGAAATCTCGGACGACATCCTCGAACTCGATGACCTCCTCTACGAGTGCGGCGGGGAT
>DATKZH010000400.1:0-2059 GCA_035528065.1 Thermoguttaceae bacterium | reverse complement strand
GGCCCTTATGTCGTGGACCCCAAAATGATCACCACCGAGGAAGAAGGCCCGGCGGCGGAAGGTCCTTGTGCCGTCAAAGTCGGAGAGAAGACCCGGCTCTATTATGCCCCGCCAGGCGATTTTGGCGCGTATGAAAGCAAGGACGTGAAGAACTGGACGAACATTCGCAAGAAAATGGTTCCTCCCGGCGGTTATCGGCATGGCACGGTCATCCGCATTTCCGCGGAAGAGGCAAGTCGCCTGCTCAACCATGAATACAAGGATCTACCATGATCACCACCACACCACAATCTACACTTCAACCCGCAAATTGGTTCAGAAAGATGTTTACCCGAGGTAACCCTATGAAATTCGGGCTCCTCCGCAGAATCTGTGGGTCAAAACGGATGAATATGGGGAGGTTTCTGGTGGTATTGGGGTTGGATTTTCTGAGGGATAACAGGGCAAGTATATGGCATGATAGGAGAAGAACAGCCCTGGCGGCGCAGGCCGTCAGGGCTGTTGGGGGCCATATACTCGCCCTGACCTGGCTATTCCTTGTCGGGTTGCGTCCCCGCAGAGCCCGACTCCGCTTCACCAGGCGAGAGGAATTGTAGTCGAGCGGAACCAAGGAGAAAAGTAGCACCCTGTGGGCCTTCCGGTTATAGATGGGTTTACAACAAGCACCATCTAAACGGAGGCGCCACAGGATGCTACTAAAGACTATCCTCAATCGGATCGAGCGGCACAAGTCCTTTGTGTACGGAGAAGACAGAATTCTGGCGGAGGAAGGGCAGTTGGTCATTGAGATCGAAGTCCAGGCTCGTGCCAACGGGCGGCCGATCTGCTCGGGCTGTGGTGAGCCGCGGCCGGGTTACGACCGGATGCCGGAGCCGCGGCGTTTCCAGTACGTACCGCTGTGGGGAATGGCGGTGTGCTTGTTGTACACGATGCGGCGAGTCAACTGTCCGACATGCGGGGTAAAAGTGGAACAAGTTCCCTGGGCGGAGGGCAAGAGTCCGTTGACGACCAGCTACAAGTGGTTTTTGGCTCGCTGGGCCAAGCGGCTCTCATGTCAAGAGGTGGCCCGCGTGTTTCAGACGAGCTGGGAGCACGTGTTTCGCTCGGTAAAACACGCGGTTTCGTGGGGACTGGCCCATCGAGATCTGGAGGGGATCGAAGCCATTGGCGTTGACGAGATCCAATGGCAACGGGGGCACAAGTATCTGACGCTGGTGTACCAGATCGACGAGGACTGCCGACGACTATTATGGGTTGGGAAAGACCGTACGACCAAGACCTTCCTGCGGTTCTTCCGCATGTTCGGCAAGGAGCGTTCGAGCCGGCTTCGGTTCGTGTGCAGCGACATGTGGAAGCCGTATCTGAAGGTGATTGCCAAGAAGGCGGGCCAGGCGGTCCACGTGTTGGATCGGTTTCACGTGATGGCCAAGATGAATAAGGCGATCGACGAGGTTCGCGCGGCCGAGGCGAAGCGGCTGGAGCGTGACGGTTACGAGCCGGTACTGAAACATTCGCGCTGGTGCCTGTTGAAGCGGGAGGAGAATCTCACCGAGAAGCAAGCAGCGAAGCTGTCCGAACTACTCCGGTACAACCTGCAATCGGTGCGCAGCCGCCTGATGCGCGAAGACTTTCAGCGGTTTTGGGAGTACTTCTACCCGGCGTGTGCGGCAAAGTTCCTCGACGAGTGGTGTACGCGGACGATGCGATCGAAGATCGAGCCCATGAAGAAAATCGCCAAGACCTTGCGTCGCCACCGGGACTTGATTCTCAACTGGTTCCTTGCCGAAGGCGCCATTTCGGCAGGGATTGCGGAGGGTCTGAACAACAAAGCAAAACTCACTATGAGAAAAGCGTATGGCTTTCGGACCGAGAAAGCCATCGAAATCGCCCTATATCATCAACTCGGCGACCTCCCCGAGCCAAAATTAACCCACAGATTCTGCTGAGGAAGCGAAAAAATTATCCGTCGCGGGGGTCTACCCGCGACGGGTTAACTGAATCGGCGACTTATTGTACCAACGGCACGAGAAGGTCTTCCCAGCGGGAAGAACGGTCCCGT
>DATKZH010000399.1:0-34735 GCA_035528065.1 Thermoguttaceae bacterium | reverse complement strand
ACTGCTTGCGGTGCTGGTCAATCCCAAGGTACAACATAGTCGGTTCTCCTGCGTGCTACGGGAAGTGTCAAACGTCAACACTCTTCTTATAACACCAGGAGAACCACTCTTTCATAGAATCAGCTGGCTTGCCCAGCAGTGGTCTTCGTACGAATTTGCAGGGCACTGCTGGACAAGCCAGCAGTGGCACCCTTTCTCAAGGGGCTGCCTACTGCCGGGCTGGCTACTGCCGGCTGCCGGCTGCCGGGTCGTGATCGTAATTGTCGACGTTCGACAGGTCCAGGGGCTCTTGCGTCTCCTGGCGAGGCATGAGCCAGATCTCGCCGAACAGCTCGTTCTGGTCCAGCCGCACCCGGGCGTGGCGGACCAACTCGAGCACGGCCAGGAAGATGCCGATCAGGACGGACTTGTGCATGCCGGGTTGGAACAGCTCGGCGAAGGCCAATCGGCCCCGCTCGCGCAGCGTGTCGTAGATCCGGGCCATGTGGACGCGGATGGGCGTTTCGTCGTAGACGATGCTGGACGGCTTGGTGGACGCCGTGTCGCGCATGATCCGCCCGAACGCGCTGACCAGGTCCCAGAGCTCGACTTCGTGGATCGGCTCCTCGGCCAAGTCTCGCTTACGGGGGGGAAGATCGCTGGCCAGTCGCGGATACCGTCTCTGCCACCAGCGGCTCCGCTCCTCCAGGATGCTGGCCGCGTCGCGGTACTCCTTGTACTCCAGGAGCCGGCGGACCAGCTCTTTGCGGGGGTCTTCCAGGTCGTCTTCCACCTCGTCGGCACGGGGGAGCACCTGCTGCGACTTGATTTCCACGAGCGTGCTGGCCATGGCCAGGAAGTCGCCCACCGCGCCCACGTCCAACCGCCGGATCACGGCCAGGTATTCCAGATACTGGTCGGCGATCGTGGCGATGGGGATGTCGACAATCTCGACCTCGTGCTTGCGGACCAGGTAGAGGAGCAGGTCCAGCGGGCCCCGGAAGGTCTCTAGGTCGACGCGAAAGTCCATGGGCGGGCTTCTGTGCTGGTGTTTCCTGCTGCTGTGGACCGGTCGGGCCGTCCAACGGAGGGGTGGAGTCCAACGGGACGCTCGGCTTCGGGCCGCGCACGACGAGCTACCTTTTCAGTCTATCCGCTCCCCTGCGCCACGGCGAGGGGCACGCCGAACGCGCAAACCCACCCCATTCGGAAAAGCCTCTGCATCCGCTACCATCAGTTTCGTCCAATTGGGGGTGCGGACTTCACGCGGGCAGCGACCATCCGTCCGGGTCTTCGTGGCCAAGGGAGCGGGTCGGACCCCTCCGGGCAGGTAGAGGCTGCGAGACCGGCAGGTGCCCTTTTGGTGGGGTGGTTGCGGGCGATCCGCTTGTGGTTCTGGTGCGCCCGCTATAGACTCGCGTCCAGTCGGCGGTCTGGAGAGGGCGGGTCGGGTCCCGGCCGGGAAGCGGCCGTGCCTGAGGGAGATCGAAGCGGTGACGCACGAACAGATCTGGGCTCCGTGGCGATTGGCGTACATCCAGCAAGAGGGCAAGGGGGCGGAAGGGGCGGAGCCGGATCACCGCGAGCTGACGTTTCTGGAGGGGGCGGAGCCGAGTTGCTTCCTTTGCCAGGCGGTGGCCGACGGCGAGGATCGGCGACGATACGTCGTCCTTCGGGGGGAACGGTCGATTACGGTTCTCAATCGGTACCCATACAACAACGGGCATCTGCTCGTGGCGCCGTGTCCGCACCGAGCCCGGCTCGACGAGTTGTCCGGGTCGGAGCAGAGCGAGCTGGCCGAGGTGATCACGCGGATGGTGGGCCTTCTGGAAACGGTGCTGAGCCCGCACGGATTCAACATCGGGCTGAACCTGGGCCGGGTGGCCGGCGCCGGCCTGCCGGGCCACCTGCATTGGCATGTCGTGCCCCGATGGAGCGGCGACGCGAACTTCATGTCCACCTTGGCCTCGATCCGAGTCATCCCCCAATCGCTGGAAGCGCTTTGGGAAGCACTGACCACGGAGTTGGCCCGATAACAGTCTTGATGGAACGGGGCGAGGCGAGCCCACCCTAAATGAGGGGGCCGCCCCGTGCGTGGAGTCCCCGTTTGCTCTGCGGTCCAGATCAGGCGCCGATTTCTGCCCCAGACAGGTCCTTGAGCCCTCCCCAATCCGGCTGCCTTCGCGTAAGATGGCGGGGATGGCGAGGTTTCGCCATGAGGGGGCGCATTCCCCTCCGAAGCGGCGAGGCTACTTTCGCCACCAGGTAGCAGTTCTTACAATGATATGGCTTTGGCCAACCGGTTGCGACCGGGGACGGCCTCGTCCTTCTCCCTATCTTACTCACTCAGCTTATCCGGGGAGCGTGTCCGACGCATGGGTTTTTTCAAACTCCTTTGGTTGATCGTCGTCTGGGTGGCCAAGAGGCTGTGGGCATTCGTCCTCTGGCTCTTTCACGACGTCACCCTGATCATCCTCCGCCTGGTCTTTCTCGTCGTGACGATCGGTCTGGCGGTGTTTGTCGTCAATTCGGGAGCCCTTCCGGAGCAGTACCCTTGGATGACGATTGCGGTCTTCGTGGGGATCCCGTTTCTGGCCGTGATCGTGATTACCGTGGACATGGCCTTTCCGCGGAAGCGGCTGGAGACGATCACGGCCGTGTACTTCGGCTTGATCATCGGGTTGTTTTTGGCCTACGTTGGGCGATTGGCGCTGACGCCCCTGTTTCCGGGCCCGGAAACGGGGAAGGTCCAGGCCGCGGTGCAGTTGGTCCTGGCCGCACTCCTCTGCTATCTGTGCGTGAGTCTGCTATTGCAGACGAAGAACGACTTCCGCTTCATCATTCCTTACATCGAGTTCTCCAAGGAGGTCAAGGGTCGCAGGCCCTTCATTCTCGACACCAGCGTGGTGATCGACGGGCGGATCGCCGACGTGGTGGAGACCGACGTGTTCGACAGCCAATTGATCATGCCCCGATTTGCGATCACCGAGCTTCAGGGGATCGCCGATAGCTCGGACCGCTTGCGTCGCAGTCGAGGCCGGCGAGGACTGGACATCCTCAACCGCCTCCGGAGCAACCCGGAAGTCGACCTGGACATCTTCGACCGCGACCTGCCCGAGTTCGCCGGCCAGCCGGTGGACGTCAAGCTGGTGATGCTGGCCAAGCATCTGGAAGGCAAGCTGATCACCAACGACTACAACCTGAACAAGGTCGCCCGATTGCACGGCGTGGGCGTGGTCAATCTGAACGACGTGGCCAACGCGCTGAAGCCGGTCTTCTTGCCCGGCGAACGCGTGGAGGTCCGTCTGATCAAGGTGGGCGAAGAGATCGGCCAGGGCGTGGGCTATCTGGACGACGGGACCATGGTCGTGGTCGAATCGGGCCGCGATCACGTCCACGAGCAAGTGAGCATCTCGGTGACCAGCGTGCTCCAGACCAGCGCCGGACGGATGGTCTTCGGCCGTTTCGAGCACACGGTCAAGGGCGGCAAGTGAGAGTCGGGAGTAAGGAGTCAGGAGCAGGGAGCCGCTTGCGGCTTCGCGCCGAGGCTTCGCATCCACCGGTTTGCCAGAACGGCCGAAGCGCCCAACGGCCGGCCGACCCGCCTCACTCGCGATCCTTCACCGGCACTTCGAAAAGCTGCGGCGCGTCGCCGGCCAGTGACTGGCGGACGGCCTGACTCAGCTCGTCAGGCTCGGTGATCCGTCGCGCCGGCACCCCCAACGATTGGGAAAGACCGACGTAGTCGATCGTCGGATCGACCACGTCCAGCCCCAGGAATCTCTGGGCACACGCTTCCGGCAGCTTCAGCACCTGGGCGCAGTTCTTCAGGATCTTGTACTCCGTGTTGTTGGTGATCACGACTGTGATCGGCAACCGATAGTGCGCGGCCGTCCAGAGCCCCTGGATGCCGTACATCGCCGAGCCGTCGCCGATCAGGGCCAAGACGGGCCGGTCGGGCCACGCCAGCTTGACGCCGATCGCACAATTCAACCCCCAACCGAGCGCCCAACCCCGCTGGGCAAAGAACCCGTCGGTGTTCTTCAAGACGCCGGCCCGCTCGAAGTAGGCGCCGCTCGTGGTCGGGGCTTCCTCGATCACGGCCACGTCGTCCGGCAAGACTTGCGCCAACGACTCCAACAGAGACAGCGGCGTCATCGGCCGCACGTCGCGCTGGCCCTCCGCCTCCCGGCGCAACGCCTCTCGCTGCTTGCGATGCGTCTCGCCGTGCTGAGCCGCCCGGGCCTTGGCCGCTTCGACCCCCTCGGGCGTCATCACCGCGTCGAGCCGCGAGGCCAGCTCTTCCAGCGACGGCTTGGGGTGTCCCACCACGCCGACCTCGACCGGATAGTTCTTGCCCAGCTCCCACGGATCGTCGTCGAGGTGGACCAACCGAACGTGCTCCGGCACGGCCCGCGACGGCTCGTGGTGGATGTACTGCTGCATCAGCTTCATGCCCGCCACCAACAGCACGTCGAACTCGGCCAGTCGCCTACGCACGTCGGGCGACCAGAACGGCAGCAAGCCCGCGGCCAGCGGATGATCGGAAGGGAAGCTCGACCGGCCGTGCGACGTGTACGCCTCGTGGATCACGGGGGCGCCGAGCCGCTCGGCCACGGCGACCAGGGCCTCGACCGCGTCGGCCTCGCAGATCCGGCTCCCCACGAGAATGCCCGGCGTTTTCGATAAAGCCAGGACCTCGGCCGCGCGGTGAACTGCCTCCCTTGGCGGACGGACATGCGGATCGGGCAGTTGCGGCGGCGTCATGTCCCAATCGGCACGGCCCATCTGCACGTCCAGCGGGAGCGAGAGGAACACCGGTCCGGTCGGGGGCATCATCGCGGTCTGCACCGCCCGGCGCACGGCCGCCGGCACGTCTTCCACCTGCTGAACCTCCGCCGCCCACTTCGTCCACGGCCGTACGACGCCCACCATGTCCCCCCAGAGGATCGGCTCCTCGAACATCATCCGCCGGTCCTGTTGCCCGGCGGTCACCACCAGGGGCGTCCCGGAGCGGTAGGCGTTGTAGAGCATGCCCATCCCGTTTCCCAGGCCGCAACTGATGTGCAGATTGACCACGCCCGGCGAACGCGAAGCCTGGGCGTAGCCGTCGGCCATGGCCATCACCGGCACCTCCTGCAACGCCAGGACGTAGCGAATCCGATCGTGGTCCACCAGGGCGTCCACGAGCGGCAGCTCGGTCGTGCCCGGGTTGCCGAACAGATACCGCACGCCCGCATCGGCGAGCAACTGGAGCATCGCGTGGATTCCGCTTGCGGCCATGGTCGCAGTCTGGTCGGTCAGTAGGAGCCCGTGCGGGGAGCGAAACGGACGGTCGACAGTCTACATGACCGGCGTCGGCCCATCAACGGATCGGCGGACTGGCCACCGCAGGCCGCGATGCCCCGCTGACCAAACGAGATGCGATCCGCCCGGCAACGTGCGACGTGGCAAGAAAAAGGCCCGCGGGCTCTCACGCGCGGGCTTGGAGGGAACGCAGAAGCGCTTTCGACGATTCGCGTGCGAGGTCAACGCCGGGCAGGCGTCGGCCGCGGCTTGACGACCTGCTTGACGGAAGCTTGCCGAACCACCGGCCGCTCAGCCGACGCCGTTTGGCCGACCGGGGCCGGCTCCGCCAGCGTCGGGCTCGCCGCGTGATCGGTCACCGAGACCAGCTTCGGGGCATACGGCGACGAAGGATCGGTGATCACCGGGCCTTCGAGGTCACGCAGCGCCCACGCGGGGATGACGCGTTTCTTGCTCGGGACGACCCTGTTGGCGACCTGCCTGCTCGGGGCAGCCCTGTTGGCGACCTGCCTGCTCGGGGCGGCGTTGTTGGCCGCATATCCGCTCTGGACCGGCTTGACCGCACAAGACCCGCTGCCGCAATCGGCGCCGCAGCCGCCACCGCCGCAGCCGCAGCCGCACGATCCGCCGGTCCAGTTCCCGTACCGGTCACACGGGTCGCAGTTGTCGGGCGGTTCGCTGTGGAAGTCGCTCCAGTAGAGCTCGCCGCAGCCGGAGCCACGGCACCCCCAACCGAAATCGCCGAGCAGCCAGGAGAGCGGGCCGCAGCCGGACCAGCACGAGCCGCCGCATGGGTCGCCGCAGGGGGCGCAGCCCGTGTCACAGGTCGGCCCGCAGCCGGCGTCGACGCAGATGTCGCCACACGGCTCACATGCCGGCCCACACACCCCGCACGCCGGGCCGCATTGCCCACAGTACGCCCCGTCGCAGCAGTGCGTCGGCTCGCAGACCCCGACGCAAGAAGGCCCCAGGGGGCAACAGAGGAACGACCCCAACTCACAGCAACCGCTCGTCGCGGCCGCCACGGCGGAGACCAAACAGATCCACAGCGCGCGTTTGTTCATCCCGACAACCTCTCTGGCTAGTTTTGGGGAGCACGATGGGCGCAGCGACACCCCGCCCGGCTCCCCCGAAGCTCGTTCCGGACGCGGACTTGGACGGGCCACTCACGAATGCATATCGGCTGGACAATCCGCAGAATCGAGAAAATCGACAGAATTGGAAAAACGGCCTTCTTTTGCGCAGACCTCCTGCATTTCCTGTTTTGGCGTATTTCGGCGAAGGACGGGCGGGTCAGGGCCACGGGCGGCGACGCCGCGGATGCCTCAGTCCGAGCGGGCGTGCGAGCCAGTGGCAATCAGGGTCCCAACCGCTTACAATAGGGCGTAACGCTGCCCGATCGCCTTGGATCGGGAGGGCTCCCATCGGGGGGGCTTGGTGTGCGTAACCGCGAGGCGAGATGGGCATCCTTTGCCAGCTCTTTCTGGGGGTGGGGGCTCGTCGGCTTGGAGAGTGACTGATGTCGGAAGAGGTGAGCTTGTCGACGATCGAGGCCGCCATCGAGGCAATCGCCCGGGGCGAGATCGTCATCGTAATGGACGACGAGAACCGGGAGAACGAGGGCGATTTCATCTGCGCGGCCGAGAAGGTGACTCCCGAGATCGTCAACTTCATGATCACGCACGGCCGGGGCTTGCCCTGCGTGCCGATCCTGCCGGAGGTCTGCCGGCGCCTGGATCTACCCCCGATGGTCGACGACAACACGGCCCCGCTCGGCACCAGCTTCACCGTGCCGGTGGATCACCGCGATTGCCGCACGGGGATCACGGCCCAGGAACGGTCGATGACGGTTCGGGCGATTGTCGACCCGGAGAGCAAGCCGTCCGACTTCGTCCGGCCCGGCCACATGTACCCCTTGGCAGCCAAAGAGGGCGGCGTGCTGCGGCGGGCCGGGCATACGGAAGCGTCGGTCGACCTGGCCCGAATGGCCGGACTGACCCCCGCCGGCCTCCTCTGCGAGATCCTCAGCGAAACCGGCGATCGGGCCAGCCGCCGCGAGCTCCACGAGCTGGCCCAGCGCTTCCAGCTCGAAATCATCACGATTGAAGACCTGATCCGGTTTCGCCGCCGCCGGGAGAAGCTCGTCTTCCGGCAGGCCGAGGCGGATCTTCCCAACCAGTACGGCCGCTGGCGCGTGATCGCCTACGGCGTGAAGTACGAGAAGCAGGAGCCGGTGGCCCTCGTGTTGGGCAAGCCCGACCAGCTCCCCGCACCCCTGATCCGGCTTCACTCCTCCTGCTTCACCGGCGATCTGTTGGCCTCGCTCCGTTGCGACTGCGGCGATCAGCTCCGCCTGGCCATGGACATGATCGGGCGGGAAGGCGCGGGGGTGATCGTGTATCTGCCCCAGGAAGGCCGCGGCATCGGGCTGGTCGAAAAGATCAAGGCCTACGGCCTCCAGGATCAGGGCATGGACACCGTCGAAGCCAACCTCGCCCTGGGCCACCAGATCGACAGCCGCGACTACGGCGTGGGCATCCAGATCCTCAAGGACCTCGGACTCTCCCGGGTCCGCCTGCTCACCAACAACCCCAAGAAAACCGACGCCTTCATCTACGGCGGATTCAACCTGGAAGTGGTCGACCAGGTCCCCATCCTCGGCCCCATCCACGAAGAAAACGCCGGTTACCTCGCCACCAAGCGCGACAAACTGGGCCACAAGCTGCCCGAGGACTTCTGACCCGCAAGCCGAGGTGCCGCATCGGGCCTTGGGCCTGCCGATCGCCGGCCCTACTTCTTGACCTCCGGCAGCGGGCCGGCATAGGGCGGCTCGTCGAACGTCGTCCCGTCGCCGGTGACGCGGGGATCCCCCGTCTCGCGCAGGATCGACATCAGCCGGTCGGAAAGCCGCCGCCGGACCGCGGCATGGTCGGGGTCGTCCGCCACGTTGTGCATCCCGTGCGGGTCCTTGCCGAGGTCGTACAGCTCCTCGGCCGGTCGGCGCCCGAAGGCGAAATCGAAATGGCGGTCCATGCCCGGGTCGTTGCGATGCGTAAAGATCCAGGCCTTGGTCGGGCTGGCGTCCATGTCGCCGAACGCGGCGAAGGTGTTCTCCCGCAGCTCCTCGTACGTGGGGAGCGGCTCGTCCGGGCCGTCCAGCCCGGGACCGGTTCCCATCGGCAGACGGTCCGGCTTGAAGTTGCGAATGTAGAGGAAGTCTTTGGTGCGCAAGGCGCGTTGGGGGTAGGGAAGCAAGCCCGTACGGGCGGCGGCCACGTGACGCTCCCGACCCACGACGGCGAAATCCCGAGACGGATCGACAAGCCCGCTGTTGCCGGACGTCAACACGGTCATCAGACTCCGGGCGGTCATCACCTCCGGCGGTTTCAGCCCGGCGGCTTCGAGGAACGTTGGGGCCAGGTCCGGCAGGGTCACGAAGTCTTCGACGACGCGGCCGTCGGGAACGCGACCGGGCCAGCGGACCGCCAACGCAACGCCCACGCCGAGATCGTACAGGTTGCACTTGCCGCGCGGGAAGCCCGGGATCCCATGGTCGCCGCTGACCACGAGGATCGTGTTGTCCAATTCGCCGATTCGCTCCAGCTCTTCGATCAGCACGCCGAGCGACGCGTCGAACGCCTGCGCTTCGCCGAGATAGTCACCGAAATCCTCCCGGACGGTGTGAACGTCCGGCAGATACGGCGGCATCTTCCCTTTCAGGTCGTCCGGATTGATTCCCCAGAGGTCCAGCCCGGAGCCTTGGATCCACTTGCGGTGGGTATTCGTCGGACCGAACCAATAGCAGAACGGCCGCCCTCCGCGTTCGGCCAGGAAGTCGCGGAAATTGCCGCGGACCTCGTCGAACACTTCCTGCTTCGCCGCCTCATGGTCCGGCTTTTCGCTGACGTACTGGGAGAACTTGTTGAGGTGTCCGCCGCGACGGATGTACGCATAGTCGCGGCCGCCGTAGGGCGCGTCTCTCGGGGTGCCCGGCGACCATACTTTGTACGTATGGCCGATATGATAGCCGTCGTCTCGGAGAATCAGCGGATACGAGGGGATCGACTCGTCCCAGATCGCTCCCTGGAGGATAGCCCCCAGCCCGGTCCTCCAGAAGTACTGGCCCGAGAGGATCGAGCTGCGGCAGGGCGTGCACGAGGGAGCGTTGACGAACGCGTTGGTGAACAGGACGCCTTCGCGGGCAACGCGGTCGAAATGGGGCGTGCGGATCACGTCGCTGGGCCCGCCCGGCTCCAGCTTCGCGTAGGCGCTTGCGTAGCGCCCCCAATCGTCGGCAAAGGCGAAGAGGATGTTCGGCCGGCGCTCGGGCTTCGCGTCGGGCGACGACGTCTCGCCGTGAGCCCGTATCGCAGGGGCCGCATAGCACAAGCACATGGCCACGGTCGCAAAGACGGGCGCGAGCCGTCGCTGTGGGCCGTGCCGGCCGTTCTGACAGAATCTGTGCATCGTCGTTCCTTTCTGAGAACAGAAGGTGGCATACTCAACGCGAAGGGGCGCTCCATCGTGGCAGGTTGGCGGCCGGTCACTCTTCCCAGCCCGTCCGGCGCCGCCACGCTTCGAGCGCCTCGATCATCCGCCGCTTCTGCGGCTCGCACTCGGGCCGTTTCACGAGGTTCTCGGTTTCGCCGGGATCGGTCTCCAGATGGTAAAGGCATTCATCGCCGCCGGCGTAGCGGACGTACTTCCAGCCCTGGCCGCGGACCATCAGCGAAGCCGGCGTGCCGGGCTGGAGCTTGCGCGTATTCTCGCGGTTGGCCCGGACGCGCTCGCCGAAGCTGTAGGGCCTGGCCTCGGACGCGTCCCGTCGGCCGGTCAGGTAGGCCACCAGGCTCTGCCCTTGGGCCTGGTCGGGGATCGGCTGAGCGGCGATTTCCAAGAGCGTCGGCATCAGGTCCGTCAGGTCTACGGCCAGGCCGCTTCGCTGCGGCGGAAACAGCGGAGGATATCGAACCACGAGCGGGACCAGCACGATCTCGTCGTAGAAGGAACCGTTGCTCTTCCATGCCATTCCGTGGCCGCCGGCCATGTCGCCGTGATCCGCCGTGAAGACGACCACGGTCCGGTCGAGCCGGCCCGACTGCTCGAGGGCGTCGAGGATCCGTCCCACCTGGTCGTCGATCAGCTTCACCGACGCGTAATAGATCCGCAGGAACTCGCGGAGCCCGGTCTCGCCCAGCCCGGTCACCATCTGGCGCGACCAACTGTTTTCATGGCGCGGCTCGCGAACCGAGCGGTTCTGCGGGAGCCGGATTGTGGCCGGATCGAACGTCTCGTAGTACGGGGAGGGAACGACGTTGGGATCGTGCGGCGCGTTGAACGAGCACGTAATCATGAACGGCTTGGCCCCCAACGCCCGAATCCGCTCGACCGTCTTGTCCGCCACGCGGACGTCGAAGTTCTGTTCCAAGGGCAGCGCGAGCCGGCCCATCTTGCCGACGAAATCGAGGTAGTGCGGTCGGCCCCAGCGCGATTGCGCGGCCCGGACCGCCTGCTGAAACGGAGGGGCCACTTCGACCGGCAAGGCCCAGCGGTACCAGTCCATCCATTGGGAAGCGTCCTTCTGGCGGACCGCCGCGAACGTTTCGGCCATCTCCTCGGCGTAGGCGCCGTGCTCGGTGTACATGTCGGGGTAGTAGGGGAGGTCGTCATCCGAGAGGTGCCATTTGCCGTAGTGGTGCGTGGCATAGCCCGCTGCGTGAAGGATGCGTTCCGTCGTGACGTCGGAAGCCTTGATTCCCTCCTGAGTGGGCGGCGACTTGACCATCGGATAATCGCGGCGCATCACGTTGTACGTGATCCCGTGCGCGTGGGGATACATCCCGGTGATGATCGTCGCCCGCGTGGGAGAGCAAAAGGGCGTGGGACACGTGGCGTCGGTGAAGCGGACGCCTTCGCGGGCGATGCGGTCGATGTTCGGCGTGGGAACCAGCCCGCCGTAGCAGCTCAGGACGCGAGCGTTCAGTTGATCGCACATGATGATCAGGACGTTGGGCGACTCGGCGCCGGCGCCCCCCGGAGCCGAGGACTCTGCATCTCCCGCGAATCCCGGCGAGGAGGAAAACAGCACCAACGCCAAGGTCAGCACGCGGGGCAAGAGATCCGTGCGCTTGCATGTCTTCATTTTCGTCTCCCGTTAAGGCGGTTCAGCGCCCCCAACAAGAACCGCGGACGTTCCAGCGCGGCGGCGGCTTGCTCGTACGCAGAGCCGTAAGCTTCTCTCGGGTTCCTGGTCGGTCGTCGACGTCGCGTACCTGGTTTCGTCAGTTGCGATCAACGTTTCCCCGATTTCCGGTCAACCGCAAGATCGTCCGGCCGGAGAACGGGGCGACAAAGCGGCGTCGCGTTCCGCCGGCTACCGGCGTGTCGGCTTGTGTCGCGCCCGTGGTCGTTGAAAACCACTCCACGGCCAGCGCTCCTTTCGCCGCGCTGAGGTCAACCGTCGCCTCGCCTCCTTTGGGCAAGTACGCGACGTATTGTACCTCCGGCGCTGACGGGTTCGCCAGGCAGTAGCCCGTCGAAGCCAGATCGGGGCACGGGACAAGCGTGGCCGGATCGATTTGCGCTGCAAACGCCCGGGCATGGCCCATTGCCCGCCGCGTGGAGTCCCACTTCGGGTCCGGCTCGGCCGGAGAGCCGATGCGAAAGTCCACGCAGGCGTCCATGAGGAGGAACTGGTTGCCACGAAAGAGGTTGTTCCACACCCAATCGGGATCGTGGTTCCACGGGTCGCCATGGTCGGTATCGACGAGGATGACTTTGGCGCCGTCATTCGCCGGCGGTTCCCTCAACCACTGCTTGCCCGGCGGCGAAATCCAGTCGGCCGGGCCGGCCATGAGTTCCTGGGTGCCGATCGGCGCGCCGGTCATCCCCACCGGGTGCTGCTTGGGCCGTGTCGATTCGCACTCCTTGATGAAACGAATCATGTGGTATTGCCAGGCAACCGAACCGGCGTGGCACTCGTTGCCGACCTCCCACAACACGTTGTCTAGATCGCCCACGGTGTCGATGACCTTGCGCACGCAGGCCTCCTGGAGACGCGTGACAACAGGCACCTGCAACTCGTGGACCTCACGGCCCGTGTCGTCGCCGCTGGGGTTGCCATTGATCCGGTTGACGTTGTTGGCGGAGTGGAAGGGGTGTCCGTGCCAGGCGTTGCCCATCTTCGCGTTGCCGCGACGTTTGTCGAGGCTGAATCCCTGGAAGAGCATCACGCCCACGTAAATGCCGCGATCGCCCGCCTTCTCAACCCTTTCGCGCAGGCGGCGAAAATACTCCTCGTTGCACTTCGTCAGGTCGAACTTCGGCTTGCCGTCGAGTGCGTCGCCCGGGCCGGTTCGCTGGTAGGCAAGCGGCTCATAGCGCACGGGCACGTCCTTCTCGACGAACTGCATCCACTGCGCGTGCTCCCAGACCCAAAGGCGGATGAAGTTGTGCCCGCGCTTCTGGAGGAAGTCGAGATAGGCGTCGTAGTCGAAGTTGGGTGTCTGCCCTTTGACGCCGCGCTCCTGAAAGTTCGCCCAGGTGTGCGAACCGGTGAGCCAGACAGTCCGGCCATCGCCGTCGGCGAAGTAGCGCGGGTTGTCCGGGTGGATTCTTAGGGGGCCGGCAGCTTGTGACGCGGCAGCAAGCACGCAACTCAGCCCCAGCACGGTCGATGTTGCCAGGAGGGCCGACGGAAAGCGAGCTGCGAACATGGAACGTCCCCTTCTCGAAGGAGCGCGTGGCGCAGGAGTATTCGGACGACTATTGCGAGTTTTTGACAGCCAGAGGAGGGTCACGGTGAGGTTTCCGGATCGAGCTTGGCGGCGACGGGCGGCTGGGCCGGTCCCGCACCGAGTTGGTGCGCGGGGCTCTCCGGCCGCAGGCTCCACTCGCCGTTGTCGGGCGAAAGGAACTGCGGATCCGCGGCCAGCGATTGCGAGTCCTGTTGGCGCTCGGTCTGCCATGTGGCGAGATCGACGTACTTCTTGTGTTTCGGCCGCCAAGGACAGCCCCACAAGGCGAGTGCCTGCTTGTCTTGCGTCCAGTACACGTTCCGGTCCAAGCGAATGTTGTTCCGGTCGGGATCATAGGGCGTGCCGAGTGAGCCGCGGCTGGCGGAAGGATGCGGCCCGAAGAAGGGATTGTCCCACCAGAAGCCGACCTGGTAGCGGCCGTTCAGAGCGCAGATATTCTTGCGGACCGTCACGTCATGAACGTGATACGTGGCCTGTCCACCGCCCGCGCTGCGGCACGTGCGGGGGCCCTGTTCGCGGAGGCTGATCCCGGTGGGATTGAGCACGCACGTGTTGTTCTCGATCGTGCAGTGGTCGCTCTCGCCCAGCGAAATCCCGCCGCTCCCCCAATGGTCCTCCGTGCCGTTGTGGACGCAGAGGTTGTTGCGAATCGTGAACCCGCCGCTGATTTCCACGTAGATGCCGTGCCGGGCATTGTCCTTCGCAAAGCACTCTTCCACGAGCACATCGCGGACGTCGATGTCGAACCAGATGCCGACTCCGGCGTTGGCGACGGCCCGGCAACGTCGGACAACACCGTCTCGGCTCAGCGCGATCTTGGTGCCGCCCGCTTCCCAGTCCTGGTCAAAGCCCTTGACGTTATTGTGGTCGAGCGTCACGTCCTCCAGGCAGAACCGGCGCCCCCCGCCTCCGAGTCCCTGTTGGCCGTTGTGGTGCGAGCGGACGCGACGGAAGGTCACGTCGTCCCCGCGAAAAGAGATGCCCGAGCCGTTGGTCCACTCCACCACGCAATCCTCGACGAGCCAGCCGTCGCCCAAGGCGAACAGCGCCCCCCGCTGGGCCGTATTGGCGGCGTAACGAACCGTCAGGCCCCGGAGGACGACGTGGTGGCGAGGCTCCTTGCCCCAGCCGGGACCAAAACACACCGGGCGAACGCCGGCCTCGACGAGGTGCCCGCCGGGATCGTCGCCGTCGGGAAGCCACAGGGAAAGAACCTTCCGGTCCGTGTCGGCGCAGAAAGTGCCCGCCGCCAGATCCTCGACCCGCTCGACCTGCTTCAACAGCCGGCCGTCGACAATCAATTGCTCGCAACGGCCGATGAGCCGGTGGCGCTGGTCGTTGGGGTGCGTTGCGAACCGGTAGGGCCAAGGCTCCTTCTTCCAGACGCGCCCCTGGGCGGGAACCCAGCCGGAGACGGCGTCCGCGCCGGTGAGAACCACCGTCTCCCCCGCCGCGCCTTGAAACACGATGGGCGCCGACGAGGAGCCGCTGCGGGCGGGATTCACCCACTCGCGGTAGACGCCTTCGCGGATCACGGCGGTATCGCCCGGCAACAACTCGGCGGCGGCCTTCGAGATGGTCTTCCACGGCGCCTCTTCGGTGCCCGGATTGGCGTCGGACGCCTGGGGGTGCTCTTGCGCCACGTGGTAGGTTCCGGCCAACCCCACCGACGAGACGGCCAAGACGATTCCCAACGCACAACCAAGAGCGATGTTTGCGTGACGGGCAGTTTGGCTGGTGTTCATGGAAATGTGATCCTCTGGCAATGTCACATCGGATCGCTGAGGGCGGCGTAGAACAGCCAGCGGCGTTCCCAGAAGCGCTGGAGCTTGACGACCAGAACGTTTCGGCCCGGGCGGAGGTTCACCGCGAGCACGAATTCGTCGCGGCGGACGCCCTTTTCGTTGGGGATGTAACCGAGCGGCTCGCCGTTGAGCCAGATCTGCGCCTGGCTCGAAGCCCCGAGATGCAGGCGGGCGGCTCGGGCGCCGATCGACGGGATGGTCGTCGCCGCATAGACGACGTCCCCCACCGCCGCCTCGCGGTTCGTCCCCAGGTCGATCACCGGCAGACCCTCGCCAGGGGCCTGTAACCGCGTCCAGCCCTCTTCGGGAATCTGGTCCAGGCGCTGCTCCGGCGGGCCGGAGACCTGGGTGATCGGATACCAGTCGGGGTTGGCATAGCGAGGGCTGACGTGCCACCGCCGCAGGCCGCCGGCAATCTGCGGATCGGCCTGCTCGGTGCCTCCGGACCGGATCACCAGCGCAGCCACGGCCCAGCCGGTCGGCCCGCCGAAGGTGAAGTCCAGCGTTCCTTGGGGGGCGATCGCCACGAATTCGCGTGCCACCACCGCACCCCGGTCATGGGCCGCGTCGAGCAGCCGCACCGCGCCGCCCGCGCTCACCATGCCGGATACCAGGAAATTGCGGTTCGTCCAGGCCGGATTCGTGGTGATGACGCGAACGGTGTAGCTTCCCGCCGGCACGCTGACGCGAAACGCCCGGCTCGCCCCCGAGACGAGATTCGTCCGCAGCGGGCCGGGGATCGGTTGCTTGTAAGGCCAGAACAGCAGCGAACCGACGGCCGGCTCCTCGCCGCGGAACTTCGCCCCGTGCCTCTGAGCCATGGCGTAGTCCGTTTCCTCCGGCGTCGGGTCGGTCGCGTCGTCGGCCGGCAGCCAACCGAACCCGGCGTCCGGCGAGTAGACACTGTCGCCCCCGACGGATTTCCACGGCGGTTTGGCGTCGGAAGCGCCGAAGTCGAACGCCGCGAGGGCGTCGTCCGCGACAACCGCGTCGCGGAGGCGCGCCACGTAGTCGGCATCGCCTTGTTCCCGGACCGAGTGGAACAGCTTGCCCGCCGCATTCAGGTAATCCGCCGTCTCCTCCGGCGAGCTGAGCCCGTCGGCGGCCTTCTCGGCCATCCGGCCGACACCGTCCGCCTGATCGGCCAACCCTCGCCAACTCCCGCCACCGGCCATCGACGCGCGGGCCCAGAGGGCGTTGGCTTCGAGAAGCCCGCTGCGAGCGGCGTCCAGCCCGCGCCGTCCCACGACCAGTACGCCGTAGACGCGGACCGAGGGGACGGTGAAGGCGATGCGCGGCCCGTCCGCTCGAAGGTCCACCGCCTGTGCCTTCCCGTCCGGCGTCAGCCAGACGGCTTCCTCGCCCGGCACGCCCGGCGGCAACGTGACAGCCAGTTCGACCGGCCGAGTCGGCGCGGCGTTGCCGCTTTCGAAATCGACGTCGTAGTTTACGAAGTGCAGGCTGACGAAGTCGTCCGCGTGCCGCCAGGTCTTCACCCACAAGAGTCGCGGCAGGTCGCCGGAAAGAACCATCTTGCCGTCCAGGGCGTTCCGGACCGACTCGATGGCCGTGCGGGTGAGGGCGCGGGTTGCGTCCGATTCCTTGGCGCGAACCTCGAGAAATCCCCGCCCCGGCGGCAGGACGTCGACCACGCGGCCGGCCTTGCGCCATTCGGCAACCGCGGATTCCCTGCGCGGAAGGTTGTCCTCGTTACGCGCCGCACACTGCCCGATCAGCCCGATCGTTCCTCCGCCGCGGACGTACCGCGTCAAGAGATCGACCTGCGCGTCACTCAGGCATTCGAGCGACGGGAGAATCATCAGGCGATACGCCTTCAGATCCTCCAGCGTGGCGTGATCCGCGTGGATTTCCGGATGATTGAAGATCACCACGTCGTAGGGCAAATGTCCTTCCTCCAGGGCCCTGGCGATGCCCGATAGCGCGGTCACCGGCGGGGCGTTCGCGTACGCATAGTTGTAGTACATCATCGACGGGACCGAGTACGCCACGGCGATTTGCACGTAGGGAGTCTTGCCCTGATCGGCGAACAAGGCGCGGTGGTCGTGGCGGAACCGGAAGTAGTCCGTCAGCTTCTGCTGCAAATCCGGCTCCTTCTCGAAGTGGAGCTGGTTGACGAACAGCACGCCGCCGCCCGCGCAGGCCTCCGCCATTTCGTGCTCCACCAGGTCCGGCGTAGGCTTGGGGAAACCGGTCATCGACATGAACGGCTTTTTGCCCCGCGTCATCGCCCGGCCGATCGCGTAGCGAAACGCGCCATTGGCGTTGTTCCAGCCGTACTTGAACTGGTCGTAGGCCGTGATGCCGCTGCTCTCGAACCAGACGGTGTCCACGAAATCCGAAAGCGCGACCTGGTACGGGCAGGGCCCGATCGCCGAACCGCCCTGGTTGCCGTGCACGTCGTAGTCGCGGCCCGTGCGCGCGGCGACCAGCTTGGCGTCGCGGTAGTAGCGGACGAAGTTGTAGAGGTGCGACAGGTAGAGGAATTTCTGATATTCCGACATCACCGGCGGCTCGGCGAGCTTGGCCAGGACCTCCGCCCGGGCCAGGTCCCAGCGAGGCTTGACGTACGGCGGCGTCTGCCGAACCACGTCCGCCAGGTTTTCCTGAACGTAGTCGCGGATGTGCCGGTACCGCGCCCGGAATTCGGGCAGCCGGCCGGTCGTTTCTAGGTAGTGAAAGAACTTGGCGTTGCAGAAGTCGCAGTACCGTCCGTGCGACCCCGCGCCGATCCGGGAAGTCGGACCGCCGATGTTGTCCTGGCTGACGGCAAAGCCTAAGAGCGGGCTGGTGAGCCAGTCGTAGTCGATCACGGCCGACCAGCGCGGTGCGTTGTTGCAGACGATGTACGCGTCCCAGCCGATCTTTTCCTTCCACCACGGCACACCCGTGTTATAGTGCTCGCTGAGCACGCGCTCGCCATGCATGTCCCGTGCGATGCCGTTGTCCCAGAACAGCTTCTTGGCGCCCGCTTCGTGGAAGTGGATCGTCTCCTGGTACTCGTTGCTGCCGTAGACCTCGTACCAGATGCCGCGATGCGTCAGGTATTCGTGGGTCGTGTAGTCGGCGGAGCGGTCGATATAGTCGACCAGTTCCCAATTGCGATCCAGCCAGCCGCCGTTGCGTTCCGGTCCGCCGCGTCCCTCGCCCCAGGCCGCGTTGACGACGTGCGGCCACCAGGCAACCGGTCGCGTCTCGGGGTCGTCGAACGCCCGAAGCTCCGCACCGAAATCGGGCAGGCGGACGACAACCGGCTCGCCGGCTTCCGGCGGCCCGGCAGCATGGGCGGCAGCGGTTGACGCAAGGATGAGAACGGCGAGAAGACGTTTCGTCGACACCATGGATGACATCCTTCCTGATGAAGTGTGCGACATCGGGCGTGAAAAGAGCTGCGTCCCGTTTCCTCCAAGTCTCGCTAGTCATCGCTGGCCGCGGTGTGTTGCGCGCCTCATGCGAAGCCGCAAGCGGCATCACGTCTCACCACGCCCACCACTTGCCACTTGCCACTCCTCAAAACACATTCGCCGTCACCCCGCCGTCGACGACCAGCACGGTGCCCGTGATGTAGCTTCCCGCATCGCTGGCCAGGAGCAGCGCCGGGCCCGCCAGCTCGTCCGGGGTGCCCCAGCGGCCGACGGCGGCTCGAGCGGAAAACGCATCCTGCTGCTCTCGGCTCAGGATCGACATCGGCATCTCCGTGGCGATCGGGCCGGGGGCGATGCAGTTGACGGTGATCCCGAACGGCCCGAGGTCCATGGCGCTGGCCCGGGCCATCCCGATCAACGCCGCCTTGGTGGCCGAGTAGACGTTCCGCTTGGGCGTGCTCCCCAAGGCCATGATCGACGAGATGTGAATCACCCGGCCCCAACGCCGCTCCTTCATCTGCGGCACAAGCGCCCTGGTCAGGGCCATCACGTTGTTCAGGTTCAGCTCGACGCAGTAGCGCCAGTCCTCGTCGCGGATTTCGTCGATCGCCTGGGGGATGTTCCAGCCGGCGTTGTTCACCAAGACGTCGACCTTGCCGAACCGGTCCAAGGCGGTCTGGGCCACGCGGTCGACGTCGTCGCGCACGGCCATGTCGGCGACGAGGCACTCGACCCGCACGCCCGTCTCTTCGCGGATCTCCGCCGCCGCGGCTTCCAGCGGCCCCTCGTTGCGGCTGCACAGGAACAGGTCAGCCCCGGCCCGGGCAAACCCGCCGGCGATCGCCCTGCCAATCCCCTTGCTCCCGCCGGTCACCAGGGCGACGCGACCGGAGAGGTCGAAGATGGTGCCATGCATGGGACTTCACTGTTCGCTGAACCAGGACTGAAGAGTATGCTTGAACTTCAGGAACGCTCGATCTTCACAACGGCCGACCGCGACGCGCCCGGCAAGGGCGCGGAACTGACTTGGTGACGGGCTTTTTCTGACACGACGAAGCGCTCGCTTCATCGCCTCCTTGGGATCGCTCGGCTTCGCTGTCTCCACGTCACAGAGACCTTGAGAGACCAGCCAGCTACGGAGCGCGGGCTCCCTTCCTCGCCACCCCAGGACTTCGTCCACCTCGGGTGAGTCGCTCCAGACCCAGATCTCCAATTCGGGATCGCACACGATCGCCGCTGAGCGTCCTTTCCACCCGTTCCTTTCCAATTGGCTCTCGACCGCGGTCTCGATGTCTTGGCGGGATGCGGTATCTCTACCGGAACCGTGCCGGTCGAAGAAGACTATCGCATGATCGAACTGCCTGATGAAAGGCCGAAGGTACTCATGCGAGGTTCCATAGCAGCCCGAGTCGCGTTTGACGTACCGGTCAACCGTAAACCGCACGGGACGAATTTGCAGGGACTCCGGCCTGCGGAGGAGCCCTTCGACGGCCTCCTTCGCATCCGCGTCCGCCACGACCACAATCAGGTCCTGTGTGCGGATGGATTCTGAGGCGCTCAACCCAACACTCCGGAGGCAAAAAGCGTTCCCAGGTCGACCTCGCCCTTCCAATCGGAAAGGCGGGGGTGCTCGTTTCCCGGCACCACGTCGACGGCCCCCTCCGGTGTCTTGGCAAAGCACAGGACGTCTTTGGGCTCGGCGATTGCCAGTAGAACGGGCGAGTGCGTGGCCATCATCACCTGAGCATCGTACACCGAGGACATAGACTGATACATCGTCTCGATGGCCAGCGGGTGGATGCCGTTCTCGGGTTCATCGACCAGATAGACCGACTTCAGTCGCTCCACGTACGCAATCAGTGTCAGTGCGAGCAGCCTGAGCGTACCATCGGACGCGACCCACGAGGGCACCTCCAGGCCGCAATCGTAGCGCAGTTTGAGATATCGGTGTCTATCATCCTCGCGCAAAACGGTGCGGATACCGCGAAGATCGGGCAAAGCGGTGCGGAGGTGCTCGACCCATTCTCCCATCCGCTCTGGTCGGCGACTCACCAACTCGGCCACGACCCAAGGCAGATTCGACCCGTCCGGCTCGAACCTGGTGCCGAGCCCCGGAGGACTTGCCCGGCGCATCCGAAGGCTGTTCAGGACAACGCTCTCAACACCTTCGGAGAGGAACTGCTTCAGCCATGTGCTCACGGGAAAGTTGATTTCGTCTTCCGGGAAATTCGCAAGCGTGGACTTCTGTGGCCCAAGTCTGTACGACGGGCTCCAGCGTCCTTCCTTGGGACGAGCCTCCGCATAGTAGTTGTCGTTACCACCGTGCCTCTTGCTGAACAGCCTTCGCGTGCCACGGCGCGAGTGTCCGGTAATGAGTGTCTCTGGCAGCTCGCGGAGGACGGGGAAGAGCGTTCGCTGCCGGGGAACGCTTGCGCGTGACACTTTGAGGATGCCCTGCTCGGCAACAATCTCGATCTGTTTCGAGTCGGGATCAAGTGCCAGGCCGACCTCGTATCTGACCGTGTCGTACTTGGGATCGTCCAGCCGGTTGCGCTGTTCCTCAGGAATCGCGACCTCGATTGCCACTTCGAAGCCGGTCTGCTCGTACTGCCAGACAAGGTCAGAGAAGTTGCCGGTTCGCGCGAAGACCGCTTCGGTCGGACCGCTGGTGACCATGTCTCGAAGGAAGGCGGGAACATCGAGAAAGGTGCTCTTGCCCGTCGCGTTAGGCCCAACGAGGATGTGGAACGGACCGAGCGGCTGCCGAACGTAGCGCAGGCACCGATAGTTCAGCGCTTCGATCAGGGAGATCATGCCGAGGCCCTCCCTTGGATCTGCCCCTGGCTGAGGTCAAAGGTTCTCGACCACCAGATCCCCGACTTGTTGCGTGTCGTACCCCATCTTACCGGCCGCCTGGCTTTTCATCTTGGTGCCGGTGACGAGCTGGATGGCGTTGCTGACGCGGTCGGCGGCCGATTGGTATCCGGCTTGTTCCAGAAGCATGGCCACGGCGGCGATCGTGGCGATGGGGTTGATCTTCTTCGTGCCCGTGTACTTCGGGGCGCTGCCGCCCATGGGCTCGAACATGCTGGTGCCGCCGGGCTCGGGGTTGATGTTGCCGCCGGCGGCCACGCCCATCCCACCCTGGATGATGCCGCCCAGGTCGGTGATGATGTCGCCGAACATGTTGGTGGTGACGATCACGTCGTAGTACTCGGGGTTCTTGACCATCCACATGCAGCAGGCGTCGACGTGGTTGTAGTCGGGCTGGACGTCCGGGTACTCCTTGGCCACGTCCTGGAAGGTCCGCCACCAGAGGTCATGTCCGTAGGTGAGCACGTTCGTCTTCGCCACCAGGGTGAGCCGGTTCTTCTTGTTCTCCCTCGCTTCGTTCCGCCTCCGCGTGTACTCGAAGGCCCAGCGGATGCAGCGCTCGCAGCCTTTGCGGGTGTAGACGGCCGTCTGCATGGCGACTTCGTCGGGCGTGTTCTTCTTGAGGAAGCCGCCGACGCCGGCGTACAAGTCCTCGGTGTTCTCGCGGACGACGACGAAATCGATGTCGTCGGGCCCCTTGCCGGCCAGCGGGGTTTCCACGCCGGGGTAGAGCTTCACCGGGCGGAGGTTGATGTACTGGTCGAAATCGAAGCGGAGCTTCAAGAGCAGCCCCGTCTCCAGCACCCCGGGCGGGACGTCGGGGTGCCCCACGGCGCCCAGCAGGATGGCGTCGAAGGTGCCGAGCTTCTCCACGGCGCCGTCGGGGAGGATATCGCCGGTGGCCAAGTAGCGATCGCCCCCGTAGTCGAAGTCCTCCAACTCATACTGGATCCCTTCCAGAGCGGCCACCGCCTTGAGGACCTTGATGCCCTCGGCGGCCACTTCCGGCCCGGTCCCGTCACCGCCAATCACGGCGACCCTGAGTAAGTCTTTGCTCGTCACGGTTCACTTCCCATTGCTGCCAAATAACCGACCGTGTCCGGGGAGGGTTCGAGAATCGTCTTCGGCGCCGCGCTGCTCGAGGGTCGCTATGCGTGGCGGGGCCCTGGAGGACGGCGAAGCCAGCACGCCTCGGCGTTCCCGGACGGCCTCAGATAACCACCGAACCAAGCATCCTACCAGCCGCAGCGTCGGATCACAAGCCGTCGGAGGCAGCCGCCCGAGAAGACCAGATCCCCCGAGCCGCGGCCTTGGCTTCCTCTTCCGCCCGGCGAAACCGCGTCTTCATCGTCGACGAGTAGCGGTACCCGAGCTCGGCGGTCGCCAATCCGGCACGGACCAGCTCCTCGTTGAGCATCCGGTCTCCGACCCACACGTACGCCAGAAAGCGGCCGTACTTGTCCAACCGCTCGCGGTCGAACTGGAGTCGAACGGTCCCGTTTCCTTGGGCAACGAACCGCCGGGTGAACTCGGTTGCTTCGGGGCCGAAAGGCTCGACGGGGTAGTTCGGCTTCACGGTTTCCGGCGTATCGACTCCCTGGAGCCGGACGCGAGCCCCGTTGGCCAGAAGAAGCGTATCGCCGTCCACGACGCGTTCGACGTGGTACGTTCCTTCCCCTAGAGTCTCGGGCGGGGCGCGAGACGGGCCCTGCTGCCAAAGCCGAACCACGACCAACGCCGCAAGAACGAGAACGATCGCCAGCGCACGGCGTCGACGATACGGTACGCGCCGCGCAACCGAAAAGGAACGGCGTCGACTCATGATGAAATAAGGGGCGAGCGACGCGAGTCGTCAATTCTCGCTGAAGTTGAGGATCTTGGTGTTTTCACGCCCAAGCGGGTTCTTGAGGAACCTGCGGCGACACTCCGGACAAAGATCGAATCGCAACTGCTGGTACACGTCGTCGCCGATCTGGTCGCTCTCGAGATCTTCCGACCGCTCGAGGATGTCCTGGAGTTCCTGGAGGTGATCGCGGTCGTCTTCCTCCAAGACCATCGGATCCAGCGATGCGTAGATCTCGATCTTGACGACGTAACGGAGGTCTCCCTCGGGATCGATTTCCCGTTTGCACAAATCGCAAGTAAACCTGATCATACACCCGCTCCCCCATGCGCGGTCGGCGAGTCCCGACCCCCCTGAATGACAAAGACGTACGAAACATCTTCATACTACCGACAAAGCGAGAAGGGTGGCAAGGCGTCCTTGGCGATTTTTCGATTCTCGCCGGCGATTGCCGCCGCCGGCGCCGAAATCCGGCTTGACAAGCGGTCGTCCATGTGCTTGTCGCCGGGAGCGTGTGGCACGAGCCTCGTCGCCCCGGCGGTCCCTGGGCCGGGAAGGAGCGGCCCAATGGGGTGGCAACACTGGTTCGACTTCCGCAGCCCCCCCGTGGGCGGCCCGACCCCTGCGTTTTGCCGGATTTTGGCACGTTGATTGCCGCGTTGCGACTCGCCCCTGGCGTCCTTTGGATGCCCGGGCTAAAATAGTCGGTTGTCTGGGGGGCGGTCGATCGACCGTGGGCACTTGCCGCCGATACGCCGGCAGCTAAGGTCGCGGCCGGTTCTCGCGTGGAAGAAACCGCTGGCGACTGGGCCTTCAGGCGGCCCTCATCCGCTTGGGGGGCCAACGGGGGAACCTCGATGCTCATGGCAAGCGCGGAGCGATCCGACCCTCTGGCAGCCAGTGTCCTGGTGCTCAACCGGCTCTACTTGGCGGTCCACGTGGTCGGCGTCCGCCGCGCTTTCGGCCTCCTCTGTCGGGAGGTCGCCGAGGTCGTCCACCTCGATGAAGGGAAATTCGCCAACTACGACTTCCAGAGCTGGCGGGAAATCAGCGAACTGAGGGCCGACGAGAAACAGCCGGACGAAGACTGGATCCGGGCAGTCCATTTCGAGATCCAAGTGCCGCGCGTGATCCGCCTTCTGTGCTACGACCGGCTACCGAAGCGGTCGTTGCGGCTGAATCGCCAGAGCGTGTTGGCCCGGGACGAGCATCGCTGCCAGTACTGCGGTCGCCGCATGCCCACCAGCCAGTTGAGCATGGACCACGTGATTCCTCGCAGCCGCGGGGGCCGAACGACTTGGGAAAACGTGGTTTGCGCTTGCCTGGCCTGCAACGTCAAGAAGGGGGGACGGACCCCGCGAGAGGCACGCATGACGCTCATTCGCAAGCCCGTCCGCCCCAAGCGAAGCCCGCTGTTGCTCCTCAAGCTGAGCAATCCAAAATACCATAGCTGGAAGACCTGGTTGGATGGGGCCCATTGGGAAGTGGGTGTTTAAATCCTAGGCAAAGCCCCGGCCTCCTTGCCCGGCCGTCTCCTCTCGTCGATCGCCGCTTGGGCTCTCCTTCCCCTGGAGGCCGCCGTACTGCCTTCCACTTCCAGATCGCGGGTCTTCAGTGGGGTCCGCGGAGCCGTCCTGGTTCCCCTCCGTTCAGCGGTAGCTCCGCCTGGCAAGGGGCGCTCGATGCGCTGGTATCGGCCGCGGCCCATGCCGCGTGTCGCAGGACGCCTCGCCCACAACGGCCCCATGAAAGCCGCGCGACGAGGAGTCCAAAGGAGGCCTCGCTGACGCAAGGCGGCCACCAGACCACGCCCCTGACCGAGGCAACTCCCCGGCAGCGCGGCCCGAAGGGCTGGCTTCGGCCGAGCGTCCGCGTCCCAAGTGATTGTCATGACGAGACTTGTCGCTCTCGCGGATGGTTGCCGGATTGCAGGGAATCGCTGCCAGGCGGGCGTGCTGAACTTGTTAATCTAGGCAAGATGCGCGGCCGCCAGCCTTTGGCTAACATTCGACTTGCCTTGTTTTCCGATCGCTTTTACAATCAAAGTGGCGATCTAAGGCATATTCCACCCGACCGGACGGACGGGCTCCGTTCGCCCTTTTCGCGGTACGACGCTTGCCCGGCGGCTTCCACCCACAGTAGCGGGATAGGTGCGGTGGCACTCTCGGAAATCGATCGCAATTTGCTCGAACGCTGCTTGCAGCGCAAGTCGAGGGCGTGGGAAGATTTCGTGGACCGGTTCATGGGACTGATCGTCCACGTGATTAACCATACGGCCCAAGCGCGGAGCGTTCGATTGACGCCGGAGGACCGCGACGATCTGTGTGCCGAGGTCTTTCTGAACGTCATCAAGAACGACTTCGCGATCCTGCGTCATTTTCGGGGGCAGAGCAGCCTGGCGACCTATCTGACGGTGGTCACGCGGCGGATTGTAGTCAAGCGAATGATGCAGAGGAATTCGTCGACCCCTCTGAGGGAGGGGGCCGCCCGCGACGCGGTCGATGCCCGGCCGCAACCCGAGCAGCGGATCAGCGACCAGGAGGAAGTCGAGCGATTGCTGGAAGGCCTGGCCGACGGCGAATCCCGCATCGTGCGGATGTACCACCTGGAAGGCAAGAGCTACCACGAAATCAGTGAGGCGGTGGGCGTGTCGGAAAACAGCATCGGGCCCATCCTCAGCCGCGCCCGAAGCAAGATGCGCCACAGCCGCGTCGATCAGACCACCGGTTGAGACGCGATTCTGATCGGGCGAGCACCGGCGTCACGCGCTTTGCCGGTCGTCTCTTTTCTTGTGGCAGCCTCCCCCGCTTCTTCCGTCGCCGCGGACGGGGGCTTGAGCCGGCCCGCCGATCGGGCTATAAGAAGAACGTGCGGAGCGCTCTTACGCCCACCCGGCGGCCGGGTTGCCGGCTTGCGTCGGCAGGTTGGCGCCCGACGCGAACACGCAAGCACTCCCCGAATCACGCAACTCCCTTTCGCATCGCCCGAAGCCGATGATCCGACCGACGTCCACTTCGCCGCCCCGCTGGGACTACCCGAAGTATGAGCCCGGCGAGCCGGTGGCCCTGTTCATCCCCTGCTACATCGACCAGTTCTACCCGCAGATCGGCGAAGCGACCGCCCGGCTGCTTGCGCGGCTCGGCGTGCCGGTCGTCTTCCCGGAAGGGCAAACCTGCTGCGGGCAGCCGGCGTTCAACTCGGGCTACTGGGAGGAAGCCCGGCGCGTGGTCCGGCAGTTCTGCGACGCCTTTCGGGAGCATCGCTGGATCGTCTCTCCGTCGGGCTCCTGCGCGGCGATGTGCCGCGTGTTCTTCGGCCTCGTCGACCCGGACGAGCAAGTCGTCGAGATCGGCCGCCGGGTGTTCGAGCTGTCGGAGTTCCTGGTCGAGGCGATGGGCGTCGTCGACGTCGGGGCCCACTTCCCGCACAAGGTCACGATGCACGTCGGCTGCCACACGCGGCGCGAGCTGGGCGTGGTCGATCCGCCGCTCAAGCTGCTGGAGAACGTCCGCGGCATCACCTACTGCGAGCTGCCCGACATGGCGGACTGCTGCGGCTTCGGGGGCACGTTCAGCGTCAAAATGCCCGGCACGTCGCTGGCCATGGGACGCACCAAGGCGCAAAACGTGTTGGCAACCGGGGCCGACGTGCTCGTCTCCCCCGACATCAGTTGCCTGATGCACGTCGACGGGATCATGCAGCGGGACCCGGCGATGAAGCACATCCGGTCGATGCATCTGGCGGAGGTGTTGGTCAGTCGTGAGTGACAAGTGGCAAGTGGTGAGTGGTGAGTGGCGAGTGAGCTCAAAGCCCACGGGCTGCGGCCCGTGGGATTGATATGAACATACTATTCTCCGTTGTGGCCTGGGGTTCCTGACCCGGCCACCCTCGTGCGTGGCGGTCACCAGACCGCGATGCAACATGCGCGTGCAACAAACGCGCGTCGACGTGCTCGGAACCGATTGAATCATCAACCGCGATTGCCATAACCATGTCCGACGAAAACCCCCCTCTCGAAGGCGCCGCGTTTCTCAAGGACAAGACCAAGGGGCTGTATGAGCCGGCCGGCTCGAAGGCCCTGGGCGAGTCCGCCGAGCGGTCGACCAAGCAGAACCGCGAGATCGCCGCCGGCATCCCGCAGTGGGAACGGTGGCGCGCGGCGGCCGGCCAAATCAAGGCCTTCGCCATCGCCAACCTCGACAAGCTCCTGGTCGAGTTCGAAAAGAATATCACGGCCCGGGGCGCCACCGTCCTCTACGCCGAAAACGCCGAAGAAGCGAACCGGCACGTCCTCGACATCGCCCGGGAGCACGGCGTCCGCTCCGTCGTCAAGTCGAAGTCGATGGTCACCGAGGAGATGGAGCTGAACCACAAGCTCGAGGCCGTGGGCGTTCGGGCGGTCGAGACGGACCTGGGGGAATACCTGGTCCAGCTCGCGGGCCAACGGCCCACCCACATCGTCACGCCCGCTTTGCACCTCTCGGCCGAAGACGTGGGCGAGCTCTTCGCCGAGAAGCTCGGCGAGCCGTTCACCGCCGAGCACCAGAAGCTCACCGACATCGCCCGGCGCCACCTCCGCGAAGAGTTCGTCGCGGCCGACATGGGCGTCTCGGGCGTCAACTTCGCGATCGCCGACACGGGCACGTTCTGCGTCGTCGAGAACGAAGGCAACGCGGGCCTCTCGACCTCCACGCCCCCGATCCACGTGGTCCTGATGGGCGTGGAGAAGGTCATCCCCAGCATCGAGCACCTGCCCATCTTCCTCAACCTCCTGGGCCGAAGCGGGACCGGGCAGAAGCTGACCACCTACACGCACTTGTTCCACGGGGCCACGCCGGGAAAGAAGCTCTACATCATTATTATCGACAACGGACGCACCAACGCACTGGCCGACCCCGCCGCCCGAATGTCGCTCTTCTGCATCCGTTGCGGGGCCTGCTTGAACGCCTGCCCGGTCTATCGACGCGTCGGCGGCTGGGCCTACGGCTGGGTCTATCCGGGCCCCATCGGCTCGGTCCTGACGCCCCACCTGGTCGGGCTCGACAAGGCCGGAACGCTCCCGTTCGCCTCGTCGCTCTGCGGCGTCTGCAACGAGGTCTGCCCGGTCCAGATCGACATCCCCCACCAGTTGGTCCACCTGCGGCGCCGGGCGGTCAACGAGCCGTCGCCCATGCGGTCGCTGCGTCAGCGGGTGATCTGGCAGGCGTGGAGCTGGGCCATGGCCGGCCCGAAGCGCTATCGGATGGCGATGGGCATGGCGCGGCTCGGGGTGCGCATGGCCAAGTACTGGCCCTGGCACTTCTGGGAGCTGGGCGCCTGGACCCGAGGACGCGAGCTGCCCAAGGTGCCCGACCGCCCGGCGTTCCGCGATTGGTGGCGCAAAAACGGGTCGCAACTGAAGCCCGAAAAACCCCAAACTCCAGACGAGCCCTCGCGATGAGTAGCCGTGACAACATTCTCGGTCGAATCCGTACCGCCCTGAAAGACGATCCGCCGTTGGAGCGCCCGGCGGCGCCGGAAGTGTGGCCGCGCGAGAATCCCCCGACCGAGCAAATGGTGGGCCGGTTCACGCAGGAGCTGGAGGCACTGGCCGGCGAAATCCATCGATGCGCCTCGATGGAAGACGCCCGAGCCAAGCTGGCCGAACTCCTCAGCCGGCTCGACCAGACCACGATCGGGGCCATCGACCACCCGCTCACGCGCGAGCTGGCCGCCGAGCTGCCCGCGGATCGGATCGACTGGGGTGCTTCCGGCGCCGACGTCCCGACCATGGCCGGGTGGGCCGCCTCGGTGGTCCCGGCCGATTGTCTGCTGGCCGACACGGGCACGTGCATGGTCGCCTGCGCCACGACCCACGAGCGGCTGATGTGTTACCTGACGCCGGTGTGCGTCGTCATCGCCCAAACCGATCGGCTCTTCGAGCACCTGCCCGCCGCCTGGGAGGAGCTTGCCGGCCGGATCGCCGACCCCGAGCTGCGCGGCGAATACGTCTTCATCTCCGGCCCCAGCCGCACGGCCGACATCGAAAAGATCCTCATCCTCGGCGTGCACGGCCCCAAGCGGCTGGTGGTGCTGCTGGTTGGGTGAGCGGACCGGCTCGCCTAGCGACACCTGGCAGAAAAGCGGACGAGCTCGCGCCGCGGTCGCTTGTCCACTTCTGCCGGGCGAAGACGGACGCGGCTGAGGTCTCAGTCCCTTCTCGGTAGCCCCCGGTCCGCTATAATGAGGAACACCTGATCTTCGGTCGCATGGGGCGGCCGGACTTGACGCCGCAGAGGCCCCCCGGTCGCTCGGGTTTTCGGTGTCTCACGCTCGTAACGGCTCGACAGACACTTCGCGAGGCTCGGTGCCACCGGCAGTCACTCGAAAGACCGTTCTCAGAATCGGAGGAATGTCATGAGTCAGGCCGAAAACCCGTATCAGTCGCCGCAGTACACGTTCGCCGCGCAGGCCGCCGCGGACGAGCGGGCCGATTTCATCCGCAAGACCTACGCCCATCTGGCCGGGGCGGTCGCCGCCTTTGTGGGCCTGGAAGCCCTGCTCCTGAACACGCCCGGCATCGAGGGCCTCATCCGCATGATGATCGGCGGGCGGTATAGTTGGCTGATCGTGCTGGGGCTGTTCATGTTCGTGAGCTGGATCGCCGAGAAGTGGGCCCGCTCGGCCGTGGACAAGACCACCCAATACATGGGCTTGGGCCTGTACGTCGTGGCCGAGGCGGTGATCTTCCTCCCGCTGGTGTACATCGCTCAGATGCAGGCCCCGGGGGCCGTCACGGCGGCCGGGTTGACGACCCTGGTCCTGTTCGGCGGGCTGACGGCCGTGGTGTTCCTCAGCCGGGCCGACTTCTCGTTCCTGCGCACGGTGCTGATGTTCGGCGGGCTGGCGGCCTTGGTGCTGATCGTTTGCGCGATTGTGGTCGGGTTCAGCTTGGGGCCGATCTTCATGTCGGCGATGATCGCCCTGGCGTGCGGGTACATCCTGTACCAGACGTCGAACGTGCTGCACCACTACCGGATCGGCCAGCACGTGGCCGCGTCGCTGGCGTTGTTCGCCTCGGTCGCCCTGTTGCTGTGGTACCTGATCCTCCTGTTCAGCTCGCGCCGCTGACGGACCACGTTTCGCAACTGATCCGAAACGAGCGGCGCTGGCGGCGATTTGCCCGCGCCTGTGCCTCGGTGCCGTCCCAGCGGGGGTTATCGCCACCTTGTTTAGCTGGAAGGCCGGTTCTTTCCCCGGTCTTCCATCAGGCTATAATTGGTATAAGTTCCCTATAATTCCGGGATTACGCCAATTGATGCCCGCCCTTGGCCAGAGGGCCCGCCGTGGCTGAACGTCCGTCCGCACCGCTGGATGCCCCCGAACTGGCCGACGATCCGATCCGATCGTTGGATGCCGACGCCGGGGGGGATGCCAGCGGTCCGCCTGGCGATCCGGAGGACAGCGGACCGGGCCACGGGCCCACCGCCTCACAACCGGTCCTGCCGCTCTCGCCGACCCCGCCGCCGAAGCCGTCTGACGCAGCGGACCTGGCGCCCCCCGTTGTGGACGCCGAAACGTCCGATGGCGATCGTGACTGGGGGGTGTGGCTTTTCCGCCGCGGGACCATGAGCTGCCTGGTGAGCTGCGTGCTGCACGGCTCGGTGCTGTTGATCCTGGGCCTGGTCGTCGTCGTGGGCCTTCGGCCCGAATCGCCCGGCGCGAGCTTGGTTGCGTCGATGGCGAACCCCGACGCCATCGAGCCGATCGATGGGCCGGAGTGGGAGATCCAGCCGTCCGAGCCGCAGCGCGTGCTCGGCGAGGCGGTCGTGATGGATGAGCGGCTGCCCGACGTCGACGTTTCGCCGGGCGGGCAGTCCGAGTCGGCGGGTCCGCTCGGCTCGGGCTTCGGGCTGGAGCCATCGCGGCCGATCGAGTGGTTTCCGGCGCCCGACGCACCGACGGGCGGCGGGCTCGCAGGTCGCAGCCGGGAAGCCCGGGCGAGGCTCGTCCCGGACGCAGGCGGCACGCCGGGGAGCGAGGCGGCCGTCGAGCGGGGCCTTCGATGGCTGGCCGCCTATCAGCGACCCGACGGGAGCTGGAACTTCGACCACAATAAGGGACGGCGGAGCGGATTCTGCCCCAACCCCGGCACCGTCGCCAGCACGACCGGGGCAACGGCGATCGCACTCGCCCCTTTCCTCGGCGCCGGATACACGCATCAGGAGGGCGAGTATCAGGAGACGGTTCGCAAGGGCCTCTATTACCTGGCGAGTCGCGGGCTGGTCACGCCGCACGGCGTCGATTTCCAGGAAGGGACGATGTACGCCCAGGGGCTCTCGGCGATCGTGTTGTGCGAAGCGTACGCCATGACCGAGGACCAGGGACTCAAGGAGATCGCCCAGGGCGCCCTCGACTTCATCGAATACGCCCAGGATAAGCGGGGCGGCGGCTGGCGCTACACGCCGGGCGAGCCGGGCGATACGACCGTGACCGGCTGGCAGCTCATGGCCCTGAAAAGCGGGCAGATGGCCTATCTTCGGGTGCGCTCCCCGAGCATTGCCCTGGCCTGCGAGTTTCTCGACAGCGTCTCGTCCGAATACGGGGCCCAGTACGGCTACATGGACACCAAGCCGAGGAGAACGACCACGGCGATCGGGCTGCTCTTGCGGATGTACACCGGCTGGCGGCGGAGCAATCCCGGGCTTCGGTTCGGGGTCCAGTACCTGAGCGAGTGGGGCCCGTCGGAAGACAACATGTACTACAACTACTACGGCACCCAGGTCCTGCGCCACTGGGGAGGCCAGGAGTGGGAGCAGTGGAACCCGAAGATCCGCGACTACCTGATCGCTACGCAGTCAAATCGGGGTCACGAGGCCGGGAGCTGGTACTTCAGTGGGGGGCGTGGCGACACCGGCGGGAGGCTCTACAACACGGCCATGGCCGTCATGACCCTGGAGGTCTACTACCGCTACATGCCCCTGTACCAGCAGAAGGCGTTCGGCAACTGAGAGGCTGTCTGGAGAGCCTCGCATGAGTTCGCTGTTTCGTGGGGCCCTCAGTCGACGTGTATTCCGGATGAGCGCGGGAAGCGGGGATCTGTCCCATGTTCTTTAATCTCCCCAGATTCCAATCACTCGACCCGCGAACCCCTCTTTAGGCCCATGCACAAATACACCCAAAGAGTGCTTTTTGGGCCTTCCGTATTTTTCTGATTTTCCCAGTCTCCCCCTGTTGACAGGTTTTCGGCCTGTGATATGGTGAGGTATGCGCGCAGAATGAGCGGTTTCGGTTGAATATGGGGATTAGGAAGGAAGCGCTAGGGTGACGAGCAGGGTTGCCGGATGCAGCCAGACCGTGCCGTTTGTGCCGCTGATTCCCGAACGCGACATCGCCAACCGTGGCCCGATGACCTAGCACAACATGCCTTGGCCTCCGTATTGGTCGCGTCGCCAGCTTGCTTGGCCTAAGTTTCGTATTTTTCCCACGTTACGTACAGCCGGCCATGCCTTGCCATATTTGGCATTCAATGTGCGTTCCTCATCGGTGACTTGAACCCACGATTGGCCCACCTGATGTCCCTTGCGTTTTGAGGATTGCACCTTGCCGAAAGCCACCAGCAGGTCCACCAGGAAACGTGTCGTCGGCCGCAAGGCCATGCCCCGAAAGACAAACGGAACCCCCCAACGGAATGGTCGGGCCAGCGTCAACGGGAAGACCGAGACCGTTGCGTCCGGGACGGACCGGGAGGGGCTCAACGTGGATGAGCGCGTCCTGGTCGAGACGGAAGAAGGAGTCGATGCCCGGGAGGAGCCGGCCGACGATGCCCTGACCATCACCGGCAACGACGACCACATCGACGATCCGGTGCGGATTTACCTGATGCAGATGGGTGAGATCCCGTTGCTCTCGCGTCGGGAGGAGATCGCCGCCGCCAAGCGAATCGAACGCTCCCGGACCCACTTCCGCCACGCCGTGCTCGCCACCGACTACGTCCTCCAGGCCGCGATCACCCTTCTGGAGAAGATCCGCGACGGCCGCCTCCGCCTGGATCGTACCGTGGAGGTCTCCGTGACCAACGTGCGGGAGAAGCGACACATCATGGGCCTGTTGGAGCCCAATCTCCGCACGGTTCGGCATCTGTTGGAACGGAACCAGGCCGACTTCCAGGTGGCCATCAATAAGCGCCGGCCCAAGCGCCAGCGCCGCCAGGCATGGCGCCGGCTCGTCTCGCGACGCAACAAGGCGGTCCGGCTGATCGAAGAGATAGGCCTCCGCACGCAGCGGCTTCATCCCCCGCTCGCCCAGCTCAAGGAAATCTCCGCACGCATGGACACCCTCTCCGAGGAGCTGGCCCGGCTTCGCCGCAATCGGCAGGCGGCCGACCGCGTGGCCGAGATCCGCAAGGAACTCCGCTACCTCATGCGAATCACCCTGGAAAGCCCCTCCACCCTCCGCCGGCGCGTGGCCAATACGATCGAGCTCCAGTACGAGTACGACGCCGCCAAACGGAGCCTCTCGGCCGGCAACTTGCGACTCGTCGTCTCCATCGCCAAACGCTACCGGAACCGCGGACTGAGCTTCCTCGATCTCATCCAGGAGGGGAACACCGGCCTGATGCGGGCGGTCGACAAGTTCGAGCACGCCCGCGGCTACAAGTTCTCCACCTACGCCACCTGGTGGATCCGCCAGGCGATCACCCGGGCCATCGCCGACCAGAGCCGCACGATCCGCGTGCCGGTCCACATGATCGAAACGATGAGCCGCGTGCGGACCGTCACCCGCGACCTTCTTCAGGAGAACGGCTGCGAGCCTACCGTGGAGGAGACCGCCCGGGCCGCCGGCTTGTCGGTCGACGAGACGAGCTGCGTGCTGCAAATGAGCCGTCAGCCGCTCTCCCTGGACCAGCCGGTGAGCGATCACGAGGACAGCTACTTCGGCGAGTTCCTGGAGGACTATCGCGAGGACGATCCGCTCTACGACATGAACCAGGACCTGCTCAAGTCCCGGATCGCCGACGCGCTGGCCGGACTGAACTACCGCGAGCGGGAGATCATCCGGCTCCGCTACGGCCTGGCCGACGGCTACACCTACACGCTGGAAGAGGTGGGCAAGATCTTCTCGGTCACGCGCGAGCGCGTCCGCCAGATCGAGGCCAAAGCGGTCCGCAAGCTCCAGCACCCGGTCCGCTCCCGCAAGCTCTCCGGCTTCCTCGATCGCCCCATCGTCCACCGCGCCCAATCGGCCGCCATCAACGCGGCGTTGAGCTAGCGCCTCGTCCCATCTCAAGTGGCGAGTTGCCCGGCTCGTAGTCATCCGATTGATAGGTTTATTGGCCTTTCGCGCTTCTTTGGGCGGAATAGCTTCCCCAGGCCGAGTCCGGCCGCCCGCTCGTTGGTGGCCAAAACGGCGGGCACGCCGGGAGGAGTTGGACACGATGCGGCCCCGTCCAGAAACGGCCTTGCGGCTCGGCGCAAACATGGTAAGCTCAACACGTTAGGTCGAAAACCGGGCACGCGAAAGCCGCCCAAAAGGCCCGTCCAAGTGTCCAACAACTACCCCTTCCGCTAATTGTAAGTCGTTTCTGAGAAACGGGTTATGTCGAAAACAATTGTTGGTCAGGAAGTTCGAGTCCGGCCCAAAAATGCAAGTCCTTTTCACCACACACGTTGCGCCGAGCGCGCGTCCAAAAAGGGCGTTTCGCCCAGTACCTGGCGTGCGCGCAGGTGGCCTGCGACCATGTAGCACCTGCGCTGGAACCCCAGCGCATTCACCATGGAACCCCAGCGCACTACCCCTCGGGCCCCA
>DATKZH010000398.1:0-26950 GCA_035528065.1 Thermoguttaceae bacterium | reverse complement strand
CCGAGAGTCCAGTGGTCAGGGTTCGGGGTTCAGGACCTGCGTGTATACGTGGAACTCCAGGTCCTGACCCCTGAACCCCGAACCCTGAACCCCACAAACTTGACTCATCTGCAACAACTTTCGGAAACCAAGTACCCTAGTCGCCCCCGGAAGAAGGGGTCGTACGGTTCGAGTGACGAGAGCCGGGCGAGGCCGGGTGGGCGACCCAACGGCCTTTGCGGCGACAAGCCGGCTATTGCGACGGGCGATCCGCCCCCCCCCTACTGGGGTCGGTCGAACTCCAGAAGCAGCATGGCCGTGCCCAACAGGATCAGCGAGAATCCGATGGGCTCGAGCCCGCCGGCCATCAGGCCGATGCCCAGCGCCAGGCCGCTCCAGCGTCGGATCTTCGCCGGGTGCTTGACGACCCGCTTGACGAGCGGTTCGCCCAACTTACGCAAGGCATGCACCACCCCGGCATGACCGGCTTTCCGGCCCTTTTCTTGAGGCAGGCGCTGATCCGGGGCCTCGAAATGGTCGTGCGGTTGTCGGGCGGCTTCGTCCATGGAACCCCTGTTATCTGGGAGCGAGAATCGAGCCGAGTGCCCTCTGGCGACCGTTACCCAGTATGGCCAGCCCGCGGGAGCCAGTGAAGACGGTTTGCGGAATTCGCGGCCCGCCACGGTGGCGCGAGGCAATCCGAATGATCCCAAAACAGTTGACAAGAATGCGTTGCGGGGTTACCAGTGAGTTAGACACATCTCTAAAGGGAGGGGTACCTCTTAAGCGTAAGGGGCAACGGGATACCCTGTTCGCGCCGCTGGGGGGGGCGGTTTGTCGCAGTGCCCGAGGGATGGTTCCTTGGCGGGGCCAACCTCCCGTGGCACGGAATCGCGCGCCGGCAAATAGATCGCGACTGCGAGGGTATCGCCGTTGAGAGAGCCCCTCTTCGGTTTTTGGCCGTCATCCATCGAATCTCCCGAGACGGAGAGGTAACGCGATGTGGTTGCACCGAAGCACGCGGCGCAGGACGCCGTTCGGCCGACGATTCCGTGGGCGATTCCGCCGGCCCGTCATGGAACAACTCGAACGTCGATTGCTTCTGGCGAACGGGTCTTTCGAGATTACCCTGGACCCGATATTCGACATGTTCGGCTTCCAGCCGGAGACCACGCAGTTCTATGAAAACCAAGGCAGCCTGGGCTCGATCTTCGACACCGGCGCGTCGGTGGTCACCTTCTCGGCGGTTGACCAGCTTTTGATGGATCCGTTCGGTGGCGGCTCGGGCATCCCGATCAAGGTGCCCGGCGGGGCCGAAGCGGAAGGGATCGGCGGGATGCTGACCGGCGACGTCTCCGAGCCCGGCACGGTGCTCGTCGACGGCATCCACGTCAACGTGTTTTCGGGGAACATCTTCGAGAGCGGATCGTATTTCGATCAGCTTCAGGGACGGGGATCGGTCGCGTCCGCGTCGAGCGGGAGCCAGTTTATTGGAGACGACCGGCTGAACCTGGAGGACGACGTCTACAGCGGCTTCTCGCTCGTGTTCACCTCCACGTCTCCGGCGAGCTCGGCGAATCTGGGCGCAGGCCGCACCATCACCGATTACGACGGGGACACGCGGACCTTCACGTTTTCGAGTGGCTTCCCCGCCGTGCCGACCGGCGGCGACACGTTTCACGTCGTGGTCGGTCAGGGCGTGGCGGCGGGGCCGATCCGGGCGCGAGAACGGCTCAGCGGCAACGGGGCGGGCCTTGGCTTGAGCGGCTCGGGCGACGCGTACGTGGGACGGTACTTGCTGTTCACCTCAGGAGAGCTGGCCGGGGATTCTCAGCTCATTACCGGTTACGACGGCGCCACGCACACCTTCAAGCTGGCCCTGCCGTTTTCGCAGCGCCCCCAAGCCGGCGACACGTTCGACGTCCTCGTCGGCACCGGGAGCAGTGCCGTGATGCCGGGTGTCCAAGTGTTCGTGGGCACGTTTGAGGGGAGCGGACTTCTGTCGACGATTTCCGGCACGCCGATGCTCAACGCCACGTCGCCACTGCCGGCAGGCGGGCTGATCCCCAATCCTGCTGCCGGCCCCCAGCCGCTGCACCCGAACGGCCTGGCGCTGGAAGTCGGACCGCAGGAGATGCTGCTCGATCTGGGGGAGTTGCTGGGCGATTTCGACGAGTTTCTCGGCGACCTGTTCGAGGGGATCACGCTGCCGATTCCGAGCGTGCAGTTTCGCGAGCCGGGAACGCGGTTGGACCGCACCGAGTCGTTCTACGCCGAGACCGCCGTGGTCGACACGCCCGCCCCGACGGCCGGCCAGTTCGTCGGCGGCAGCGAGCTGCCGGGTGATCCGGAGTTCGAGGATTTCTTCATCGGGTTCCACGTGCGGTTTCTCACCGGCGGCCTCGAAGGGGAAATTCAGCAGGTCTCCGATTACGACGCGGCGACGCGAACGTTGACGTTCGACACGCCGTTCTCCGCCGCACCGGGCGCCGGCGACGTGTTCGAGTTGGTTCGCGTCAGCAGCGACCCGGTCACGTTGGGCCTCGATTTCATCGATTTCGACAATCATCTCGACCCCGGCGACATCATGACCGTGTCGCCCAACCCGGTGAGCAACGACGTCAGGCTTGCCCAGACTCAGGCCTCCGGCGAAGTGGTCGGCGGCACGGCCGGCGAGTTTGCCGGCGACAGCTCGCTGAGCGACGTCGACGACGCGTACAACGGGATGACCGTCGTGTTGACGTCGGGACCGTTGGCGGGAGAAGAGGCGGTCGTCGCCGACTACCTGGGGGCAACGCGGACGTTCCAGTTCGAGACCGCCTTCTCCGCCGCGCCGGACCCGGCGACGACGTTCGACGTCGTCGAGTCCGTGGAAAACCAGATCTTCCTGTTCGACACCGGTGCCCAGTTGAGCACGATCTCGGTGGATGAGGCATTGGCGCTGGGGTTCAACCTGTCCACCCCGGAATTCAAGGTCAACGTCCAGGGGGCCGGGGGCGTGGTTTCCGGCCTGCCCGGCTACTTGTTGGACGAATTGAGCATTCCCACTCTGGAAGGCGGTGCGCTGACGTTCCGCAACGTGCCGGTCTTCGTCCTCGACGTCGCCGAGGAATTGCAGGGCCTGTTGGGGATGAACCTGTTCAACAGCGGCGCGGAGTTCCTCTACGATCCGTTCGATCCGAACTATGGCCAGCCCACGCTCCAGACGACCTTCTTCAACCAGCGCAGCGAGGTGGCGCCGGAGGATATCGACATCTCCCAGCTCGAACCGTTGCAGGCGGCGCTGTTGCAGGCGGTGGCGGAGGTGATGCCGGGGGCGTTCGGAGGATTCGTCGGCCTGAGGGAGATCTCGCTGCCCGGCTTCGGCGTGGGGGTCGATCTCGATCTGACGGCGCAGAACGGAATCGTCCGGGAGGAGAACGGCGTGACGGTTGTGACCGTGACGCCCGGCACGTCGATCGATTTTACGGCCGAGGTGCCCTTCACCGCCGAGTTTTACGATTCCTTCCAGCTCGACTTCGTCGGCTCGGATACGGCGCTTTGGCTCCATGACTGGAATACGGACGCCGTCTGGACGACCACGAGCGACGGGACGCTCAGCTTCCCCGGCGATTCGTCGGTCAGCGCCGCGGGCGACGCCGCGCTCTCCGCGATCCTGGGCAGCTTCGTGGTCCAAGCTCCGCCGGCGCCCGGCGATTACCTTCTCACGGCCGGCGACGGGGCCGGCAATACGAGTTTCACGCTCTCCGGCATGGCGGAGCCGCTGCCCGTCCGCGATTTCGGCGACGTGATCATTCGCGTGCAGGAGGCCCCCTCGCTGGCGATCCGTGACGCCACGCTCGTCGAAGGGGCCGGCGGAGCCTTCACCGACCTCGAACTCACGGTCACGCGGACCGGCGACCCGGGCATACCGATCGCCGTCGATTACGCCACGGCCGACGACGGTTCGGCCCAGGCCGGGAGTGATTACACCGCCACGTCGGGCACGCTCGTGTTTGCGCCGGGCGAAACGGAAAAGACCTTCACCGTTCGCGTCGACGACGACTCCGATCCCGAGGACGGCGAGACGTTCCTCGTCAACCTCTCGAACGCGAGGTACGCTCCGTTCGAGCTGACGCCGGTATCCGATGGAACCGCGATTGACGTCGACGGTGATCCGCTCGATCTTCTGCTTGGAGAGCCGTTCGAGGACATGGAATCTGCGGCGGCCGACGTGCTCAAGGTGGAGGGCGCTTTGCCAGGCACTTCGGCCAAGGCGTTTGCGCTCGAGTTCGACGTGTCTTCGATTCCAGCCACGGCCGTGGTCGGCTCGGCAACACTCGCGTTCGTCGAGCAGGAGGATGACCTCACCACGGCCATCGACGTCCACGGATACGAAGGGACGGGCACGGTAGAGTTGGCTTACCCCTTCAACACCGGCTTCTCGAATCCCATGGGGCAGGTGGGAAACGGCTCCCAGATCATCGACACCGCCGATCTAAGGGACTTTGTTCAGGACCTAATCGATAACGACAAGGACTACGCGGGCTTCTATGTCGAAGGCGCTAGTGCGAGTGACCGGTACTTCGTCTATTCCCGCGAAAGAGCCACCCCCGCCGAGCGGCCCAAGCTGACTATTCAGTACACCGTGGGAACCGGGACCGTCGACGTCGCCGACGCACAGGCCGTGGTGACAATCCGCAACGACGACACCGAGATCTCCATCTCCGATCGCGAGCGGACCGAAGGCGACGCGGGCCAGAGCGAGGCGGTCTTCGTCGTCCAGCTTTCCAAGCCCAGCGCCCTCGAAGTGAGCGTCCACTATGCAACCTCCGACGGGACGGCCAGCGCGGGCGACTACGAGCAAGTCAGCGGGACCGCGGTCTTCGCCCCGGGTGAGACCTCGAAGGCCGTTTCCGTTCCGGTCCTCGGCGACATGCGGGACGAGCCGGACGAAACGTTCTCGGTGGAGCTTTCCAGTCCAACGAATGCGACCCTTACCACCACCGCGGCGACAGGGACCATCCTGGACAACGACACGGCCGGCGTTCAGATCCTGGAGACCGGCGGCGACACGCAGTTGGTCGAGGGCGGGGCGACCGACACGTACACGATCGTGCTCACGAGCCAGCCGACGCACGACGTGCACGTGCTGCTGGACCCGGACACGCAAGTCGGCGTCGACCCGGCGGGCCCGCTCGTGTTCACGCCGGCCAACTGGCACGAGGCGCAGACGGTGACGGTCTCGGCGGTGGACGACGACGTGGTCGAGGGCGCCCACACGGGCACGATCCTGCACACGGCGGCGAGCACGGACCCACGATACAACGGGATCGCCGTCCAGAGCGTAACGGCGGCGATCGTCGACAACGACACGGCGGGGATCACGGTCACTCCCGCGTCCGGGCTGACCACGGCCGAGGCGGCGGGGATCGCCACGTTCACCGTGGTGTTGGATTCGGAGCCGACGGCGGACGTGACGATCGGCATCGGCTCGAGCGACACGAGCGAGGGCACGGTCTCGCCCACGAGCCTGACGTTCACGGCGGGCAATTGGCAGGTTGCGCAATGGGTGACCGTGCAGGGGGTGAACGACGACGTGGACGACGGCGACGTGGCCTACACGATCGTCACCGCGGCGGCCACAAGCGGCGACGCGAAATACGCCGGGCGGAACGCGGCGGACGTGTCGGTCACCAACAGCGACGACGACACGGCGGGGATTCGGGTCGGCCCCACGTCCGGCCTGACGACGACCGAGCCGGGTGGGACGGCCGTGTTCGTCGTGCAGTTGGAGAGCGAGCCGACGTCGCACGTGACCATCGGCCTCAGTTCCAGCGACACGAGCGAAGGCACGGTCTCACCGGCGAGCCTGACGTTCACGCCGGGCAATTGGAGGGTGGCGCAGTGGGTGACCGTGACCGGCGTGGACGACGACGTGGACGACGGCGACGTGGCCTACACGATCGTCACCGCGGCGGCCGTCAGTGCGGACGGCAAGTACAACGGCCTGAACGCGGACGACGTCTCGGCGACGAACACCGACGACGACACGGCGGGTATTACGGTCATTCCCACGTCCGGGCTGACGACCACCGAGGCGGGCGGAACCGCCACGTTCACCGTCTGGTTGGAGAGCGAGCCCGAAGCGCCGGTAACCATCGGCGTCAGTTCCGATGACCCAAGCGAAGGAACCGTGTCGCCCACCACGCTGACGTTCCTCCCGGAGGATTGGGGCATGCCGCAGACGGTGACCGTCACGGGCGTGGACGACGTCATCGACGACGCGGACGCGGGGTACACGATCGTTACGGCCGCGGCCACGAGCGCGGACGCGAACTACGACGCCCTGAACGCGGAGGACGTGTCGGTCACGAACGCGGACGACGACACGGCCGGCGTGCAGGTGTTGAAGCCCAGCGGCGGCCCGGAGGTGGTCGAGGGCGGGGCGACCGACACGTACCACGTGGTGCTCAGCAGCCGGCCGACGCACGCCGTGGAGATTGCGGTCGTCCCGGACGAACAGTTGGGGGTCGCGCCCTCGCTGCTCACCTTTACGCCGGACGACTGGGATGAGGCGCAGAGCGTGACGGTCTCGGCCGTGGATGACGCCGCCGCCGAGGGACTCCACACGGGCACGATCACCCACACGGCGTCGAGCGCGGACCCGGCCTACAACGGGACGGCGGTGGCCGGCGTCACGGCCCAGATCGGCGACAACGATTCGCCGCCGTCGATCGGGTCGCTCGCCGACGATCCCGATCCGGTCGAGCGAGGCAACGATCTGACCCTGACCGCCAACGCCGTGACCGATCCGGAAGGCGACGTGGCCGGCGTGACCTTCTGGCGCGATGCGAACGGAAACCAGGGGCTGGACGGTTCCGACGAGGAGCTGGGAACCGACACGGACCCGACCGGCGGCTGGAGCGCGGTCGTCTCCACGGCGTCGTTCCCCTTGGGTGAAGCCACGTATTTCGCACAAGCCATCGACGGCGGTGGCCGGACGAGCAACGTCGTATCCGCCAGTGGCCGGGTGGAGAGCACGGTCGATCTTTTCGGCACGGGCGGCCCGGATACGATCACGTTCGCCACGGGGATCAGTCACGTCGTGACGATCAACGAGAACGAGCACACTTACGATCCGGCCCAGGTCTCCGTGATCAACGTTCACGCCGGGGACGGCCACGACTCGATCACGATTACCGGCGGTGCGGAAGACGAGACGGCCGAGCTTCGCGTCGGCTCCGTCGACGTGGTCGGCACGACGTACGGAGTCCACGCGGAGAGCGTCGAACAGATCCTCGTTCGGGCCGGCCAGAGCACCGGCGACGAGGCGTATCTCTACGACGCCGACGCCACCAAGGACACCTTCGTTGCCACGCCCGCGTACGGCAGAATCTACGGCGACGGCTTCGACAACCGGGTCGAGGGCTTCCGGCAGGTGACCGCGGCCTCGGCCGGCGCGGGCCTCCTCGGGACGTTGGCGCTCGACGCCGACGTGGCCGAGCTTCGCGATTCGGCGGGCGCCGATCTGCTGGAGGCCACGCCCGAGTCCGCCAAACTGAAATTCGAGGGGCTCGAAGACCACTTCGTCCAGGCGGTCGGGTTCCGCTACGTCCACGCCTTCGCCTCCGACGACGGACAGACCGACACGGCCATCTTCGAGGACCTGGCCGGGAGCAAGGATCGCTTCCGCGCCTGGCCGACCGAGGCGAAGATGTACGGCCTCGGCTTCTACAATCGGGCCAAGGGCTTCAACGAGGTGCAGGCCAGCGGGTCGGATTGGACCGACGTGGCCCAACTTTACGACTCGCCCGGGGCCGACGCCTTCGATGCCTACGCCGACCGCGCTACGATGAGCCGCAGCGACGGGACAATCGTCCGGGCCGACGACTTCCGCTCGCTCTTCGCCTACGCATCGGACGACGGCCAGACCGACACGGCCCATCTGTACGACACCACCGCCGACCTGGGGACCTCCTACGCCACCTGGTTCAAAGGCTTCGACGGCGTTGCGAAGATGTACGAGGGGGCGACGTTCTATAACCGGGTCAACGGCTTCGATGAGGTGATCGCATCCGCGGTCGGGGGCGACGACACGGCCAAGCTCTTCGATTCGCCCGGGGCCGACGCCTTGGTGGCCTACGCCGACCGCGGCACCATGACCTACGCGGACGGGACACTGGTCCAGGCCGACGACTTTCGCTGGGTGCTCGGCTACGCCTCCGACGACGGCCAGGCCGACACCGCCCAGTTCTACGACACGACCGCCGACCTGGGCATCTCCTACGCGATCTGGTTCAAGGCCGAAAACACCATATCGAGAATGTACTCCGGCCTCGTGTTCTACGTGCAGGCCGGAGGCTTTGACGGGGTGACCGCTTCCGCCGTGGGCAGCGACGACACGGTTAAGCTGTTCGATTCGGCGCTGGACGACGCCTACTGGTCGCGGCCCGACCACAGCCGGATGGAGTACGGCAACGGAGCCTTCGCCGAGGCGCTCAACTTCCGCTACATGTACGGCTACTCCCGATACGGCTCCGACACGGCCACCCTCTACGATGAAACGGCCGGCGGCACGAGCTACGCGGCCCGGTTTGCCGGCTACGCCACCTGGGCCAAACTATACCATGGCGCGTTCTACAGCCGGACGGAGGGCTTTGCCGAGCTGCGCGCCGCGTTCACGGGCGGGGACGACCGCGTCTGGCTGTACGACGACCCCGCGCGCGTCGACCACTTGGTCGTCCCCTTCCCCGGCGACGTGGACCACGCCGCGGCCAAGGCCAAGTTCTGGAACGACCACCGGGCGATCTACCTCGACGACTTCCACACACTGACGGCCACCACCTCCGAGGACTTCGAGGACGACAAGCAGATTGACCCCGCCTACGAGGACGACGTGATCCTCAGCGGCGACTGGGCCGACGCGTAGTGGTCCGTTTTCTCCCCGAGCCCCAATGGTGCCGACGGCCGAGTCGCCTTGCCATGGACGCCCATTTTCGCTAATAACGGCCCCACGCGTGTTTTCCCTCGTCTGGCGTCCAATTGGCCTTTCCTTTTCTGCGCAGAATTCCCAGGCTACGCAAACTGTGCCGCCAGGGCACCACGGTGGCGGTGCCGCCCCGAGATTCGGGTGCGACGCCTGCGCCGGAGCCCCGGAGGCGTTGGGGCGGTCTGGGCGGAGCGCTATTTGCCGTGATGTTCCGATCCCGTTGGTTGATCGTGGCTCGCTGCGGGCTGTTCGGGCTCTTGGCGTGTCCGGTGCTCGGATGCACGACGCTGAAGCCGTCGGCCGATGCGGCGTTGTCGGCGGACGGGGCCTTGTCGGCCGCTGCGGCGGAAAACGTCGTCCGGATCGAGACGCCGCCGGCCGAGCCCGACCCCGTCGAGAAGGTCGCCGTCTCGCTGGAGGAGGTGGCCGGCCGCGTGGCCAAGGCCATGGAGCCTTCCAACGACCGCGACTGGTCGCCCGACATGGCCCGGCTGCCCCACGCCGAGATCGACGGCCATCTGGTCACGGTCCACAACATCCGCAACTGCGACTACCGGACCGCCGACGACTACGACGTCCGCTACTACGACAAGACGTTCGACGTGGACAAGCTGGAGTCGGTCGATTTCATCGTGGTGCCGTTCCTCGCCTCGCCGGGGCTGGCGCACGTGATGTTGAGCTTCGGCTTTGAGGGCGAGGAGTATCTGGGTCTCTCGGTGGAGATTCGCCGGGAGAAGGGCGAGAAGTACATGCCGCTTTATGGCGTGCTTCGCCAGTTCGAGCTGATCTACGTGATCGGCGACGAGCGCGACCTGATCAAGCAGTGCACCGACGTGTACTTGAACGGCGTGTACGTCTACCGCTCGCGACTGACGCGGGAGGAGGCCCGGGCGGCGTTCGTCGACGTGATGCGGCGGGCCAACCAGTTGGCCAACCAGCCCGAGTTCTACAACACGTTCACGAACAACTGCACGACGAACATCGTCCGCCACGTCAACCGCCTGGGCACGCGGAAGCTGCCCTACAATTACCAGGTCGTCTTTCCGGGCCACTTCGACGAGCTGCTCCACGACAAGGGCCTGATTCTGAACGACGTCTCGCTGGCCCAGGCCCGGCTGCGAGCCCGGGTGAATCGGCTCGCCTATCTCCACGGCGACAGCCCGGACTACTCCGCCAAGATCCGGCAGTGAAGTCGCCCCGCCGCGTGGCCGGTCCGCTCGGCTCGTTGACAGGACCGATGCGGGCACTATAGTGGGGCGAGTCTGGCGCCACCGGGCACGGCCAATCACCGGCGGTCGGACCCCGCGTCGAAACGGCGGGAAAGCCCGGGCTGAGCGGGAGAAGGAAGGACCTCCACGGTTGGGTGCCACTGGCGTCTCGCCAGTGCACGGGCAAGATGCCCGTGGCACCCTCATACACTGTGCAATCCATAGTCCGTGCCGGATAGACGGTGAGCGACGCCAAGAAGCGGCAGGAGGCGGCGATGTCGGCCACGACGGAGACCGAGGCGGATCGTTCGAGAGACGTGCCAGGCGCCAGAGGCTTCGACAACGAGCACTATTTGAAGGAGCAGACGGCGGCGATTCTCGAACGCGTCGACCGGTCCGACAACAAGCTCTACCTGGAGTTCGGCGGGAAGATCCTCTTCGACGGTCACGCGGCTCGCGTTCTCCCCGGCTACGACCCCAACGTCAAGATGCGGCTTCTGAAGGAGCTTCGGGACCAGGCCGAGATCCTGCTCTGCATCCACGCCGGGGCCATCGAGCGGAAGAAGGTCCGCGCCGACTTCGGGATCACCTACGATGCCGACGCGATGAAGCTGATCGACGACTTCCGCGAGTGGGGCATGGATTTCCGCGGCGTGGTCATCACCCGCTTCGACGACCAGCCCGGGGCCGTGCTGTTCCAAAAGAAGCTCCAGCACCGCCACGTCGACGTCTACACGCACCGGTCCACCAGGGGCTATCCGAGCGACGTCGCCCGTATCGTCAGCGACGAAGGCTACGGCGCCAACCCGTACGTCCCGACCGGCAAGCCGCTGGTGGTGGTGAGCGGCCCGGGGCCGGGGAGCGGCAAGCTGGCCACCTGCCTGAGCCAGATGTACCACGACCACCATCGGGGCATCCACTCCGGCTACGCCAAGTTCGAGACCTTCCCCATCTGGAGCCTGCCGCTGAGTCACCCGGTCAACGTCGCCTACGAGGCGGCCACCGCCGACCTGGGCGACGTGAACATGATCGACCCCTTCCACCTCGAGGCGTGCGGCCAGACGACGGTCAACTACAACCGCGACGTCGAGGCCTTTCCCGTGCTGAGGAAGATCCTGGAGCGGATCACCGGCGGGGAATCGGTCTATCGCTCTCCGACCGAAATGGGGGTCAACCGGGCCGCCTCCGGCATCACCGACGACGCGGTCGTCCGGCACGCGGCCCGGCAGGAGGTCATTCGCCGCTACTTCCGCTCCGCCTGCGAATACGTGTTGGGCCTGGTCGACGAGACGACCGTCGAGCGCGTCGGGCGGCTGATGGAGGTCCTCAGCGTCGTGCCGGAGGACCGCCGCGTGGTCGAGCCGGCCCGGCAGGCGGCTCGCGCGGGAGAGCAAGAGGGAAAGGGACACGAGGGAATCTACTGCGGGGCGGCGATCGAGCTGAGAGACGGCACGATCGTCACCGGCAGGAACAGCCCGCTGATGCACGCCGCGTCCGCCCTGGTGCTCAACGCCGTCAAACGCCTGGCCCGCGTGCCCGACACGATTCATCTCCTGGCGCCGGCTATCACCCAGTCGGTGGGGAGACTGAAGAAGGACGTGCTCAACACGAAGGCCGTCAGCCTCGACCTGGAAGAGACCCTGATCGCCCTGGCCATCAGCGCCATCACCAACCCCACCGCCCAGCTCTGTATGGAGAAGCTCAAGGAGATCCGGGGCTGCGACCTCCACATCACCCACATGCCCACGCCGGGCGACGAGGCCGGGCTGCGCCGCTTGGGCGTGCACCTGACGAGCGATCCCGACTTCTCCAGCAAGAACCTGTTCATCTCCTAGCCCGCTCGCTTCCCTCCGCCGGCCCGACCGCGCATAATGGCGCGCGAGCTCGGGGATTGGACGCGGCACATTCCCATGCCCTTCCGCCGACTCCCCCGGTCCCAGCACTGGTCTGTCCAGGTTGAATTCGCGGGTGCCACGGTTGGCTTGTCCAACCGTGCTTCCGGCACTGCTGGGCAAGCCAGCAGTGGCACCCAACGTGCAGAGTGGAGGTGGATAGACCACCAAACGCCGGCCTGATTGCAGGGAGAACCCCATGAGCCATTCACCAAGAACACCTCGACGTCGGTTCCTGATCCGGAGTGCGGGGCTTGTGGCGGCGGGACTGGGGGCTCCGCACCTGCTCCCCTCCGGCGTGCTGGCCGCGCCCGGTCGCCCCGGGCCCAACGACCGGATCGGCATCGCCTTCATCGGCACCGGGCGCCGGGCCAACCAGATACTGGGCAACCTGAAGAACCTCCCCAGCCTCCCCGGCGAAGTCCAGCTTGTGGCCCTCAGCGACGTCTGGCCCAAAAAGTGCCACGAATACGTCAAGAGCTATGAGGAGCAGGTGCTCGGCCCCAAGGGGGGCAAGACGGGCGCCGACTACGCCGTCCACCAGGACTACCGCAAACTGCTGGAGCAGAACGACGTCGACGCCGTGATCGTCGCCACCGTCGACCACTGGCACGCCCTGCCCGCGATCCACGCCTGCCAGGCCGGCAAGGACGTCTACGGCGAGAAGCCGCTCACGCTCACCATCGCCGAAGGCCGGGCCATGGTCCGGGCCGTGCGCAAGCACGGGCGCGTCTTCCAAACCGGCACGCAGCAGCGCTCCTATCTCCGCAACCGGCAAGGCTGCGAGCTCGTGCGCAACGGCCGCCTGGGAAAGATCAAGGAGGTGATCTGCACCAACTACGAGAGCTCCAAGCCGTGTAGCGAGTACGAGCTGCCCACCGAGCCCGTCCCCGAAGGGCTCGATTGGGACACCTGGTGCGGCCAGACCCAGCCCCGCCCGTTCAGCATGCACGTCTATCTCACCTACAACGACCCCGGCTGGCAGCGATTGCGGGAATACTCCGGCGGACTGATGACCAACTGGGGGGCGCACGGGCTGGACATGGTCCAATGGGCCCTGGGCGCCGACGAGACCGGCCCCGTGGAAATCACGCCCCACGGCAACGAGTTCAACAGCCAGGTCAGCTTCCGCTACGCCGGCGGCGTGGTGGTAAAGCTCCAGACCGACGACCGCGTGCTGGGCGGCGGGCACTTCATCGGCGAGAAGGGCGAGCTGGTGATGACCCGGGGCAAGTTCAACACCGTCCCGATCAGCATCTCCCAGGAGCCGCTCACGGACTCCGACGTCCGGCTCCACCAGAGCGACAACCACCTACAGAACTTCATCGACTGCATCAAGTCGCGCGAGAAGTGCGTCGCCGACGTGGAGATCGGCCACCGCACCGCCACCATCTGCCACCTCTCGGGCATCGCCCGGCAGCTCGGTCGCCCCCTGCGCTGGGACCCGGAAAAGGAGATCTTCCCCGGCGACGACGAGGCCAACGGGTACCTGGATCGCCCCAAGCGGGCGCCGTACCGGTTGCCGGACCCGGTGTAGCCTTGCCGCCGTGGCGCCGATCGTCGTCGATCCCCCAAAACGGCAGCTCTGGCGGGGGATTTCTTGTACATTGATGCATGGATAGCCACTTGCGGCTTCGCCCGATTTCCGGCGAATCCAACGTCGAATTTCCGCTTTTCTCTTCAACGAATCCCCCCTCCGGCGCAAATAGGCCGATAGAGGCCGCAGGAGAAGGGACATGCCGAGCGATCGCGGGTCGGACGAGTGGCTGATGCAGGAGGTGGCCCGGGGACGCCGGGAGCACGTGGCCACCCTGGAAATCGGAGGGCACAATACTAGTTATTGACGAAATGAGTACGATTTGGTAACTTGGGGGGATGGCAAGATTGGCGCGGCTGGTCATCCCTGGTATGCCTCACCATGTGACGCGAGCGGGGGAACCGCCGGCAACAGACGTTTTTCAACGAGGGAGATTACCGGGCCTACCTGGAACTGATGGCCGAGTGGTGCCGGGAAGAGGGGGTTGAGATCTGGGGCTGCTGCCTGGTGGGGCAACCATACGCATTTGATTGCGGTTCCGGCGACGGGAAGCTCGTTTGGTGGGCGCAGGGGGACTTGGGACGGACGATGTTCTACGGGGCGGGCCGAAGCGGGAGCATCGAGACGACGGCGCTGGGGGCCCTGGCGATGATCGAGGCCGGCCAGTACCCAGGGACGACGCGGCAAGCCCTGGCGTGGATCGCCCAACAGAAAGACGCGTTCGGCACGTTTCACTCGTCCCAGGCGACGGTCCTCGCGCTCAAGGCACTCCTGGCCGGAACCGGAAAACCGCTGGGCGGTGAGAAGGAGCGCCGGATCGAGATCGCCCTGGACGATCAGGCGGTCCAAAGCGTTGTCATCCCCGCCGACGAAGCTGACGTGGTCCGGCAGATCGACCTCTCGGCCGAAGTCGCCGGGGGCGGTCGCCGGCTCACGCTCAGCGATCGCAGCCGGACGGGCACCGGGTACCAGGTAACACTGGTCCACTACGCGCCGGAGTCCGACGGCGCCCAGGGTCAAAAGCCCCTGTCGATCGAGCTGGCCTACGACAAGACCGAGCTGGCCGTCGACGACACGGTGACCGCCACGGCGACGGTCACGAACAACCGGTCCACGCCGGCGCCGATGGTGATCCTCGACCTGCCGATCCCCGCCGGATTCGCCCTGCAAGCCGACGATCTCGCCGAGCTGGTCGACGCGCGTACCATCGCCAGGTACCAAGTGACCGCCCGAAGTGCGATCGTCTATCTGCGCCGGCTCGAGCCGGGCAAGCCGCTCACGCTCCGTTACCGCCTGCGGGCGACCATGCCGGTGAAGGTCACCGTCCAACCGATGCGGGCGTACGAGTACTACGACCCGGATACGAAGGTCACCGGCACGCCGGCGCATCTGACGGTGGCGGCTCGGAGCTAGCCTGGTTATCTCACCACCGAGGCACGGAGGACACGTTGTGCCACAACAGGGAGTGGCACAAAAAGGGAGACCGTGGCACAACAGGGAGGCGCGGGGTTGACGGCCGGCCCTGCGGCGCTTGCGACTAACCGCCCACCGCCTTGCAGTGCTCGGCCAGCCAGTCGGCCAGGGCGGGGATGCCGTCGCCGGAGAGGGCGGCGACCTGGAAGACGGGGGCCTCGGGGGCCAGACGCTTCATGTCGGCGACGACGCGATCGACGTCGAACCGGATATGGGGCAAAAGGTCGGTCTTGCTGATCACCAGGGCCTGCGACCCCTGGAAGATGGCCGGGTACTTGGCCAGCTTGTCATCGCCCTCGGGCACGCTGAGCACGACCACGCGGAGCTGCTCGCCGAGATCGAAGCCGGCCGTGCAGACCAGGTTGCCGACGTTCTCGATGACCAACAGGTCGATCGCCCTGTAGTCGGCGTCGCCGATGGCCGCGGCGATCATGTTGGCGTCGAGATGGCAGGCCCCGTCCGTGTTGATTTGCACGACGGGCACGCCCAGGGCGTCGATCCGCTCGGCGTCGATCGAGCCGGCGATGTCGCCTTCGATGACCGCCGGGGCCAGACGGCCGGCAAGCTGCTTGAAGAGGGCTTCCAGCAGGGTCGTTTTCCCCGAGCCGGGCGAGCCGACCACGTTCAGGCAGAACACGCCCGCGGCACGGAACCGGGCGCGGTTCTCCTCGGCGAGCTGGTCGTTGGCTTTGAGGATTTTCTTGGCGGCGACGATTTTCATCGGCTTCCCCTCGTCTGGACGGCCGCTTCCGATTGCCCCCCGAGCGGCCGGGGGCGGATCGGAACCTCGTAAGTAAGGTATTGTCTCTTGCGACCGCCCGGTCGGCAAGCCCGGCTTCGAGGGGCTTTCGTGGGCGGGCGGTTTGGGATATGGTGGAAGCGGGGGACGGGTCGGGCTGCGGTCCGGCGGACGGTTGCGCGGAACCGCGGCTCCGTGTGACTGGACTGCTGCTTGCTTCGTGGGCGAGGGCGAAGCGGCGGCCGACCGCGTCTGCGCGGGAAGGAGGTACCGATGGCGACGTTCTTCATGTTCGGCAGGTACTCGTCGGAGGCGGCCAAGCGAATCAGTGCCGAGCGGACCGAGAAGGCCCGCGAGGCGATCGAGAAGCTCGGGGGCCGCGTCCAGGAGATCTACGTTCTGTTGGGCGAGTACGACCTGGTGATCATCGCCGATCTGCCGCGGATGGCGGAGGCGATGCAGGCTTCCATCGCCTTGCACCGCTTGACCGACATTTCGTTCTTCACGGCGGCCGCCCTGCCGATCGAGGAGTTCGACGAGATGGCGGAGCAGATGTAGCGGGGCCGAGCCGCTTTGGTCCGGCCGCCTTGCGCTGCTCACGGGTGGTAAGGCCGGCCGCCGTGTCGGCACCGGCGCACCCGGTGAAGAACTCCGCGCTGGCGCGTTTGATGTTCCTGATGCTGTATCCACCTTCCTGGACGACCAGCACGGGCCAACCGATCTCCACGAGCCGTTTCCCCATGGTTCGCAGCGCGGCCGGCGTGAGAAGGAACGTCCCGGTGGGGTCTCCCTTGAGGACGTCAAAGCCCAGGCTGACCACGATGATCTCGGCCTTGGCTTGCTCGATCACGTCGATTGCGCGGTGGAAGACGCGGAGGTACTTTTCATCGGTGGTCTTGGGCGGCAGGGGGAAATTCCGGTTGAAGCCGAGCCCGTCTCCCGTTCCCGTTTCGTGCTCGTAGCCGCTGAAATACGGATACGAGTAGTCGGGGTGGCCGTGGATCGACACCGTGAGCACGTCACTGCCGCCATAGAAGACGTCCTGCGTGCCGTTGCCGTGGTGAAAGTCTACGTCCAGCAGCGCGACTTGCGCCTGCACGCTCAGGTACTGCGCCGCAATCGCCGCGTTGTTGAAGTAGCAGAACCCGCCGAAGAAGCGTCTCCCGGCGTGGTGCCCCGGGGGGCGGCAGAGGGCGTAAGCCAGTCTCCGGCCGGCCAGGATCTCATCGGCGGCCGTCAGGGCCGTGTCCGCCGCCGCCCGCGCTGCAACGTATGCGTTCCGGTAAAGCGGCGTGCCGGTATCGAGGCAGTAGTAGCCGGCCTGGACGGGCAATTCCTTGGGGCGGCGGTCCGGGCGCCTGATCGGAAAGGTATCCGGATAGACGGGCCGCCCCTCTTTGAGCTTCGAGCACACCGAGCGGAGGTAGTGGACGAAGTCGGCCTCGTGCACGGCGAGGATGCACTTTTCGCCGTGCTCGCGGGGTGCGACCGCCGTGAACAGCCCCGTCTGGCCCAGAACCTCCTGGATGGCTTCCACACGGATCGGCCGCTCGAAGTAGCCCCGTTCCATCACGTGATGCATGGTGTGCTTGGGACTGCTGACCATGGCGAACGCCTCGCCGAGTCTCTTCGATGCCACGGCCGGAGCCCTGGCCTTGTCCCTGACGTAACGGAAAGGGCGAAACCGGACGGGATCGTCGTTGAACGAATCGACGACCCGCGCGACGTACTCCGGCTCGACGACGTGCCCGAAACGCCGGGTGAGGATCATCTCCACGGCCTGCCGCGCCTCGTCTCTGCCGAGCGGTTCGTCGCGCCCCAGCCCGTCGAACAACAGGAAGGCGACCGTGGGGGGATCTCCGACGGGCGCGGCGTAGGCCGTGCCCTCAATCACCCGGACCCCGTACTGCTCGTAGAAGCGGATGCGAGTCCGGCTTTCCTCGCGCTTGGCCGGGTCCGGGGTGAGCTCGGGAACGTCGGGCTGGACTTCCATGTAGAGTCCCTTGCTGCCGATTCTCTGACAATACTCCCTCACCGCGTCGTACAACGTACCCCCAATGCCTCCGCCGCGGATCCCCGGCCTCACGGCGATGAAGTCGAGCAGAGAGCTTTCGATGCCCGGAAAATGCATCACTAAGGCAAAGCCGTCGACGCGACCGATGGCGCCTTCGGCCACCAGGAGCGCCGACCGATACCCGTGTTCGATCGGATCGCGCAGGAGCGAAGGGATCTTGTCGGCGTACCCGGCCAAGCTCGGAAAGGCTTGGCGAAAAATCTCCTGGACCTGTTCGAGCCTGTCCCGGGAGAGCAGAAAGGAGCTGCCGTAGATCACGCGGATTCTGATCATTTGTGGTACCGGGGGGGCTTTGCGGCTTTCTATCGCGCATGGGTCGATTTGGCGCCGGACGACTCCCGCGGCGGTCCACTGCGGCCAGCGGGTCGGAAGGACGCGGTCGGCCGGCCCAAGCGGGTCCGGCGGGGGGGCTTCGGCCGACGATCCCTGCGTAAAAGGAGAGCCTTTCGCCACACGGAGCACACGCGGTCTGACTTAGAGCGTCGCCATGTCGACGTTGTTGAAGTTGCGCTGGTAGAAGCCCATGTACTGGACTTTGCGTTCCAGGGCGGCGATGACGGCGTGGGTGAAGTTGACGCCCTCGAAGCTCTGGGAGCTTCCGAGCCCGCCGGGGCTGAAGACGTTGATTTCCATCAGCTTGTCGCCGACGACGTCGAGCCCGACCAGGAACATGCCGTCCTCGACGAGCTTGGGCCGGACGATCTCGGCGACCCGCAGGGTCCGCTCGTCGACCGCGGCCTGGGCCTTGGTGCCGCCGGCGTGGATGTTGCTGCGGATGTCGTCGCCGACGCGGAGGCGGCGGAACGCGGCGTACTTGCCCTTGTGGCGCAAGGGGGCGCCGTTCATCATGAACAGACGCATGTCGCCCTCGGCCGCTTCGGGGAGATACTCCTGGGCGACGACGTAGCCGTCGCGGCTGACCGCCTCGACCATCTGGTTGAGGTTCCCCAGGTCCCCTTCTTGCACGCGGAAGACGCCGTCCCCGCCGGACCCTTGAAGGGGCTTGATGACGACGTCTCCGCCGTGCTCTCGGGCGAAGGCCCGGATTTCACCGCGATCGCGGGTGATCAGGGTGGCGGGCCGGACCTCTTCGGGGAAGAGCTGGAAGTACATCTTGTTCATGGCCTTGGCCAGCCCGTTCGGATCGTTGAGCACGATGACGCCGCGGCGGAGGGCGGCTCGGCCGAACATGATCCCGGCGTGCTGGGCCCACGAGCGACGCCCCTTGTCTTCGGCCGGATCGTTGCGGAGCATCAGCACGTCGAGGTCGTCGACGGTGATCCGCTCGACCCGCCCCCGCGGGCCGCGCAACTCGTCGAGAAACGTCCTGGTCGCCTTGTACTTGGCCTTGGGCGCGCCACGGGCGCGGGCGCGGACCTGATCGTCCGGGTCGAGGGCGAGGTCGCCCACGCCGATGAGCCAGGCCTCGTGTCCGCGGTTGACCGCGGTCATCGCCAGCCGCGTCGTGGTGTAGCCCTGTTCCTCGGTCTGGACGTTATTGACGACGAACCCGATTCTCATCGATCTTACCCTCGATCAACTGAAGGACGGAGAGTCCTTGCCGAAGCCGCTCTAGTCTCGGGAGAGTGCGCGAATCGTTTAAATATCGCGGTCGCAGCGGGGGCGCGTCAAGGACCCTGCGCAACCGCAGCTCCCTAATGAGAGGTATGTGATCCGCCGCGATCTTCCCGACGAACAAGAACTCGAGATCCCCTGCTCGCCGCAAGTGCTCCGAGATCTCCAACAGCCCGCGAAGATAGACGGCGTCCTTGGTCAGGCCTCCGCCTCGATAGACGCGCATGGTGACCGTGTACGCGATACGTCGCGGGAAAGCGTGAGTGTCTTTCAACAGGCGGAACGTGTCGACGAAGCTCGCTCCCCCGACGAGCTGCTCGACGGCAATCACCCTCGCCGCCAACAATCGCACGCGGGGCCGGCTCAACCCGCCGACCAGATACTCCGACAAGACGGCGAGCCCTTCCTGCAAACCGTCATACCCGGCCAGCCCGCAGTCCAGTTGCCGGAGCGGTTGTGCGCGGCCGTTGTAGTAGGTGACCAGATGGGTGCCGATTTCGTGCTGCAAGAGCGCCTCCACGCGTCCGGCCGGGACCTTCGCCTTTCGGCCGACGAGCAAGTGTCCTCGGGAGACCAGCAGCCCGGAGTAGAGGTCATCGCGCACCGTGACGGTGGCCGTGAACTCGGGATAGTGGCGCCGGTAGTGTCCGATTTCCTCCTCGGCACGGCGGGCAAACGTCTTGGCATCGAGCTGCCTTCCCAGGGGAGCATCCCGGCTTCGCGGGGGAATGCGATCCAAGAGCTCGATGGCCAGATCGAGAAGCGGTCGGTCGACGCCCCCGTAGACCTGCAAGCTGCCCGGCAGGAACCGCCGCGTGCCGACGTCGGCAAGCATGGTGATCCTCCGGTCGAGCTCGTCCTGCTTCTCCCGGAAGATGTGGGCCAGCGTGGGATCCTCGATCCGCTCGATGGGGACCTCGTAGAGCTGCCGTTTGAGCAGCGTCGGCTCGACGGCCACGGGCCGGTAATGGAAGACCGGGGGTTTGTCAAAGCGTCCCCGCTTGAACTCGTACCAGGCCGCCTCGACGTTGACCGGCGTGGCTTGCAGCAGAAGGTCGAACGAGTTGTCGATCTCGGCCAGACGCCGGTCCACCTCCCACACGGCCTTGACCACGGAGCGGCGGCCCAGGCTGTAGTAGTGTTGCGGGCGGATTCGCGTGTGGGCGTAGGCAAACGTGAAGAACGCCTGCTTCAGGGCCCTACCCACTCCCCGGCGGAGCCGACGCAGCACGGCGGGGTAGACCTGGCCGCTGGCCGGATCGCGATAGATGGGCCGGACTTCCAGGCCCAGTTGGTAGCAGCCGAGCCGCTTCGCCTCGGCCGGCGTCACCAGCGGTTTGAGGCCCGGCGGATGCACGCCTCCTTGCTCGTCGGCGATCACCTGGGCCGACTGCTTGTACACCCGGACCTTGCCCAGCGACCTGGCCAGCGTCTCCAGGGTGCTCCGCGGCACCATTCGCTTTCGAGGGGAGATCCGGAAGGCGGGCGACGGCGGGATCGGCTCGCCGCTCTCCGCGTGGAGCGAATCGGCCACTTCGCAATCCGCTCCGGACCACACCTCGACAATCAGGAAACCGCCGAAATGAGCCGACAGATCTTCGACCAGCCGATACACCAACTCCGGCAGCCGCTTCATCGCGCGGGCATCCCCCGACGCGACCAGCGCCGCCGCCTCGGAGGTGATCAACTGATCCGTCCCTGCGTCCTCGTTCCCGGCCGGTTTGCGGTAGACGCACAAGAACGGCAGGCGACGGTCCAGATGAATCCTTCCTCCGCCGGGCATCGTTCGCCGGACCCGCTCGCCCGTGCGCGCCCGCGCCACCACGTCCGCAATGAACTCATCGCGGATCTCGGCGATCTGTGCCGGCTTGCCGCTCACGGCTTCTTCAGGCCCCTAGAGAAGGGACGGGGTGCTGCGTGTCGAAAGGCATTTCGTGGCCGTTCGACGCCGTCCGGACTATCTCGCTCGCAATATCGTCACAGCGTTCTCAGTTCCTCCAGGACGCCGCCTGCCGCCGCCTCAAGCGCGCGTCGGACGGCGTCGTGCCGGTCGTCGTCGACTCGCCCGGTCCATTCGTTCATGAAGGACTTCTTGACTTCCACCGCCAGGGCACAGACCGAATCGGGAAACGTCTGATGAATCCAACGGGAGAACTGCCCGCCACGGAACCTCACGTTTTCCCGCACGTCGAGCCGGCGGCCGAGGAAGTCGAAGCTCGCCAGGTCGGCGAGGAAGCGATCCACCAGCGGCGCCCAACGGCGGCGGTCCATCGTGCCGGTCCCCAGGTTCACGTCCGGGTTCTCTTGCGGATCGGCTGCGGGGGCATCCGGTCCTGCTCGGCGGTAATTGTAGGTGTGTAGGTCAAACACGACAAGGCGGCCATAACGCTCCAACAGGCCTTCCAGCAGGAAGCGAACGTGCCGATAGAACGCGTCGTATTGCGCCAGCGATCGCTCGATCCGATCGGCCGGCGGCCGGGTCTTCCACACCTGAAGCCCCCAGGCATCCTCCGGCTCGAGGTAGACTGCCTGCTCGCGCGGCCGGTTCAAGTCCATCTCGAACCGCGACCGGAAGACGACGATCCGGGTGGGCGCGATCGACGTCCAGGCGTCGGTGAACGGGTCCTCTTCGTAGAGCCGCTCGGCATCGCTGAGGGCCAAAGGGTCCACCAGCTCCGGGCGGACGGCGTGGCCGTTGTGGATCGCCGCGGCCACCAAAGGGCCGTCGCCGAATTGCGTCTCCCAGATCGGACCGTCCATCGCGTCTTTTCCCCGAGTATCGTGGGCTCCCGCCGCGCCAACCACGGCTCATGGGAAGACTAACCCCGGCCGCGAAAGACCACAAGGGGAATGTCGGCCGCCACGCCCGCGGGATGACCGCGGCACTCGATTTAGCCCGCCGTGAATACACGGCGGGCAGCGGCGCGATCGCGTGCGGCATCGCGATCCGCCGGACGTGGCGGTCGCCCGATGGAAACGGCGGCCGGTTTCGACTACGATGATTGCCTGGACGTTGCGGAAACGCTTCCCGGAAGGAGGGCTCAGCCATGCGATGCCTCGTGTTGGTCGGGACGGTGTTGTTGGCCCTCACGTTGCCAGCCGCCGCCGGGACGGTGGGTCTCACGGTCGAGGAGCCGAGCGGCGTCCCGCGCCAGGGCTGGCCGGTCACCTCGGGAATCCCGCTCGCCGAGGGCGCCCTCAGCGACCCACAAGCCTGCGCCCTCTTCACCGCCGACGGCACGGAAATCCCGCTCCAGACCGAAGCCCTCGCCCGATGGCCCGACGGCTCGGTCCGCTGGCTGCTGTTGGACTTCCAGGTCGACTTGGCCGCGGGCGAGAAGAAATCCGTTATCCTGCGCTACGGCCCGGGCACTCGCCGCACGGCCGTGGACGAGCCGGTCGTGGTCAGGCAGCAGCCGGACGGCAAAGTCACCATCGTGCCCGGGCCCGTCCGGTTGGAGTACGATCCGGAGAGCTTCTTTCCCCAGGGCGAAGCATGGCTTGCGGCCGGGGCCGATGGGCGTCAGGCGGATCATCGCCTCACGGTCAACTGCGGCTCGGACGGTGTCGCGATTCAGGATGAGCAGGGTCAAGGTTTCTTGCCCCACAACCCCGCGGCGCAACCGGCCGAGATCGTCGTCGAGCAATCCGGTCCGGTGCGGGCCTGCATCCGCGTGAGCGGCTGGCACGCGTCCGCCGATGCGCGCATGTTCCGCTACGTCGCCAGGATTCACGCCTGGCGCGGCCGGCCCTGGATCCGTGTGTTCTACACCTTCATCAACGATCGACAAGACGTCCTGATGGCCAAGATCCGCAAGCTGGAGCTTCGCTTCTGGGTCCGTGCGGGCGAGCCCGGCGAAGGGGGGCCGCGGGGCGATTGCCTGCTCGGCGGCAAGTCGGTGCCGGCGGGCAGGCTGTTTCAGGTGGATGAGAATCACTACCTTCTCGACGGCAACGCGGCCGGCGGGCGGGCGCGTGGCTGGGCCGCCGTGGGCTCCGAGCAAGCCGGTATCGCGGTCGGGCTGCGGGAGTTCTGGCAGAACTGGCCCAAGGCGATCGAGTGCCGCCGCGGATGCGTCCGTCTGGAGCTTTGCCCCGAATTGCCGGAGAAGCTCTACGACGGCAAGCCGCTGGAAGAAGAGAACAAGCTCTACTACGCCCTCCGCGACGGTCTGCACACGTTCAAGGTCGGCGCGGCCAAAACCCACGAGCTTTGGGTGAATTACTTCGCGGGCAAACCCGACGCCGGCAAGCTCTCCGCCTTCTTCCAAGCCGCCGAAGACCCACTCCTGGCCGTGTGCGATCCGGCCTACGTGAGCCAGACCAAGGCCGCCGGCGAGTTCCCGCCCGCCGATCGCGAGAAGTGCTTCGGCTACGACGCCTGGCTCGACCGGGCCCTGGAGTCGCACCTGAAACGCCGTGACCAGGTCCGCGAGTACGGCATGCTCAACTACGGCGACTGGTACGGCGAGCGAAGCGTCAACTGGGGCAACCTGGAATACGACCTGGCCCATGGGCTGTTCCTCCAATACCTCCGCACGGGCGACCGGCGGTTCTACCTCCGGGCGGAGCAGGCCGCGCGCCACCACGTCGACGTCGACGTGGTCCACGCCGTCAATCCCCACCTGAAGAACCCATGGGGCGATCCGCCCCGGGTGGGCGACGTCTGGCTCCACTGCCTCAACCACACGGGCGGATACTACGAAAACGCCCCCTTGCCGGTCGACCGCACTTACCAGATGGGCCACAGCACCAACTTCGGCCACGTCTGGGTCTCCGGCGACCTCGACTACTACTACCTCACGGGCGACCGCCGTGCCTTGGAGGTCTCGATCGAGATCGCCGACGCCATGGCCAGCCACATGCCCACCGGCTACGGCACGCACATCCGCGCCCTGGGCTGGCCGATGATCCTCGTCCTGGACGCCTACGCGGCGACCGGCGACGAGAAGTACCTGGAAGCCGCCACGAAGAACTGGGAGGTGCTCAAGAAGAACCTCGACTGGGAGCGGGGCTGGGTCGTGCGCCTGGCCGGCGACCACTGCCTCCACCCGGAGGGAAGCACGCAGGAAGAGCGTCAAACCAAGTACCGCGACCAGCGCTGCCAGGGCAACGTCCCGTTCATGGAGGGGCTTACCCTCTGTGCGCTGGCCCGATACCACCGCGTCACCGGCGACCCCGAGGTGCTCAAGGCGATCACGGTAGGCATCGACCAGATGATCCGCGAGTGCTGGCAGGACGACGTCAAGACGTTCCGCTACACGGCCTGCACGCTCTCCAACAAAACGCCCTATTGCCTGTTCATGCTCTCGACCGAGGCGATGGCCTACGAGATCGCCCAAACCGGCAACCAGGAGCACCTCCGCATCCTCCGCGAAGGCATCCGCGCGGCGATCCCCGAAGGCGACGGGCACCATTTCGGCAAGAACCTCGCCCAGATGATCTTCTTCACGCCGCACGGGCTGGCGGCGTTGGAGGAGTGAGGAGGCGTGGATGCGCGCGCAGCGGCCACTCGCCGCGAAGCGCGCGCCCAAGTGGGCGCTGATGGCCACACAATGCGAATCAACTGTTCCGAAGCACGGTTGCTTCCCGTGGCCCTTGACTTGGCGGTCAGTTCAGCGCGGTTGTCACGGCACCCACGGGTCGGGGAAGGTACCCCTACTGTTCCCCACGGTCCCCACGTTCACACCTTCGTCCAGGAAGAAAGCTCCGTTCGTGTAGTAGAGGTCGTAGTTGTACCCACCCGGGACGGTATTCGTGCTGCTGTTACCATCCAGTTCTAGGTACAGTGTTCCTCCTTGCGAGTTGCAGGCGCAGAATTCGCTGGCGCCTCCCCCGTTATTGCCGAAGAGGTTGTTGTTGAGCACGCCGATGAAGCTGCTTTCTCCGGAGTTCGCGATGTAGATGCCGCAATCCGCGTTGTCGCTAAGCGTATTCCCGGCGATGTCGCCGGCAACTCTTGAATGGACGATGTAGATGCCACTGCCAGAATTGCCGTTCATTGTATTCCCGGTGATGTCCACGGTGAACTGCGAGCGACTCAGGGAGATCCCAGAGCGGCCATTCCCGCTGCACGTGTTTCCTGTGATCCTCCCCCTGAAAGGGGAAAGGGACATTTTGATCCCGGAATGCCCATTGTCGCAAATCTCATTGCCGGTGATATCCGCGACCAAAGACGACCCCGACGTGCCGATATCGATACCGGCCCGGCCATTGCCATTGATCCGGTTTCCGATGATAGACGCTACGCCAGTCGAGTCATTGAAAAGGATGCCGCTATTTCCATTGCCGCTCACGGTGTTGTTCATGATAAGGCAATCGGCCGTGCTTTGACTGAAGAACATCCCATTGGCGCTGGCGCCCGTGACGTGATTGCCGATCATTCTAAGCGTCCCATCGACTTTCAGGAAAACTCCGCCCGCCCCATTACCACTCACGCGGTTGTTGGCAATTGTGATGTTGGTTCCATCGACATCCAGCGTGATCCAGAAGCCGTCTTTATCGCCACGAATATCGAAGCCCGAGAGCGTGGTGTTGTCGCGATGCACGAACACGCTCCGCACGATTCGTGGGAGATTCACGAGCGTTGGGTCGAAGCCGGAGAACGGGAGGACGCGGGCACCGAACTGGGTCTCGATCCACTGAAAAGGGCCGTTCGAAAGCAGTTGCGTGTCGGGCTCTAGGCTTACGTAGCCAGTGTGCACAAGGGGCACGGCTGGGTCTTGGCGCACGTAGATTACGTCGGCCTCGCCGTTCAGGTAGCGGGGATCGGCCAACGCGTCGGCGAGCGTGGCGTACGGGTCCTCGAACGAGCCGTCGCTGTTGCCGCCGCGGGCCACGTGGAGGAAGAAGATCGGGTCGCCCGTGTCGGGATTTCGCGCGACCGTGTCTTCGTCGCAGTAGACCGCCACGTTCCGGAGCCGCTCGACCGGCATGCGCAGACGCTCGCACACACTGCGTCGGGAGTGCACTGGCGAGCACCCGCGCCTGGAACGGATCGCGGGAAATCGCCAGGCGACGCCGCAACTGACCGTGACGTCGAAGACCGGATCGGCGTGGATCGACAGGTCCATGCTCAGCGTGTCGGTCACTCGGGCCTCGATCCGTGCCCTCCCGCCCCAGAAGCTCGGAGCGCCGGGGCCTTCGTAGTGGTACGCCCCGAGAACGAGCCGCGGCTCGACGTATCGCCACGCGGGGAGCGGCACGCCTAGCTCTACGTCCAATCCTGTCAAAGCCACCTCGGCCCGATCGAGCAAGAGGTAGTGCCCGGCGAAACCGTCGGGCAGCGGCTTGCGGTCGGAGAACGTCGAAGGGATGTACACGTTCGCGCGCAAGTCGCAAATCGGGCCCAGCGCCTCCAACCCGACGCTGAGTTGCTCGAAGCCGTGGGAGCCGGTGTGGCGGTTGTCGTAGTAGAGGAACGTCCCGAAGGTGCAATCCAGCCAGCCGCTATGGAGCCGGTACCCGAGGCCGACGTTGGAGCCCACCTCCGATTCGTTGTA
>DATKZH010000397.1:0-4660 GCA_035528065.1 Thermoguttaceae bacterium | reverse complement strand
CCGCATCCTCCGTGCGTCCATCCTCGACCAGACAATTACCGCCACGTCGGCCACCAAGGCCGAGTTACAGCAATTAATCCACCAACTCGAAACCTACCTGACTCTCGCCGCTTGAACCGCCTGAAATCTGCGAAAGTTCAGATATAGACCTCCGCTCCGTCGTCGAAGCAGACGCGAAGGGCGTGCTCAGCCTTACCTACGAAACCCGGATTCACGATTTGCTGGTACATCTTCGTGATGTCGCCGGGAGTCAGGTTGCCTGAACGCTCAGCGAGGTAATCATTGATCTTCTTCTGCTTTTCACTCCGCGACATCTTTCTTGGCGCGCGAAGAAGATTCACAGCTTCAACCACGCACTCGAACGCATTCCAATACGCGGAGAATCTCCGCAGAACCTCGTTTTCCCTGGACTCCAAGAGCGAACGATTAGGTTCACGGATCCAGTACAAAGCCGCCTCAAGCCGTTGCCTCGCGTCGTCCGGGACGCCTAGAATGCTGGCGATTGCTGCTTTCCATTCTTCGTGGGAGATTCTCCCATAACCACCTCCGCCAGGTGGATGCACGATCCATGACCACCACTGGCACGAGCCATTACCCCATCCGATCAACACGAACGCACCGAGGAGCACATTGATGCGTCTTACGGCATCCGGCAACCCGGCGACGCTCCGCTGTTGAACCCAAACCGTCGCCTTGAGCACGCAGGTCCCCTTAACTAGCGTGTTCTTCTGCTGCTCGTGGTATACCGTGATGCCCAATTCCTCAAAGTGGAGATCGGCTTCTGGAGCTTGAAAGTCGCCGAAAATCAGGAATGGTAGATTGTCGCCCCAATTCTCCTGCCAAATTCCGATTCGCTCCTCAAGGGTGGCAATTCCAAAAGCGTGCCTGCGCTCCAGGCCTTCTGTCTCTAACTGCTTTACGCGTGCAAGCAGTCCTTTGATACCGTCCTCAGCGGCATCCGTGGATTCAGTGTTTTCCGACGACACGGTCCCAATCTCCCACAAGGTCTGGCGTCTGCGACGACTGAAGATGCTGCCAGTGTACCAAGTCTGCGGACAATTTAGAGGGGAAGGGCCCAGAAAGGTTCGATTTCTTGATCTCCAGAGCAAGAAAACGCGCTCGGATACTGGTTACGCTGTTTCAGATGATCCGCTCGGGCCAGTTCGGCCGCAAGAGCGTGTCCAGCTCGCTCCAGCGGTGGTTGAACGAGGCGTCGGTCGGCCGGTTGCCGTCGGCGTCCATCGGTCAGGACCCGAGCCTGCGGGACGTGCCGCGCCCGGCGCGGCCGACGCCAAGCTGGTCGAGATCGACGTGCGGGAGACGATGGTCGACGTCAGCGGTCAGGAGATCATGACGGGCGACAAGCTCACGCTGCGGCTGAACGCCGTGGCGACCTACCGCGTGGTCGACGCCCGGCTGGCGGTCACCAACGTCGACGACCTGCGGCAGACGCTTTACCGCGAGGCCCAGTTGGCGTTCCGCGTCGTGTTGGGTACGCGCGAGCTCGACCAGTTCCTGGCCGACAAGGACGCGGTCGCCAGGGAGGTCGAGGGGCTGCTTCGCCGCCGGGCGGAGGAGCTGGGCGTCGAGATCGTCTCGGTCGGCGTCCGCGACGTGATCCTGCCGGGCGAGATGAAGGAGCTGATGAACCGGGTCACGGAGGCCAACCTCATCGCCCGTCGCGAGGAGACGACCGCCATGCGGAGCCAGGCGAACACGGCCAAGCTGCTGGAGCAGAGCCCGACGTTGATGCGTCTGCGCGAGCTGGAGGTCTTGGAGAAGATCGCCACGGCGAGCAAGCTCAACGTCGTGCTGGGTGAAAAGGGCCTGGCCGAGCGGGTGGTCAACCTGCTGTAGACGTCGCCCCCGGTTCAAGGGATTGAGCCGGGGGCTTTTGTGCGCCGCGCAGGCAACCTGGGCACAATCGAGCATGCCCGGGGCACGTGCCACAAGCCGCGGACGTCGATCGGGAAGGCGGGCAGAACTCACACGCCGTTCGCAAGGGAACCGACCCGGAAATCGGGAAGTCTTCGTGCGGTTGGAAGGCCGCATGTGGGCTTGAGCATCCCGAAAACCGCCCTTGCCTCTGGAAATGGCCGGGGGTCTTGGTACACTCGACAGCGTGGTGATCGCGGATCGCACTCCACACCGCGCCGGAAATGGCAAGTCTCCCCTGAGAGGAGGTCCCGATGATCCGTCCATTCACGCCTCGCCTCGCTACGGCGACCCGCTTCGCTCTCTTGCTGGCGGCTGCGTCCGCCCTCTCACCGGCGTCTGCTCGCGCCGAGTCGGGAAAGGAAACCGTGCGGACCGATTCCAACGGTGTCGTTCTCGAAACCGAGTATCTCGTCTACGCGATCGGCAAGGACGGGATCAACCGGGCCTTCCAGGATCGACGCAGTGGCCGGAGCTACCTGGACGCGAGCGATCCGGGGCACTTCATGTCGGTCCAGAAAGACGGAAAGTGGATCGGCTCCACGGCGATCGAGCTCGCCGACGGCTTCCTCCTCGTGACGTTTGGCGACTCGGGAGTCGGGGCAAAGGTCGAGGTCCGGCCCTTCCCGAGCTACCTGACGCTCGAGTTGACCGGCGTGAGCGATCATTCCGTCACGTCGTTTCAACTGGCTCGCCTCCCGCTGACACTGACCGGGCACGTCAGCTCCAGCCTGACGTCCTGCCGAAACGACGAGTACGCCGCAGCGGTGATCCCCCTGAACATCGAGACCCATTCCTCCCCGACGCGAGGCAAGCGGGCAGTGCTCACGGGGCACGCCGACGCGGCCGTCCGATTGGAGGGTGCCAAGATCGCCGTCTTGGGATGCCCGACGGATAAGCTGCTCGACACGATCGAGCGCGTTGAGATCGAGAACGGACTACCGCATCCCACGCTGGGAGGCGTATGGGCGCGAAGATCGCCCGAGCAGATGAAGTCGTACCTCTTCGTCGATCTCTCGGAGGCCACCGCCGACGCGATGATCGAGTACGCGCTGGCCGGCGGATTCGGCTATATCGTGATCTACGACGGCGTCTGGAACGCCACGCACGGAAGCTACCCCGTCAACCGGAAGTACTTCCCCCGCGGGGAGGCGGGCCTCAAGGGCACGAGCGACAAGATTCACGCCGCGGGGCTGAAGTTCGGCATGCACAATCTCGACATGGTCGTCACGAAGAGCGATCCGCTGGTGCATCCCGTGCCCGCCACCGGTTTCCTCATGTATCCCGATCGGCGGCGGATCCTGGCTGCGGACGTCGGGCCGGCCGACACCTTCCTCCCCACGACCGCCTCGCCCGCCGGCCTCCTGGCCAAGGGCGACAAGTCCCGCTTCCACGGCCGCGACCTGCGGATCGGCGACGAGATCATCGTGTACGACGACCTCCAGACGACGGAGCCGTTCGGCTTTCAGGGATGCACGCGCGGAGCCCGCGGCACGGCGGCCGCCGCCCACAAGAGCGACGAACCGATCGACAACTTCTCCGAGTTCATCGGCCACTACCGGCCCGACGTGAAAAGCGATCTCTACGACCGCATCGCCCGGGCAGAGGCCGGTGCGCTGGACAGGTTCGAGTTCGACTATATCTACCCGGACGGCATCGGGGAAAACCTGGGCCACTGGCCGGAAGGGCCGTCGTGGTACATCAGCAATCTCCTGGTATCCAAGCTGTTCAACTACACGAAGCGAGAGGTGATGTTCGGCCACGGGCCCGTCTCGAATTACTCCTGGCACGTCTTCAGCCGCGGCAACACCACCGACTTCGTTCACACGGGGATCATCGAGCACTTCGATCGGGTCAGCCTTGCGGGCGCGGCCGGGCGCACGAACGATCTCCAGCCGTTCGAGTTTGGCTGGTTCGGCTACTTCACCCATTCGTCGGCCGGCGATGCCACTCGCCCGAGAGAGATGGAGTACGCCTGGTGCAAGGCGCTGGCCTACGGAGCAGCGATGTCGCTGGAGACGAACAAGGCGGTCCTGGACGCCAACGGTCGGACGGGAGAGATATTCGCCACGATCAAAAACTGGGAAACGCTGAAGCTCGGAGGCTACTTCCCCGAGACGATCAAGGAACAGCTTCGCGAGCCGGGGCGCGAGTTCGCGTTGGAACAAGCCGCCGACGGGGCCTGGCAAGTGCGGCCGGTCACGTACGGCCCGGAGCACTACGTGGCGGGGCTGGACGGAGAGCACGACATCTGGACCTTCGAGAACACGCATCCCGACCAGCCGCTCCGCGCGTCCATCCGGATGAAGCCGCAACTCGCGGAGTATGCCGAGGCGTCGAACGTCGCGCTCCTGGCGCCCGGGCCGCTCAACCTGTGCACGACGGGCGCCGGCCCCCTGGGCCGCGCTCGCCAGGCGTCGGGAGTGGACTTCGACCTCGAGCCGTCGCCGGCGGAGTCGCCGGCCGGGGGCACGAGCTTCGAGGTCCGTGCCGTCAACCAGGGCACCAGCGCGGCCGGCTGGGGATGCGCCGAGGTTATCCTCGACAAGGCGAAGGACCTCACCCGGCACCGCGCGTTGGGCACCTGGGTCGAGGGGGACGGCTCGGGCGCCTACCTCCACTTCGTCCTCGAAGACTCGGGGCGTTGGTCCGTGCGCGACTACTACGTCCGCCTGGACTTCACCGGCTGGCGCTACGTCAAGATGCCGGAATGGGCCCAGGGGGA
>DATKZH010000396.1:0-18109 GCA_035528065.1 Thermoguttaceae bacterium | reverse complement strand
AAAACGCCTTCATGTGCTTACGAACTTCCGACGGATAGGGATCCATGGTCTCCTCCTGTACCACGAGATTGGCAACGACTCTCCCTATCAGTCTAACCCTTTTGCGAAAACCGGAAAGTTATTCCTCGGCCGGCCCTAAGTGGTGCGGTTGGCTGGCCCGAAGTATGGGCTTGGATGTCAGCTTCCCGTCCGACATGATCCATACCCCAGGGTCGGCATCATCAGGTATCTCGACCCGTCCAAGTTTCAGGAGGCGAATGGTGTCCTCGATCCTCGCCTTAATCCCACCAGCTTCCTTCTTGTTCTTGGTTTCAGAGGACCGTCTAAACTGCTTGCCAGCCCAGCGGAACATTAGGATCCAATTGCCCGTCCGGTCATCCTTGTGAAGGCTCGCCATCGGGTCGTCCTCTATACACAATCCTGTCCGACACCGACATCATCATAGCAGACGACCGGCATAAGGAGAATAGCTCCGTGTAACAACGGTGTAACATAATTGCCAATGTCAAGGTCATGTCGGCATCATTGCATTCACGTTGCGAATTTGGCGCACTCGCCCATAATATGCCTGCTTTATCGGCATTTCCATGGATATGCAATGGTCATGTCACGTCACAGAAACGCCACGAATAATCACACAAACTACATTCAGGACCTAGTGGGGGTTAACCTCGTGCGAGTTCGAGTCTCGCCTTCGGCACCTTACCAGCTCAGACTACAAGTGCGGGAGCCCGGAAACGGGGACAGGCACCTCGCCGTTGGCGTTTTCTCACGGCGTCCAGCGGATCTGGGCTCGGAGCCAGTCCCCATTGTTCAACTCCCTGCTTACAGTCTGAGTTACCAGCAAAGGACTTACGTCAATCCGGCGTGAGTCCTTTTTTCGTGCGCCGGACCATTTTGGGGGCATTTTGGGGGCAGGATTGGGTTTGCGTTGGGTCTGTATCACTGGTTCTGCGGAGCCACAAACCCTACCATCCGGCAACCCAATCCAAGCTTGGGAGGCGCCAGAATGTCATGGTTGGAACGTCGTTCATCGGGGGTGTATCACGTCGTTTTTCGGGTGGGCAGTGAGCGGTGTTCGGCGACGATTACGCTTCCCCTTCAGCGACAATTGGATTTCCCCAGGGGAACGATCGGGCTGGGCGGGGCACAGGGGGCCTGAGGCCCGAGCTGTTGCCGGCTCCGGCGGTCCTGGGACGTGGGCTCAGGGAGCCTCTTGGGCCGTTCTCGTCTGCTTGGCGGCCTCAATCCCAGGGCGAACCTTGTTGCCTCGGGCCTCGGATGCCCACGACCGTGATCACGATGTCGCGGCTGATCATGATCCTCTCGTTTTCCTTTCTTGACAGGACCAACATGGCGTCATCCTTTTGGATTGAGGCGTGCTGCTTCAAGAAGCCGGTTTTCGGATTATTCACACGTGACGTCGTCCTCCACCGACCCGTTCCCGACCCAATATCGCTTCCAGCCGTCGACCGCTTCTCGGCGCAGCGACTCGTCGTGATGCTCATCGCGGATCAGTTCCAGGAACCACCGGACCGCCTCCCTCTGTTGCGCGGTGAATCCCCTAACCTGCCCCTGGAAATGCTCAAGAAGCGCCTGTTCGGTGACTTCGGGGTTGAGGCAGTAGAGCGTGAACGAGAGAACGTTGCTTGTTCGGTCGCCACTGTCCGCTGTCAGGGCGCAACTCAGGTAGGCAGGCAAGAAGAACCGAAAAGCCTGGGGCGAGAGGAACGGCAAGCTGCAGTAGTTCTCCTCAACGACTTCACGAGGGATCCTTCTCCAGTCCGAGGTCGACGCCTTCCCTTGAAAACCCTGGACTTCCGCATCGGCACCGGAATAGCCTGGATGCAGAAGCGCCGTGTCGCCAGGATAGCGCACGTGGGCAAAGGCCTTCTCGATCACCTTACTCAACCGCCTTGCCTTTCGCAGAAACTCCGCAGTAGCCATGATCGAGCAAACAGCTTCTGGGTGGCCTGACCTCACACCTTGCGTGAAACCAAAAAAGGCACAGCCGAATTGCGTCTCAATGGAAGACGCAAATCCGCTGTGCCTCGACTTGAGGGCCTCTTGCCCACCCGCCAGGCGGGACACCCACTGGCATCGCGGCGCCACGATGGAATCCTATCCGCAGAGCGTCAGTGCTAGAACCCCAAAGCGTAAACCCCTAATCGCAAACGCTCGCCCCCGCTCCCTGGGGGTGTAGACTCTTCTTCCTGGCGTTACGGAGCGGGTTGTAGCGATCACAAGCTCCGTCCCGTAACGTTGGGGGGGCATGTTCGTGGGCTATAGTACTTTAGAAGCCATGCTCGGCAGATTGGCTTGAATTGCCGGCATTTGACCCGAGAACGTGCAAGGTACGACATGGCGGCACAAGATATCCGCGTTCTGGTGGTGGACGATTCGGCGGTCGTCCGCTCGATCATCGCCGACAGCATCGCCGGCACGCCGGGCATGAAGGTCGTGGGCAAGGCCGGCGACGGCCGGCAGGCGCTCGAAATCCTCGACTCGGCGCGGCCGGACGTGATCACGCTGGACATCCAGATGCCCAACATGGACGGTCTGGCCACACTCGACGCCATCCTGGCCCGAAGGCCCACGCCGGTGATCATGGTCAGCTCGCTGACCAAGCTGGGGGCTCAGATCACGCTGGACGCGTTGGATCGCGGCGCCCTGGACTACTTGGCCAAGCCCGATTACGGGCCCCAGACCAAGGCTGCCCTCAAGGAAGAGCTGCCGCGGAAGATCCGCAGCGCGGCGGGCACCGACGTACGCCGCGTCCTCCGGATTCGCCGGGAACGAAACAGGCATCGTGCCGAGCAGAAGCCGGTGCCTCAGGCGGTATCGACCGCCGAGCCCGCCGAACTGGCCGGGAAGTGCATTGCCATCGGAATTTCCACTGGTGGTCCTCCTGCCCTAGCCAGTCTCTTTGAGGGGCTTCGCCCGCCCATGCCGCCGATCGTCGTGGTGCAGCACATGCCGCCGAGCTTCACGAAGCCGCTGGCCTGGCGGCTCGATTCGCTCGGTGAGCTGTCCGTCAAGGAGGCGGCCCACGGGGATCTCCTCAAACCCAATCACGTCCTGATTGCGCCCGGCGGAATGCACCTGCAAGTCCGCCGAGTGGGCGGATCGGTGAAGGCGGTGATCAGGGATGGGCCGCCCGTCAGCGGCCACAAACCTTCGGTCGACGTGATGATGAGCAGTGTCGCCGAAACCTTTGGCAACAAGTGCCTGGGCGTGATCATGACCGGCATGGGGCGCGACGGGGCGGCCGGCTGCGGTGCCATCCGGGAAAAGGGGGGCTACGTCCTGGGCCAGGATGAGGCCACGTCGGACGTCTACGGCATGAACAAAGTGGCCTACGTGGAAGGGAACATCGACCGCCAGTTCGCCCTGAATGAGGCCCCCACCGTAATCACTCGACAGGTCCGAAGCCTCTGGCGTGCGACCGCCGCCGTTTGACTACCCGGCTACCCAACCTACAGTTTCCATGACGTCACCGATTCTCAACGGTGGCCCCAAGGTGATTGTCTCGTTTACTTTCGGGAAATGGAATGGGGAATACGATGAGCACGCGAGTCCTTATCGCCGACGACTCCAGTACAATGCGAAAGATCATCCTGCGGTCCCTTCAGGCCTGCGGGATCCCTTCGGCCGTCGAGGCATCCGATGGCGAGGAGGCCGTTGCCCTGTTCAAACCGGGCGCGTTCGACCTGGTATTGACCGACTGGAACATGCCCGGCAAAACGGGATTGGAGGTTACCCAGCAAATTCGCGCCCAGGACCCAAAGGTTCCTATCATCATGATCACCACCGAGGCGGAAAAAAGCCGCGTGATCGAGGCGATTCAGGCGGGTGTGACCGACTACCTGGTCAAGCCGTTTACTCCGGACACGCTCCAGAAAAAACTTGAGAAGCATGCCGCGATTGGAGCCTGAGGAACAGAAGTCCGTCCTCCGTTTCCGCGGAAGTCGTTTCGACACGGATTCCATGTTGGGCTGCCGCAGAAGGCAAACGAGCCCCTCGTGGCAAGCCGTTTGAAACGAACTCGCCCACGCGGCTGCAGCCGAGGGGCGTGTCTGGTCGATACGTTCGGCACAATTTGCGTTTCAGACGACCACCTTAGTTGGCGGGACCAGGACCTGTTAGGTTGAAGGCACAATCGAAGTCACACTCTTCCCTAGCGAAGAGGCGACTTGGGTTGTGCCGTTTTTTGTTGGTCCAGCCTGCCACACACACCACGCCCAACCCGCCACGCCAACCTTAGGAGCGGCCGAAGAATGACTTCCGCGTTTCCGATCTTGCCTACCCCTATCTATCCGGGAAGTCATTCCTCAGTCGGTCCTAAGCGACGCACGGTCCGGACTACTTGCCCATCTTCCGGAAGTTTTCCAGCGCTCGACGAACCGCTTCCAGCGCCTCTGGCCCCTTGCGGCCCTCCTCTTCGATGATGTATTGCTTGGTTCCGCCGATCGTCTCGCAGAGCTGGAAGACTTGCTTCCAGTTCACCTCGCCCTCACCGAACACGGCCCCGGGTTTGCCGCCGTGGTCTTTTAGATGGAGGGTGACCGAGCGGCCCGGGAACGTCTTCAGCATGGCGATGGGGTCGCCGCCGCCGCCGAGGCAATTGCCGACGTCGAGCTGGAGCAGGACGTCGTCCTTGGTGTTTTCCCCGAAGATCTCCCAAGCGGTCCGGCCTTCCACCTTCGCGAAATCGCCGCCGTGGCAGTGATAGCCGATCTTCATGCCGTGCGGTTCGAGCCGCTCGGCCAGCCCGTTGAAGTGCTTGGCGGTCTCGACGATCGCCGGCACGGAAGCGAGGTTCTTCTTGGGCAAGGAGGCGATAATCAGGTAGGGCGTGCCGAGGACCTTGTGAATCTCGACGGTCTTTTCGAAGGCGTCGCCTTCGAGCATTCGCAGCCCCATGTGCATCCCGCAGCTCTTCAGGCCATTCTTGTCCAGCAGCTTGCGCCAGGCGGGCGCATCGTATCCGTCGTAGCTGTGCGCAAGCTCGACGGATTCGTAGCCCATCCGGGCGACGGCCTGCAACACGGCGGGCAGCTCCTCTTCGCACTGATGCCGGACCGACCAGAGCTCCAGTCCGAGGGGGATCTTCGCCGTCGTGTTGGCTGTGGCGTTTTGAGCCAGTCGCGTTCCGGCAATCCACGTGGCGGCGGCGCCGGCACCCAGCTTGAGCATCTGTCGTCGTGAGAGGGTCATGGTTTTCTCCTATGGCGAGGCTATTGATGATGTGGCTTCCGCAACCTTCCTGCCGTTCCGGCCTCCATTCTACGTCAGGTAACCCGGCAGGTCATCTCCGCAGATGCATAAGCTGCCGTACCGATCAGTCCCGTACCGTCGAGATACTCCTCAGTTGGCCGTCGGCCGTGGCTACGATGACGGAATCGGGGGTGACCAGCAGGTCGAGGATTTCCGAGCCCAGCTCCGTGACGGTCCGGACGGCTCCCGCCCGGTCGACGCTTGCAAGTCGCCCCTTGCCGGTGCCGGCGATCACCCAAGCGCCTTGCTCTTGCGGCACGGTCACCAGGGCCGAAACGGGCCCTCCCAGGTCAAGGCGCCACCGCCGCCGGGCATCGGCGCCGAAGCAATACAGGTTGTAGTTCAGCGAGCCGGCGAGGATTTCGTCGCGCCCGTCTCCATCAAGATCGCCTGCGGCAACGTGTTTGACTTCGTCGCCGGTCGCATAGGCCATCCTCGGCTTGCCGCGGGCGTCGACGTAATGGATCTTCCCGTCGCCGCTGCCGAAGACGACGCCCCGCGAGCCGTCGCCGTCGAAGCGACCGGTTGCGATATCGTAGCAGATCGGCCCGAACTGGTACTGCCAGCGTCTGGTGCCGTCGGCGCCGAGGACGCTGGCCCAGTAGTAGTGGGTACCGCAGATCACCTCGGCTTTGCCGTCGCCGTCGAGATCGGCCACCGCGCCGGCCCGGGAGGGATGCACGCTCTCGTAGTTCCAGAGTTCGGTTCCATCGCCGCGAAAGGCGTAGAAACGCCAGTTTTCGCCGCCGGCGATGACCTCGGGTGTGCCGTCTCCGTCGACGTCGCCGGTACGGACCACGTTCACACGGGGAGGTCTCCGGTAGTAGGACAGGGTGCGTCGCCAAAGCTCTTCGCCGGACGCGCGGAGCACTTGGACGTTGTAGTCCTCGCGGGCGAGAATGATCTCGTCCTTTCCGTCGCCGGTGAGGTCATCGGCAACGACGTCGTTGAGGCGGGTGCCCATCTCCACGCGCCATCGCGTGGAACCGTCCGGCTCCAGCGCGAGAAGCGTGCCGCCGGCCGTGGCCACCAGCACCGTGTCGGGTTGGCCCGTTCCTCCCAACGCGGCACCGGCCAACCGAGAGACGCGTACGGGGGTCGCCTCGGCTGCTTTGTCCGCGGCGGGGGGCGCCAGTTCCTTGCACCAGCGGACTGGATGCGACGGCGCGTCGACGGCGACTCCGACGTTGGGGATCGGTCCGCGCAGCGGGACCTTGCTCAACGACTCGGCTGCTTTGGGAGCGTTCATGTCAACGTAGTCCGCCTTGGCGGATTGGAGCAGCTCGTCTCCGTCGAACCGGGCATGGGTTGCACCCAAGAGCGACAGGCCCGCCTCCGAGGCGACGATGCACTCGGCGTCGGACTCGAAACGCCCCCGGGGCGTCGTTCCTTCGTAGGGGCCCAGGATCAGGTGCAAGACGCCCTCCGGCGTGGACAACTTGACGCCGGCGGCACCGTCGAGGAAGTCGACGTCCCACGGCGGGGCAACTCCGTCCGCCTTGCCGTGCAGGACGCTGGCGAAGAGATACGTGTCGCCCCGGGCGAGTTTGACCGTGGCCACGCCTTCGAGGGACCGAACGACCGGGTCGGCATGGGCATAGCCGCCCCAGTTTGCCCCCAGCTCGGGGTCGTCATGCAGCTCGAGGACCGGTCCCGGCGCCATCTGGATTCGCAGGCTCGGCCCTTTCTGGGTGAGCAGCAGGCCGTCGTCGCCGAGCGTCGCCTCGCCGACGCCGTGCCAGAGTGCCCTGAACTGATACTCGTTGTCGCTCCCGGCGGTCAGTTGGTCGAGCACGGCGAACGCCTGTTGCCGCTTGAGCCAGACGATGGTGCGGACCCAATCGATTCCCGCGTAGCCGGCCAGCTTCGTCTTGCTGTAGCCGAACCGCGGCGACTCGCCGGCTCCCACAAACTCGGCGTAGGGGGGGATGGTTTCCGATTGCCCGTCTCGAAACACCGTGAGAGAGTTGTGGAACTTGACGGGCGCTTTGAAGTAGTCGTTGTCGGCGAGCCAGATCCGGTCGAAGAGCGTCAGACGGGGCAGGCTGTTCCCGTCGAGGTGCTTGTGTCCCCCGTTGCCGAGACCATCGAGGAGCAAGTAGGCGGCGGCGGGATCGAGGGCTTCGCGAAAGGCGATTTTGTCGAAGCAGCGTTCCAGCGGGGGACGGTCCGCGGCCTGGTGCGTGTCGTAGTATTGCGGCTCGAGCGGCCAAACCGTGACGCCATCGAACCGGTCCGGCCGCTCACCCGGTTCGAGTTGGTAGAAGGCGTGCGTCTCGACCGTTCTCTTGAGCGACCGTTTGTGGTTTGCCGCCCAGCGGGCCTCCGGCGAACCGGTTGCGTAGGCAAACATGTCGAGGCACACCATCTCGCTGTTCCAGCACTGCCATGAGCCGGTGTCGCCGTAGGGCACCTGATAGCCGAGGTTGTCCATGGTGCCGATGCAGTAGTCGATGATCCGCGCGCCGTTGCCGTTTTCAAACAGCGTGAAGTCGGGCCGCGCCAGGGAGTAGCGCATCAGGTGCCCGTTGGTGAGCCACTGGTAGCCGTTGCAGTCTTCATGCGGTTTGAAGTAGCCGGCCTGGCGCTGGAACATGGCGTCGGCGATTCGCAGCCACACCTGGCCTTCGACGACGTTGTAGTGCTGCGACAGATAGAGGCCGGCGAAGAGTGCCCCCAGCCCGGGGAACGTTTGGTGGTTGTGCGGCACGTGCGTGCTCCGGGCGGCGCCGGCGCATTTGGGAATGACGGCCTCGGTGAGCCAGCGGCAGAGGTTCTTCGTCGTGCGCAGCCGCTCGTCGTCGGTCAGCGTTGGATCTTCCTCGATGACGTCCCAGCCGGCGACGACCTGCGCCGAGGGGAAGTCGCTGTCGAACCCCCAGGGACCGCCGTATTTGCGGGGATCGGCCTGGGCGCTCTCGGCGTAGAGATCCCACAACTCGACGAAGAGCTTCGCCTCCACGCTGTCTCCGGTCAGCATGTAGCGCTCGGCCACCGAGCCGAGCACGCCGGCAACGGACGTGTGTCGGCCGCGGTCAAGGGCTTCCCGGCCTTCTTGGAGTCCCTTTTCCGGACGATCGGTTGCCGGGGCATCACCCGCCCATCCGTAGCGGTTCAAGAAGGACTCGCCGTAGTGCTTCTCGAACAGACGTGGGAGGACCAGCGAGCCGGACTTGGCCTGCCCGTCGATCGCGCCGGCCAAGACGCCGGCCGCATGCGTGAGCCCGGCGTCGTCGCCGGCCGCCGCGACAATCACGTTCGCTCCGTTGCCGAAGGGATCGCCGACGGTATGCACCAGCGAACCGCCGGCGCCGGGACAGACGCTGTCGGCCGGGGTGAAGTAGCGGGCGTAGAGGAGCAACATGGCGGGATTGGTGTTGACGTTTCCGAGCAGAATCGTCGGCTGATCGGAAATCCGGTCTGCGTCGGTCCCGACGCGGGCCGTGGGCGTGACGCCCGTAAGCTCCGCGATCTTGGCGGTCACCGTCGCGGCTGCCTGGCGCCCCGCTACGGAGTCCGGATGGAGGATGGTCACCAGCGACCGGCCGTCGCGCACCAGCTCCGTGCTCGTCTGGTGGGGATGGGGCGTTTCGAGGTCCGCGAAAGAGCCAAGCTTGTCCCCGATCCGGACGCTGTCCAACAGAACGTCGATCGGCACGTCGTCCTCGCGCGAGCCGATGATGAACTCGATTCGATCGACGGCCGTTGCCACGCGCTCCTCCACGGTCTTTTGCTCCCAGGCAAGACCGTCGAGCGACAGACCGGCCTGGAGGTGGAACTCTCGCCACGGGCGAGTCAACCGTGCGTTCCACGAGTTGAAGCTCCAGGCGGGCTTGTTCTCCCCCTTGTTGTAGGCGCGAACGTAGAACGCTGCCGTGGTGCCCGGCTGGTTGGTTCGAGCGCGAACCAGGAGCCGCCGTTCTCTGAGGTCGACCGGCTTGGCCAGCGAGACCATGACGCCGGCGTACTCGCTGCCTTCGGCGGTGGCAGTGGTCGCGCCGAGATGGAGCGCACCGTTGCCGTCCGGGGTGTTGCCTTCGCCCGAGGCGGTCTTCAGGAATCGCTTGGGGCCGGGTCGGCCGAACGTTTCGGTGACGCGTTCGGTGCCGTCGAATTGCAGAAGGACCGTGGTCCCGGGCTCCGTGGTCCCGGGCTCCGGGGCCCCGGAGGCAGCGATTGGAAGGGCTGCCATGGCAACCTGCACACAGATCGCGGCCAGTGGGTAGAGCCACGGGACCGTCGGAATCAGTCGCTTCGGACGCTCAATGGGCATGTCATCACCTTGGGAAGGTCACGGGTGACTCAGTTCCGCGCGGCGGAAGCCAGCCTCGCGGGCGCCGGCCGCTTCGACAATCGGCCAGCTTGCCCGATCGGGCGACTCGCAGGGGCCGATCTTCTCAACCGGGATCGGCTCGAAGCGGAGCTTCCGTGCGGGTGAGTCGGGTTACACACGGCAGTCGTCGTTGTCGGCATCCACGAAGCGCGGGTCGGCGACGATGGAGTTGCGGTCGACACCGCGTAGGGTCAAAATACTCCGCCGAACTGCAAGTGTCAACCAGCAGAGAACTTGCGAACGTGCGTCGGACGCCCATTTCGGCCGGTTGACAACGTATGGCGGCCACCCGATGCTGTAGTTTTCGCCCCTCGACTCCAGCACCGGTGACTCATGTGTTTCATCCTCCACCCCCGGCAACTTCTGCTGGTGATCCTCGCCGGCTGGGTCAACCAGCAGCAACAACAGATCATCGACTTCCAGCGGACGGAAATCGACGTGCTCGAGGAGAAGCTGGGCAAGAAGCGGATCATCCTGAACGATGACCAGCGGCGAAGGTTGGCCGTGAAGGGGAAGGTCTTGGGCCGCAAGGTGTTGGAGCAGATTGGCACCCTCTTCACGCCGGAGACGATCCTCCGCTGGCACCGGGAACTGGTGGCCCGGAAATGGGACTACAGCGACCGGCGGGATCGGATCAGAGGGTCGGCGACATTCTGAAAGAGCACGGCGTCGAACCGGCTCCGGACCGGAAGCGTCGGACGACGCGGAAGACGTTCATCAAGTCCCACTGGGACGCGTTGCGAGCCGTCGAGTGCCGGGAACGTCTCGGTGGCCTGCTGCGGTATTACGACCGCAAAGCGGCTTCACGGCGGACACCGCTGAGCCGTTCGACCACCGCTGCCAGACGGCCGATCCCTGCATCGGCAAGGCGTCCAGGGGGCGGGGGACATCGGCTGCCGCTCCACGCCGCAGGCGATCGAGATGGCCCGGAAGGCCCTGGAGCCGCGGAGTCTCAAGGACGTTTCCGGGCGTCCGGGATGGAGTCTGGTCTTGCTCGCTTTCGGGGCGTCGATGGGCCATTGCGGGTCGCGATCGCCTGGCTGCGTTGATCGTAGAGGGGCGGGTCGACGTCGTCTTCCCAACGGTCGAGCAGTTGCCTCATCGCAGCGGCCCGGTCGGGGTGCTCGGCGGCGAGGTTGTGCTGCTCGCCGACGTCGCTCGGCAGGTTGTAGAGATACTGTGTTCCGTCGGGCTGGTCGATGTACTTCCACTCGCCCTGGCGCACCGCGCGGTGAGGTTCGACGCCGCGACGCCGGGGATCGAGCGCCCTGCGCCAGAAGAGCGTCCGCTCGACCGGCCCTCGGTCGCCGCGCAGGATGGGCATCAGGTCGATGCCGTCGAAGGGCCGGTCGGCGGGCGGCTCGGCCCCGGCCAGCTTGGCGACGGTCGCGGCCCAGTCGATGGTGCAGGCGACCTGGGGGGAGCGGACACCCGGAGGGAGCACGCCCGTCCATCGGGCAATGCACGGCACGCGGATGCCCCCTTCCCACAGGGTCCCTTTGCCTTTCGAGCACGGATCGTTGCGGGAGTGGGGGGCCCCGCCGTTGTCGGAGGTGAAGACCACGAGCGTGCGCTCGCCCAGCCCACGGCGGTCGACGGCCTCGACGATCCGCCCCACGGCCTCGTCGAGCCGCTCGACCATGGCGACGTACGACCGGCGAGTGCCCTCCTGCCACCCATTCGTCCGCGGCTTGACGACGCGGTCGACGTCGTCCGGGCCCTGGTAGGGGAAGTGGGGGGCGTTCAGTGCGACGTAGAGGAAGAAGGGCCGGCCGGCCGGCGTATCGATGACCTCGACGGCGAAATCCGCGGTCAGGTCCGTGGCATAGCCCTTTCGCTTCACCGGCGTGCGGTCGAGGAACAGGTCGGGCACGCCGAGCCGGTCGACGTGCTGGAAGTAGTGGACGTTGCCGCCCAGCGAGCCGAAGAAGCGGTCGAAGCCGTGGTCGTTGGGCGTCCAGCCGTCGTCGTAGCCCAGGTGCCACTTGCCGGCCATCGCGGTGGCATAGCCGGCGTCGCGGATCATCCGGGCGACCGACTTCTCGTCGGGCGGGAGCCCTTCGCCGTGCGCCTGGTAGTAGACGGCCCATTCCAGCCCGATCCGTTGCTGGTATCGCCCGGTCATCAGGGCCGCCCGGGTGGGCGAGCAGACCGAGCCGTTGGAGTAGCAGTCGGTCAGAAGCACGCCCTGTTGGGCCAAGCGGTCCAGCTTGGGCGTGTTGATGTCCGGGCAGCCGTAGCAGGAGAGATCGCCGTAGCCCAGGTCGTCGGCAAGGATCAGGACGATATTGGGTGCACGGCTGGACTGCTCACAGAGCGCTTCGGTGTCTGTGAATATTGACAGAAGGGGCGCCGCGACGACAAGGGCCAGTGAAGTGACTCTCGGTAGCACTTTGCGTAACAGACTCATGTGACGTGCGTTACCCCGTGTCGCGAAATGTCCCATCTCGATACCTCCGACCGACTCGGAGGCCGCCGGCCACCGAGTTCGAGCAGCACAAGCGATCCTCCGGCGTGCCCGCATGGGCGCGGCAACGCCGCTGCCCAGTATGCGTGCCGGGTGACTATGGGTCAACGCGGCGGCGGCCCCGTGGCTGGGTGGGGAGGCGGAGTGAAGGTTGGCGTGGGGGAGGCGGCAGTGGTCGGCTTGCCGAGGCGGTCAGAGATGGCGAGTGGCCGACGGCCCCACGCAAACCCCCCACATGGGCGACCACTCCTTGGGCGGCCGTGGGCAGGTTGAGTGGGGCACGCACCTTGGAATCCGTGTGGTGGCCCAGCGACTTCGTACGCCCCTTTCGGGTGGACAATGGGTCGTGCGTTTTCCAGCAGAGTCTCTTGCGCGGTCAGAAGAATTCGAGTCGCAGATGGCCCCACAGCGGCCCGAGCGCTTTTCTGTCTTGCGCAGCTTACTCATGTTGCATATCAGGGGCCTGTGGTGGGAGAGAGTTGGTCACTGTTTTGCCCAGAACTGGTTTGCATTCGCCTAGCGGCGTAGCGATTCTCTACAACCCTTTCGGGTGGTCAGGTCTCCGAGCATTCTGGCCCAGAGATTTTTGGCGGCCAAAAAACCTGACAGGCAGGGCGTTGAAATAACTTGACACCCATGAATGTCCCAAGCAGACTGACCCAAATGGGTTCCGTGCGCGGTTTGGCACCTCATTGTGGGGCCAGAGGCTCTCGGACTATCACGTCGTCAAGGAGTCGTCACCGCAACTCTTGTGATCCTGCACCAGACGCATTGCTGAACGAAACGGGAGGAGTGGGCCATGTCTATCAAGAGGCTGTTCCGGTATTTCTCGCCGAATGGGGGAGTCAGCCGACAGCGACGTCCCAAGAAAAGGGGAGGCCGGGACACCACCGCGTGCAGCGCCCGCAAGCTGCGAATCGAGCAGTTCGAGGAACGACAGCTCCTGAGCATCAACGCGTGGGGAATCGACGGGAGCGGGGTCCTCTACGACGTTGACACGGCGACCGGCGAGGCGACCAATCCCCGGGATACCGGACTGGGAGCAGACAGCTCGGTGGGAATCGCCGCCGATCCGACCGGCTTGCTCTACACGCTGACGGGCAGCGCCGCGGCCGACCCCAACGTCCTCTATACGATTGATCCGGTGAGCGGCGCGGCCACACGAGTCGGGCCGACGGGCGTGAGTGTTTCGGACGGCGGGGGCACGCTGCTGGAGCGTGTTGGCGCGGACCTGGACTTCGATCCAACCAGCGGGATTCTCTATGGTGTTTCCAGCGCGGGAACCGTCGAGTTGTTCACCATTGACGTGAATACAGGTGCCGCCTCCGTGGTAGGCGAGATCGACATCGACGCGTCGGTGACCTCGATGGCGTTCGATGGGGCCGGTGGGCTTTACGTGCGCGCCGACTCGCCGGATGAACTGTACGAGGTCGATAAGGCGACTGGCGCCGTTGTTTCCACGACTCCCATGACTTGGCAGGGTGCCCAGGGCGATTTTGCCGGCGGCGCCATCGACTTCGACCCACTGGATGGAACGCTCTATGCAGCGGACGGCAGCGCCGCTATCATCCCCGGCGAGAATACGCTCTTCACGCTCGTCCCGGCGTCGGGCATTCTGGCGGAGGTGGGTCCGACGGGTCTGGTCGGCGGTCTCACGGGCCTGGAGTTCGCTCCCCTTGACTTCGGCGACGCGCCCGACGCGCCCTACGCGACGCTCCTGGCGAACGATGGTGCGCGGCACACGATCCGGCCCGGCTTCTTCTTGGGGAGCGTCATCGACGGCGAGGTCGACGGACAACCCGGCGCCGGCGCGGCCGGGGACGATCTCAACGGGATCGACGACGACGACGGGATCGTGTTCGCCACGCCCGTGAGACGCGGGCTTTCCGCCAATGTTGCCGTGACCAGCTCGGCGGCAGGGCGGCTGGACGCGTGGGTCGACTTTGACGGCGACGGCTCTTGGGACCCGGGCGACCAGATTTTCGAGAGCGAGCCTTTGGTTGCCGGCGCGAACAATCTGAGTTTCCAGGTTCCCGATACCGCAGCGATGGGAACTACCTCCGCGCGGTTCCGCCTGAGCAGTGCCGGCGGGCTGAGCCCAACGGGGCTGGCATCGGATGGTGAAGTGGAAGACTACGCCGTGCCGATCATCGATCCCCAGGCGCTCGTTCTGGAGATAGTCCAGGTCGTCCCCAATGGGGACGACCTCATCGAGGACGGGGAAGTCCTCAACGTAGCCCCGCGGGAGCTGGTCTTCTACTTCAACGAAGGCCGGACGGTCGACGTGAACTCGCTCGGCAGCATCGAGATCGTGCGGAGCGGCAGTGACGGGGTGATCGGCGACGGCGACGACGTGACGGTCGAGTACGGCTGGATCGGCATCGGCGATCGACCCAACGAAGTGATCGTCCGCTTTGCGGAGACGCTTCCGGACGATCTCTATCGGATCAACCTGATCGGCTCCGGCTCCTCGCCGTTGCGGGACGTCAACGGGTATCTCTTCCGGGGCGGTCTCGACGGAAGGCTCGAGTTCGAGCTGGACCTCGGCGCCCAGGTCATCGGTGTGGTGCCGCAGCCGGTGACGCGCGACCTGGTGGGCGGTCTCCAGCAGGATCGGGACAAGATCGTCGTCTACTTCAATGAGGACGTTCTGGACGCGGGCCTCGCCACCGACCCACGCTTCTACACGCTGTTCGACACCAACGACACCTTGGCGACGGACGACGACACGATCCTCCTGCCGACGAGTGTCGCGTACGACGCCGTCGAGAACATGGCGGTGCTAACCTTCGCCAGCGACCTGCCCGACGGCACCTACCGGCTGCAAGTCGGCACGTCCGACGAGTCGAACGCCACCGAGGCGACGGCCGTCCGTGTCGGGACGGTGTTCAACACGACGAACTACAAGAACACGGGCTTTATCGGAGACGAAGACGGGGCCGACGACGTGGATCTCTACGAGGTTCAGCTCGAGTTGGGAGCCCAGATCGCGGTCACGGTCAGTCCCGGAGCCGGGCTAGACACGACGATCCGGTTGTTCAACGACTCCGGCACGGCCATCGAGATGGGTGGCTTCAGCAATGGCGTCGGCACGGTAGACACGCTGACGTTTATTCCCGGATTGGCCGGGACCTACTACGTCGGCGTCTCCCACACCGCAAACGTCGTTTACGGCACCGACGGAACCAACCCCGGCGGCGGCACGGCGACCGGCTCGTACGGGATCACGATCACGTCGAGCACGGGCATCTCGGCGAACGACGGCAATTCCAGTTTTGACACCGCCACGCCCCTCGGCACGCTGGGCACGGCCGAGCAGCGGTTTCGCCGCCAGATCGAGCCGCAGGGGATTGCCCTGCCCCAGTATCCCGGCGGCCAGGACGAGCCCGGCCACCGGAGCATCCCGGCCGAGGGCCACGGCCCCGGCGGGGGGACGAACACCAGCGCGCCCAACGCGATCGGCCGCGTCGGGTACTATTTTCCCAGTGCCTATGGCAGGGACCCGCAGGGCAATACGCTTTACAACCAGATCAACGATGAGCAGAAGGAGCGGACCCGCGAAATCTTCGAGATGTACGCCTCGCTGTTCGGCTTTGAGGTGTACGAAGGCGGCGGAATCGCGGTCGTGACCGGGGACATTCGCGCGATCGCTCCCGCGTACCCGCCCAACGCGGTCGGTGGTATTTCGAGCGGCGGCATGGTGATCATGAACGCCATGTTCTACGGCGACCCGGCCCGAGACGTGTTCGGCGGCGGGTGGATGGGCGTCGCGCTGCACGAGATCGGCCACTCGATCGGACTCGGGCACTCCTACGACGTCCGTAGCGTGATGGGGGCCGGCCGAGGGGCCGAGGACACGTATCCGGGCCAGGCCGACGTTATCCACGCGCAGCGCATCCACCGCCCGGACGCGACCGACATCGACATGTACGGATTTACGGTGACCGAGGCGGGCGTTCTGACGGCGGAGACCATCGCCGAGCGCCTCAGCTTCCCGGACAACTCGAGTCTGCTCAACACGGCCTTGCGCTTGTACCGCGAGGAGGCCGACGGCTCGCGCACGCTGATCGCCCAGAACGACGACTACTTCAGCAACGACTCGTGCATCGAGCTGGCCCTGGAGCCGGGCACGTACTACATCGGCGTGTCGAGCACGGGCAACACGGACTACGACCCGGCGATCTCCGATAGCGGCTTCGGCGGCCTGACCGACGGCGTCTACGACCTGAAGCTCGGATTCGCGGTCGATCCGAGCTCGAACGTCGAGGACGCGACCGGCACGGCTTTTGACGGCGACAACGACGGCCTGCCCGGCGGGGCGCACGAGTTCTTCTTCCGCAGCAACACCAGCGGCAACACGATCTTCGTCGACAAGACGGCGATCACGAACCTGAGGCAGTCGCTCACCGCCAGCTCCACGAACAGGACGGTGCGAGTGAACGACGTCGGCGTGTTGCACGTCTCAACCGGTGACTTAATCATCATCGACGGGGAAAAGATGGCCGTCACGGCCATTGACACGACGACGAACGTGCTTACGGTCACGCGGGGCGCCGGCACTCCGACCACGCCGATCACGTCGCACTCGGCGGGCACTCCCGTGCGTCTGGCGGCCGAAAACGGCTCGTTGGCGACGCCCTTCGGGTTGATCTCGTCGGCCTTGGCCGCGGCGTCGCCCGGCGACGTCGTCCGCATCGTCGGGAACGAGGGCGACCGTCCGTACGTGATTGGCTTGAACGCGATCGGCCTGCCGCTGGAGGACGGTTCGCAGTTCGAGATCCCGGCCGACGTGGTCGTGCAGATCGACGCCGGCGCGATCCTGAAACTGGGACGGGCGGTGATCGACGCGGGCACGTCGGACCCGCTGCAGGATCGCAGTGGCGGCGCCCTCCAGGTGCTGGGCACGCCGGACCGCCGCGTGCGGTTCACCTCGTACGCCAACGACGCGATCGGGGGCGACAGCAACGGAGCGGGTCCCCCGGCGGCGCCCGGCGACTGGGGCGGCCTGGTCTTCCGCGGGGATTCGGACTTCCAGCAGCCCGGGGCCGATCCGGACGATCCGGGCATCTTCCTGAACTACGTCAACCAGGCCGAGTTGAGCTTCGGCGGGGGCAACGTTGAGGTAGGTTCGGTCGAGTCGGTCTACTCGGCGATCCACATCGACACGACCCGGCCCACGATCACGAACAACCTGATCACCATGAGCGCCGACGCGGCGATGTCGGCCAATCCGGACGCGTTCGACGATTCCCGCGGCCGGATCGGGCCGACGATCCACGGCAACACGGTGGTGGTCAACTCGGTCAACGGCATTTTCGTGCGGATCGGGATCGAGCTCGGCGAGCCCCTCGAACGGCTGAGCGCGACCGCCCGCTTCGACGATACCGACATCGTCCACGTCGTCACCGAGAGTCTGGAAATGGTGGGCAACGCGGGCGGACCGATCCAAGAAGGCGGCCGGATGGTGGCGCGTCCCAGCGGTCGGCTGAGGGTGGATCCCGGCGTGGTGGTCAAGCTCAGCGCGTCGCGTATTGAAGCCGGACGCGGCAACGCCCACCTGATCGCCGAAGGGACCGAAGGGGACCCGGTGATCTTCACGTCGCTCTACGACGACCGATTCGGGATGGGCGGCACGTTCGACACGTCGAACAACGGCGGCAGCGTCGGCCCGACCAAGGGTGATTGGGGCGGCTTGATCTTCAACGCGAACTCCCGCGGCAGCATCGACCGCGCCCTGATCGCCTATGGCGGCGGCGAGACGCCGATCGCCGGCGGATTCGCGAATTTCAGCACGATCGAAGTCCATCACAACGCCCACGTGCGATTGGCGAACAGCGTCGTGACGAACAACGACGACCTGGCAACCGGCGGCAACCGGGACAACCGCGGCGGCAACGACAACTCGCTGATCTTCGTCCGCCAGGCCCAGCCGATCAGTGTCAACAACATCTTTGAGAACAACGACGGCAACGTGATCAGCATCAACGCGAACGCGATGCTGCACACCTTCCAACGCGACACGGGGCGCAGCA
>DATKZH010000395.1:0-5305 GCA_035528065.1 Thermoguttaceae bacterium | reverse complement strand
CGTTTACGTTTACCGTGGCCGAGCTGGAGTGCGCCTCTCGCCAGGGGCTATCCTTCGTCGCCGTGGTGGCCGACGACCAGCGGTGGGGGATCTCGGCAAGCGGACAGACGCGAAACTACGGCGAGCCGTTGTACAGCACGTTGGGGCCCAGCCGGCTCGACCAGGTGGCCGAAGGGTTCGGCTGCCGGGGCATGCGGGTCGAGAAGAAGGAGGACCTCGTGCCGGCGCTCCGGGAAGCCCTCACGGCGGATCGCCCCACCGTGGTTCACGTCCCCATCGTGCCGGGCGCGCCGGACGATTGAGCCTGACCCCCTCTCCCGGCGCGGGGGCCCGGGCGCGTAGGTCGGTGCGCGGTTGGTCAATTCTCGGGGGAGGTTTCGGCGGACTCAGGCTGGAGTTCGTAGGGGTCCGGGGCGGAATTGGCGCCGTTGTCGGAGGCTCCGTTTCCGCCGCAGCCGGATCCGACCAGGACAGGAGCGAGGAGGAGCGTCAACGCGAGTAGACAAATCGTTACGGATCGCATGATGGGCCGTCCTTTCGTGAAAGTTGGGAACGCGCGGGCCGCGCCAATCGGCGGGGGGCGCTAATGACTCGCGATCGGCGCGGGGCCCGCGCGCGTGGGTGCATTAAAACTCGCCGATGGTCTCGCCGCCGTCCTTGGAGCCGATCGCGCCCCAGACGCCGTACATGCTGGGGCCGAGGTCGGGCTGCCGGACGTTCAGGTTCCCGGTGTCGATTGTCTCGCTGATGAAGCGGACCGAGCCATCCGCCAGCAAGCAGTTCACGCCGCCGGGGTGACGGCTGGCCGGCGGAATTACCGCATGTTCCTCATCCCAGCCCGGCGTGTGAGCTAGGCCGCAGGCGGGGGCATTGGGCGCGAGGACGGTGGTGAAGCCGGTCAACCGGACGAAACCGTTGTGCCAGTGATGGCCGTGGGATCCATACACGACGACGCCGGCTTGCCAGTACTTGCCGTCGGTGAGGGTAAGGCAGACGCCGGGCGTGTCTCTGACATCGTCGGCGGTCGTGGCATCTCCCAGCACGTACTCGATTTGACGATCGCCGGCTGTACGTTCGCCGCCGGCGCATTTGAGGCGTTCGCTCATCATGACCGTGTTGCTGGTGCCGTCGCTGATCTGGGCGATGGTGGTGCACAACTGGTACCCAAAAATACCACGGGGGGTCTGATCTCCGCGGACGTTATCGACCTGGTCGCCGCGGCAGAAGGCGTAGTTGTGGAGGCCCAGTGTGCTGGTGTCGAATGCTGGCGGACCTGGGTTGGAGGGACAGGAGACGGTGCCCGGCGCGTAGTCCCAAGGGCCCCAGCGGTTGCAACCGACGGGGCCTTCCGCATTGGTGGTAGCGTCGCCGGCCTTGATCCGGTCCCACATGGCGCCTTGCTCCATGAAGGAGAGGAGCGAGATGAAACCGCTGCGGCGGTACCCGTTGCCTTCGCGCAAGCTGGCGCCATACGCGCCTGTGCCGCCGCAGCCGTAGACGAAGGTCCTGTTGGTGTCGTGGTAGTTGTGATGGGCGAGGCCGAGCTGCTTGAGGTTGTTGGTGCACTGGGCGCGGCGGGCGGCCTCGCGCGCGGCCTGGACGGCCGGGAGCAACAGGGCGATCAAGATCCCGATGATGGCGATGACCACCAGGAGCTCGACGAGGGTGAACGCTTTTTGGTGGGTCTTCATGCAGTGGTCTCCTACGGAATTCGTGGAAAAGGAATGATCGTTACGATCGGCCGAAACACCGAAGGGGGCGGCGGCGATCGCCGCGGCGGCGATCGCCAGTGCAGCCCGGGCCGGGCATGCGGAAGGCGGGAGAAAAAACGCGCCGCCTGCTCGCCGGGATCGCCAAACAAGGTTAGCGCAGCGCGCGTGGCGACTCGGAAAGCGGAAGGAGCAACATCCGCGCGAGCGCCTGGCTGCTCGCCCACCGGCAGGCATGAAGAACTCAGAAGTCGCTGCGCCGCGGTCGCGCCGCGGATGCGGGATAAGGCCAGTGGCAGGCAGCCAACTCCCTGGGGGGGGTAGCTCGATGGCGGTCGCGATCAAACCCCATCGCGACGGCGTAAGAGACAAGAGAACTGCCGAAGGCCGAGCGTTCCGCCACTCCCCCGCACCACGAGGAGCAAGGCAGCACGGGTGCAGCCCCCCTTCTTGGGATCTCCGTGCCGCGCACCTGATCACGGAGCACAACACTCATCATCGCTACCGGCTTTCGGACAGAACCTCACAAGAGAAACGATGATACTAACACGCAAACTGAGTGTTACTTAAACCCAAAGCCTCGTCCAGTAGTAAAGTAAACTGAGCCATCAAAATCGAGATTTGCCGAACTCGGGATACCTCGGGAGTAAGGATAAACCGTTATGCCGAGTGAAGTTGCGTCGAAACGCCCAGCCGAAAGAGATTCTTGGGTAACGGGGTCTGTGTAAGGGGGTCAGGCTTTAAATATCAACTTTGCGGCGGCCGCCGATTCCGTGGTAGTGTTGCCACGTCCAGACGGCGACCGACTCCGCTGGGAATGGCGTCGAGCGAGGAGCCCCATCGTGCTGGGATCAGCCCGATTCGCTGCTAGACCCGCGAGGGCAGTACCCGCTCAGCGCGCCGCTGTCCAAGCTGCCCGCGGCGATGGGTCTGGACGCCCGAGAAAGCAAAGTTGATATTTAAAGCCTGACCCCCTCCAACAACAGGAGCAGAAAACATGACTCAACCGTTGCGATGGGGAATCCTGGGCACGGGCCGCATCGCCCGTAAGTTCGCCGGACAGCTCCCGCAGACCGATCGGGCGGAGCTGGTGGCCGCCGGCTCCCGCTCGGCCGATTCCGCCCGGGGGTTCGTCGAGGAGTTCGGCGGAACGCCCCGCGCGGGCTACGAGCGACTCTTGGCCGATCCGAGCGTGGAGGCCGTCTACAACTCGCTCCCCAACGCCCTGCATCACGAGTGGACGATCCGGGCGTTGGAGGCGGGGAAGCACGTGTTGTGCGAGAAGCCGATGGCGGTCACCGTCGCCGAGGCCGAGGAGATGTTCGACGCCGCCGAGCGGCACGGGCGTCTCCTGATCGAGGCGTTCATGTACCGCTGCCACCCGGCCGTCGAGAAGCTGATCCAAACGGTTCGCCGCGGCGCGATCGGCCAGTTGAAGCTGATCCGCACCCACTTCACCTTCAACCGACCCGAGCCGGCCGACGACGTCCGCTACCAGCCCGGTCTGGCCGGCGGATCGCTGATGGACATCGGCTGCTACTGCGTCAACCTCGCCCGGGCGATCGCGGGGAGGGAGCCGACCGGGATGCACGCCGTGGCTCACTTGCACCCATCGGGCGTCGACGATTACGCCGCCGGCATGCTCGATTTCGGCGGCCACGTGCTCTCGGCGTTCACCTGCGGGATGACGGTCGACGCCGACCGCACCACGTACGCGGGCGGCTCGGAGGGCTACGTGGTGATGGATACGCCCTGGTTCAGCGACGGCACGTTCACGCTCGTCCGCGGCGACGAGCGCGAGACGATCCGCACGGAAGCCTCGAAGGCCCCCTACGCCCTGGAGGCCGAGGCGTTCGCCGCCGCCGTCTGCGGCGAGGCCGAGCCCTGGATCTCCAAGGCCGATACGCTCGGCAACGTCCGCGTATTGGCCGAGCTGCGACGGCAGGTCGGCTTGCCGTTCTGAAACCGATTGCCGAGGATCGTGACCCGACCATGAGCGATGCTTCCGCCAAGGCCCACGTCGAGCGCCCCAACGTCCTCTGGATCTGCACCGACCAGCAGCGGTTCGACACGATCCGCGCCCTGGGCAACGGCCGGATCAACACCCCGAACCTCGACCGGCTCGTGGAAGGCGGCGTCACGCTCACCCGTGCGTTCTCCCAGAGCCCGGTCTGCACGCCCAGCCGCGCGGCGTTTCTCACCGGACGCTACCCGCGCACGACCGGCTGCCGCCAGAACGGCCAGGCGATCCCGGCGCGCGAGCGGTTGATCACGCGGATGCTGGCCGACGTGGGCTACGCCTGCGGCCTGTCGGGCAAGCTGCACCTGTCGTCGTGTGCCGGCGGTCGCGTCGAGCAGCGGATCGACGACGGCTACGCCGAGTTCCACTGGTCGCACCACCCGCAGCCCGACTGGCCGGAGAATGCCTACACCCAGTGGCTCGCGTCGCGGGGCCGGTCGTGGGACGAGCTGTACACGGGGCCGGCCACGCCGTACGTCAAGCACGGCGTCCCGGCCGAATACCACCAGACGACCTGGTGCGCCGAGAGGGCCGTCGAGTTCATCCGCCGGAACCGCGACCGGCCGTGGCTGTTCAGCTTCAACTGCTTTGACCCCCACCACCCGTTCGATCCGCCGGCCGAGTACCTCGAGCGCTACCGGCCGGAAGACATGCCGCTCCCCAAGTTCCGCCCGGGCGAGCTGGATAACAAGCCCGACTACCAGAAGCTGGACCATGAGTGGGCCCATAACGAGCCGGGGTACTTCCACGTGGGCGGGATGACGGACGACGACCGGCGCCAGGTGACCGCCGCCTACTACGCGATGGTCGAGCTGATCGACGCGCAGGTCGGCCGGATGCTCGCCGCCTTGGAGGAGACCGGGCAGCTCGCCACGACGATCGTCCTCTTCATGTCGGACCACGGCGAGATGCTCGGCGACCACGGCATCTACCTCAAAGGGCCCCATTTTTACGACGAGGCGGTCCGCGTGCCGCTCGTCCTCTCTTGGCCGGGCCGCTTCCGGGCCGGCCTTCGGGCCGACGCCCTGGTGGAGCTGGTCGATCTGGCCCCCACGCTGCTGGAAGCGGCAGGGCTCGACGTGCCCGCGGCGATGCAGGGCCGGTCCCTGCTGCCCCTTCTCACGGGCGAGGCCGATCCGTCGGTCCACCGCGACGCGGTCTACTCGGAGTATTACAACGCGTGGACCCACAAGCACAGCTACGGCACGATGCTGCGGACCCGGCACGAAAAGATCGTCGTCTACCACGGCGTCGACCAGGGCGAGCTCTACGACCTGGACGAGGACCCCGACGAGTTCGACAACCTCTGGGACCGGCCGGACCGCGCGGCGATGAAGATGCGGCTACTGAAGCAGGCGTTCGACGCCAGCGTGCTCGCGATGGACCCGATGCCGCCGCGATTGGGGGCGTTTTAACAGCCCGTTCAGAAGTAGTCCCTCGGCGACTTGGGTGCCACTTCCCTGAAAGAGTCTTCCGCGTCAAGTGGCTCCTGGCGTTTTTCGGGAGGCACCCCGATCCTGGAAGCTGGGGTCAGCTTCTTCAGACCGGGACGTATCGTTATGTCGGAGGATTCGGG
>DATKZH010000394.1:0-2970 GCA_035528065.1 Thermoguttaceae bacterium | reverse complement strand
GGGAGCCCTGAAGGGGTTTTACAAAATGGTCGCGCAGGCCGAGACAAACCGGCATTTGGTGAAACCCCTTCGGGGTTTGGGAGCATTCCTTTGTCCCGCTCCCCAGGGTGCGCTACGCGACCCTGGGCTTCGTTGTCAAACCGCTTCGCGGTTTCCACAGAGCGCAGCCGAAGTGGAATCTGAAAGCCCAGCGGCGGCTCCTACGGCAACTCCGCCAGCTCCCCTTCGCGCAGGCGGTGTCGGGCCAGGATTTCCGCCGCGACCTGGGCCGGGCCGTGGGGGTACTTGTCGGTCTCGGCTACTTGGAAGGGGGTTTTTACCCAGGCTTGCTCGATCTCGTGGTAGCGGGACGCGAGCTGGTCGTCGTTCACGGGGGTCTCTTCGCTGCCGAGCCGGGACCGGGCGTGGTCGAGCAGCGCCTCGACGCGAGGGCGGTAGTAGAAACGGACCAGCTCGTAGTAGTCGCGGTGGGCGTAGTCCGGGATCCGGCCGGCCCAGACGGTCAGGACGTCGCGGATCCGCTCGTCGTAGTCGGCCGGGGCGCCGGGCAGGGCCTTGGCCTTGGCGAGGATCGGGGCGAGGCAGAAGTAGTCGCTGCTGGAGAGGAGCATCTCCTGATCGGCGAGGATTTCGCGCAGGCACTGGGACTCGCGGTCGAACGCCGCCTGGTCGCGCGCCCGACAGGCGACGGCGAGCCGGGCGAAGTGGAGGTTGAACCGGTCGCTCAGGAGTTGCCGGGCGACGTCGACCAGGTCGTGCTGGTACAGGGGGCTCGAACCCAACCGGTCCGACTCCTCCAACGCGATCTCCAGGGCCCGTTGGAGGTGGGGGAGGAACCGCCGGGCCTGGTCGAGGCCGTACGGCCTGGTCGCGGCGAGGTGTTGGTTTTGGATGCGGAGCATGTAGAGCGGACAGTCCACGCCCGGCTCGCCGTAGACGCTCGCCGCCAGCTCCTCCAGGCACGCGACCATCCGGGGGGCCGACGGCTCGCCGTAGCGGCGCGTTGCGTAGTCGCGGAGGAACGCGTCGAGCGTGAGCCCCTGGGGGTTCCAACTCACGCGGGAGAGGAGATCGAAGGCGAGGTAGTTGTGGCGGATCGCCTCGGGCTGGATGCCCATGCCCAGGCAGCGGTCGGCCTTGGGATCGTCGGCCACCTCCCGGCCGCGGCGTATCAGGTCGGCCAGGTCGCCGTGGAGCATGGTGGTGCCGCCGTAGGAGTAGAGGAAGCCGAAGAGCCAGGGCTTGCCGTGGAAATAGTCGAGCTCGCGATACTGGCGCTGGCGACTGCGGAAGTCGCTGGGCATCTCCCAGACCTGGTAGGCGCCGTCGGGGAGCGCGTCGAGAAACGCCTCGACGTTCTCCTTGGTGCGGTCGAGGAAGGTCCACGAGTTGGTGAACAGCACGGCCTCGGGATCGACCGAGCGGATCGCTTCGAGGTTCTTTTGGGCCAGGGCGATTTCGATGGCCAAGGTCTCGGCCGGGTCGTCGGCGGGGCGCATCTCGCAGAACGACTGGCCGGCCCAGAGGTGGTCGGTGCCGTACCGCTTGACGTACTCCTCGGCGAAGGCCCGGCACAGCTCGGCGTAGAGCGGATCGTCGGGATGGACGAAGATGCCCGGCGGGTCGAACCCGGCCCAGCCGACCTCGATGAATCGCGCCCGGTCGCGATACGCCTGGCGGAACTCGCGGGGCACCTGGCCGAGGAAGCCCCGGAAGTCCGGGGCCATCTTGATCCCCAGGCGGCGGCCGTAGCGGACGAACTGTTCGGCCAGGTCGGCCTGGCACTCCTGGAAGGCGACCGGGTAGGGCGGCTTCATCGCCCAGTTGTGCCAGCCGCCCCAGGGGTGAAAAGGGGGGCCGGTGAGGCTCTCGGGCGGGACGTCCACGCCGAACCGCTTCCAGACCTTGCGCCAGGTGGCGGTGAAATCGAAGTTCGAACAGAGGAGGTTGAACTTGTGCTTCGCCGCCCAGTCGACTTCCCGCTTCCACTCCGCCGCGTCCCACCAGTACGACGTGTACTCGCAGTCCATCATGTATTGCCGGACCGGCCAGCGGGGCCGTTCGACCAGGTCGATGTTCCGCGTAGGGATCGCGTCGAGGCGCGGGATCTGCTCGCCGTCGGCGAAAAAGCCGACCCGGCAGAACGCCTCCAGGTAGTGGTAGACGGCGTAGAGCGACGCCCGAGGGCTTCCGCCGACGAGGACCAGGTAGTTGACCGGGCCGTCTTGGACCGACTTGATCGCGAAGCCGTCCTCGCCGAGATCGTCGGGGATTTGCAGGAGGCCTCTGGCGACGAGCCCGTCGATGACGGGGCCGTTTCCGATGACGGCCCGGGTCTTGCCCTCGTCCAACGTGCAGATGCCGCCCGGCTCGACCCGCGGCGCGGTGCCGGTGATCGCGGCGACGTACTTGGCGAACTCCTCCGCCGCGTGCCGCCGGAGCGACGGTTCCCCGGCGCAGGCGGCGCCGTACACGGACATGGCCAGGCCGAGGAGGCATGCTCCCAGCATTCGCCCGGCACGAGTCCGGACGTCACGGTGTACGCGCAAGGCCTCTACCGCCGGTTCGTTTGCCATTTCCATGGTCCTCGCTGCAATGAGTTTCACGTGACCGGACCCAATCGGCCTCCAGGATCGGCCGAAAAACAGCTTCCCGACTTCCGTAGCAGGCACACGGCGTGTGGGCTGCTAAAAGCAGCTCTGATTTTGGCAGAAATTGGTGTTTGTGGTAAGGGAGATTTCTGTTCTGTTGTGGTTTTGTGGTGCCCGCTTGGCAGGAGTTGAAGAAGGAGCGAGAAATGGAACAGGCGACGGAAGCCAAAACCTATTCTAGTCCGGTCTATAAGTTGATTGCTTTCTTCCGGAAGAGCCGGAATGGGTGGAAGACGAAGGCCATGCATCGCAACGTGCGGATCAAGCGGCTGGTGAACCGTGTCGCGGGATTGATGGAGAGTCGCCGGAAGTGGAAAGA
>DATKZH010000393.1:0-29982 GCA_035528065.1 Thermoguttaceae bacterium | reverse complement strand
TGGCGTACCCGTGCCGATTGTGTTGACCGCATGTTGTACGATTCTGGTTTTGACGTATCGTGATCGGTGCCCTGGTGGCACGTGCCCCGCTTGCCCGGGCGACACACGGATCGGTGGCCGGCCCGGGCACGGGGCGGATTTGAGATTGGAGGGCCAGTATGTCCAACAATTCGGAAACGGTTTCCAAAAAAGCGAAGCGGGGTAGGCCCAAGGTATTCGAGCCAGAGCTACTGTCCGTCGCGAAGATGGTAGTGCCAGACGCGAAATCAGACCGGACGGTCCGCAACGCGGCATGGGCCCAGATTGGCCTTAGGCTTTTCCTCACGGGCGACTCCCAACCCAAGAACCCCCAAGAGTTAGGTTTCGACGGTTCGTTCATTTTCGACGTGAAGACGGACATCTTCAAGAAGACGATCCTGACGGAGCTGGGGCGGTTGTGCGTCGCCCAAGGGGAGGACGTCGCGTTGGAGGTCGCCAAGGTGATTTGTAACAAGCGGATGCGTGCACGTGACGCTGTAGCTCGCATTCGGCAACTCCGCGGAACGTCCCATGGGGGGGGCTGTCTTTCCTTGACCGATCGACTCGTCAAGACGGTCAACGACTACCTGGCAGAGCACCCCGAGACCACCTGGGCACAAGTCCGCGGGGCATTGGCAAACGCTTCGGACCTGATAGACGAGTCTGCGAACAAGTGACGCCCCACCGCTTCGCCTGGTGGCCGATCGGCACCCTGCCGGCATGATTCCCCGTCTCGTGCTCGGAGCGATTCTGGGGCACGTGGGGGCGTCTCTCGGGGCGGGTGTACTGACACCCGCACCGTGGGTTTTGGGGCGGTTTTCGGCGGGTTTCGGGCCCACTGGAAGGTTGCCCGTGGTATGTTGCAAAGCCTTGCGGGGCAATGGGTTAGGGGCGGAAAACGGGGGTATCCTGTACGCTCTCGGTGATGGTCCGGCAGATGGTCGACTTCATGGCCGAGGGAGTGGGCGGGGTCGAGCGCAAGGAGGACGAGAACGCCCCGCCTCCGATTGACAACTTCGTGGCCCGAAAGACCGTGGGCAACTTCCTCGAGATGGCCGGACTGGCCACCTTGCACCTCTCTCCCATGATGCTCTTGGCGATCGTGGCCGACGTGGCCTACGGATCGCAGACCTACTTGCTGGAACTGGCCGATCAGTTGAAGCAGCAAGGCGTGATCGATGAGACCTCGACGATCCACCACGTCGACGATCTGCTCGGGGCCCTGGCCGACGCCGCGGGGACCACGGCCGAGGTGTTCAATGCCCCGCCCCTGTCGATCGAGGGCCTCCGGCAGACGGTCGACCAGACCCGGCAGGCCGTGCAGTCGATCGACCCGAGCAAGGTGATCCCCCGGTCCGAGGTCAAACGGCTTTGGGATGACATCCACCAGATCGCCGTCAGCCAGGGCGTGGATCCCCTGGCCGTTTCCTGCGCGATGACCCTCTACTCGCTGGAGAAGATCGGCTTGGTGGGGCGAGGCGCGCTATCGACCGTCACCGCCGTCGGCACCCTCTTCGATCGGCACGTCATCGACCACTACACCGATGCGTTGGGCGACATCCGCCGGAAGGGCATCTACCGCTCACTGGCCGAAACCAGCCAGCCCTACGTGGAGGCGGTGTGGAGGAACTTTTCCAGCGAACGGACGACGATCACCGAGGATCTGCTGTCGGGCAAGATGGTGGGCCAAGCCTGGAATGCCGCGCGCAGATGGCTCGGCGGCGGCGAGTAGCCCGGGCCGCTTGGCCGGGCCCCGCGCACACGGGCTGCCGACGCGCCGACAGCTTCCAGGCGGTGACGCAGCATGCACGCCATCCCACCGTGTCGGAGGCCGCGAGACGGGCTGGAAGCCTACTGCGATCGAGTTCTCACCAAACCCAGGTGAGCCCGAGATGCGGGCCGTGATACAGCACCTTGCCGTCCTCGACGAGCGTGGGCGGGCCGGACGTGAGCACGTTGACGTCCTGGCTCATGTTCTCCGAAGCCAGGGCCAACCCGTCTACCCAGAGGGCCTGATAGCCGCCGATGACTGCCAGACGGGGAGTGATCAAGACGGTCGCGTTCAGTCGCAGATCGAGTGCGAAAGCCGTGATGTTGTCATCACGACGCCCTGGGTGAGTGCCCTGATAGGTGTCGACCCCGTCGTGCACGTAGACCGTGCGCTGGCTCGCGTCGTTGTTAAAGACGGCCCCTTTGATTTCGCAATCCACCCACCAACCGGGGTCGGTGTCGACGAAGAACTCGAACGCGGCCCCGACCTGGACGCCCATCATGCTATTGGTCGTGTCGGTGGTCACCTCGTTGGTGGCTCCCTGGGGGTCGGGGACATCGGATTCCGTCTGATAGAAGAACGTCTCGTCGATGTTCATGTAGCGCCCGCCCACAAGCACCGAAGCCGTCAGCCGGCGCGGGTCCGCCAGAATCCACCGCCGCAGGTTCCATTCGAGGTTGCTTAGAGTCGACTCGTAGCTGATGTAGGCCAGGTTGTTGTAGTCGAGGCCGATGATCGACGGGTCTCCAAACTCGGAGAACGGCGAGAACAAACTGGCGGGGAAGGTCAGCGTCGGATCTCCGTTCCCGTCCACCTCTTGGATGAACTCGGTCGCGTCGCGTACGGCCGCCTCCTCACTCCAGTCGGTCAGTTCGAAATAAGACACCTCAAAGGCACTGCACTGACCCAGCGTGTGGCCCACCAGCGCACGGGCTCCGGCCTGGAAGCCGAAATGCAGGTCTCCCGTACCGAGGACCCCGGTAACGAAGTCGGTCGCCTCCCACCCCGGAGGGTCGGTTTCCGTCCACACTCGTTCGACGAAAGCCTGGAACATCTGGCTTCGCGAAGCATCCCGTTTCAACGCCAGTCCCTCGATTTGGAAGTACCAAGCGGGCCCCGCGGTTCCACCGCTGGCGGCAAACGGGGCGGGGATGCACTGAAAGTCACATGGCGCGAATGCGGCCCCGGTCAGAACCGTCTCCGCCTCGGCCGGATCCACTTGGACTGCGGTCGGCTGCTGTGCGAAAGCCCGTCCCTCGGTCCCGGACCAATGCCCCAGCGAACCTCCCGTCCATGCCAGAGCCAGGATCGCCAGGCTCAACTTCACTCGTGCGTTTCGCATGCGCAAAGCTCCCCTTTCCGCGCAGTTTGAGGGTCAGGCGACACTATGTCACCTAATACTTTCGACGTTTTGGCTTATCCGCATTACCCAAAAATCGGACATATTCATCAACCTTTTCCCAGATCGCGCAGCTTCTGCAATCGAGACATGCGGAAAGGCGCGGCGTGCCACTTTCTGGGGGCACCCTAAGCGGCATCCCTGGCTTTCCTTTTCGTTGTATGGTCGAGTCGAGATGGATTGGAGCCTCTGGGTTGTTGTGGATCGCTAATTAGTCTGCGGTGACTGGGAGGATATCGAGGGCTTTGCTGATTGTAGGAATTATTCAGGGCGCCCCGGCGAACTGTCCGATACTGAGACCGAACTACCGTCCGGACGAACGACCTGTCGGACCACGCAAGGGCAGATGATGGGCACGCAAGCCAAGCCGTCTACGAGGCAATTGCTGGCGTTGAGCACGGCGATCGTGCTCTTCGCGGGAACCGCGCAACTCAGAGCCGAGAAAGTCGCTGGTCCCAATCCGGTGACGGAGGAACGACCCGGGTCGTCCGATCAGCAGTCGGCCGCCGACGTCGGGGAGGACCAGGACCGGTCCGATGCCGCCGACGCCAAATCCCCTTCTGAGGCAGCGAAGGAATTGCAGGATGGCGCCGACTGGGGAATGCATGCTCCGGTCTATCCTATCTTTCAAGAGTATTGCCGAGCCTCTCGCGTCTACCGCTCCCCGCTTCTCGGCCGGCTCTGGGCCCGCGGCGAGTATCTTCTCTGGGGGATGAAGGGCGTCGACCTTCCGGCACTGGTGACCACCAGTCTGCTTGAGACGCTCGAGGAGGACGCGGGCGTGCTGGGCGAGCCGGGCACCTCGGTCCTGTTCGGCGACGAGACCATCTACGACGAAATGCGGTCCGGCGGCCGATTCACCTTGGGTTGGTGGTGGGATCCGCGCCAGATGGGTGGAATCGAGGCAACCTACTTCGGACTGCCCGCCAAGGCGCTAAGGCATCACTCGGAGGGGTGGGGGGACCAGATCGTCGCCCGGCCGTATCTCGACGTCGAGGACGACGAGCAAGCGGCGCATTTGGTCGCGTACCCCGGCCTCCTGGATGGTTCCGTCTACGTACGTGCCGACACGGAACTGCAGGGGGCGGAAGTGCTGATGCGGAGTCTCGTGTTGTGCCGGCCGGCCCTGAGAGTCGATTTGCTGGGCGGGTACCGTTTCGGCCGACTGCTCGACCGGCTGACCATCGACGAGCTGTCCGTATCGCTCGATGCCGACAGCGGGTACGACGTGGACACGATCATCGGTCGATACGACCTCTTCAAGTCGACCAACGACTTCCACGGCGGCGAGTTCGGACTGGCCGCGCGTTGGTCTCGGGGTTGCTGGTCGGTTCGGCTGTCGGGAAAAGTGGCGGTGGGTGGAGCCACCAGCAGAGTCATTGTCGACGGGGCGACGAGCATCGTTGACGACCAATCCGGCGCAGGCTACTTGGGCGGCCTGTTGGCCTTGCCGACCAACATCGGATACCACACCGATACCGAGTTTGCCGTTCTGTCGGAGTTGGGAGTCTCGCTCGAGTGCCAGCTCACGTGTGACTTGCGAATCTCGGCCGGATACGACCTCCTGCACTGGAATCACGTGGGCCGCGCCGCAGATCAGATCGACTTGGGTATCAACCCGACGCAGATACCGCCGGAGACCTTGGTCGGAGAGTCGCGCCCGGAATTCGCCTGGAGGAAGACCGACTTCTGGGCACAAGGCCTCAATATCAGTCTGGAGCAACAGTTCTAGCCGGGACGGTCCCGACGCGGCACTCCACCACGCTCCCAAAGCACGCTCCCAAATCGTGACGCCTACGGCGCCACGACGGCGTATGCAGACAGCTCGGGCATCGCTTCTGCCAAGTCGGTCTGGATACGAATCGTGTCGAGCACCTTGCCCGGTTTCTCGCCGGCAACGAACGTGACCGGGATCAAGTGCAAGGGTTTGGGCGCGGTTTCCGCCGGCGCGTCGAACTCGAAGCACGCGCCGTCGCAGGTTACCGAGAGGATTCGGAACGGCCTCTTGCTCCGCACCACCAACTGCTTGGTGACCTTCTTGCCGGGCTCGACCACGCCCATGAACAAGGAGGTCGGGGCGACCATGATCTCCGACTGCACCACGCCTTCCACCGCCAACGGGATCTGCGGCGAGTTGCGGTCGTTGGTGGCCAGGATCAGACAGTCGTTCAGGGATCCGGGCGGGGCGTGCTCGTCCAGGCGAACCAGCAGGTCATAGGCCACCTGCCCGCCACGTCGCTTGGCCTCCTCCATCTGGACCGAGCAATGGGGATTGGTGCTGGTGACGTCCACGATTTGCCAGTCCGGCCGGCCGGCGCACGTTACCGTGACGGTCTTTTCAGCCGGAGTGCCATGATCCACGGCGCCGAACTGCACGCTGCCCGGCTCAAACACCACGTCGCTGCGGATGTGGCCGGTCACGTGCAACTGGATCGTCGCCGGAAGGGGCTTGTCGATGGTGACGGTAATCGTTGCCCCCTTGCGCCCCAGGAACCGATCGGTGTTGAAATGGGCGATAATCGCCCCCTTCTCGTACGTCTTCAGAAACGGCTTCTCGATTCGCGGCGAGGTGCAGCCACAACTGGATCGCACGCCGGCAATGTGGACGTCTTCGATGTAGATGTTCGTCAACACGAAGCGGCATTCCGTCTTGGCGTCCCGGGCGACGGATCCGAAGTCGTGCCGGGTGGTTTCAAACATCTTTTCCGCCCACCCTCCAGCGAGCAAGGGTGAGCCGTACAAGACCGTCAGCAGAAGCGACAAAACCGTTTTGCGGACCATGGACATTGTCTCCCACGCCAATAGTACCTCTGGAGCATCACCAAATCGGGGAGGTGTCGAATCGGCCGAGGTTCCATCCGAGGCGCGAGTCAGTGGTTTCCCCTCTCGGGACGGGGAAAAAATCTGCAAAACTCTAGGTTTTTGTGGATCGCGTGTCAACTTGGACTCCCCCGGATGGCGGGGACTCGACGCCAAGCTGTCCAACGTGGAGCCACGCAGCCCTGTCGAAGGGAATAGTGCCCCCGAAACTGCCTCGCATCCGGTGCAGCGGCTCAGTTCTGCACGGTAGAGAGCGAGTGGGCGGCAGATTGCGCGACGAAGATGGGAAATTCGCCACAAGCGAGCATTGCCAAACCGGCGGGGCATTCGCTAGCATAAGGGGTTACGCGTACCTGGTACGCAGGCGGCGGTGGTGCGCCCACCCCGGCGCGCTCCGGCTGGCCGTGTGGTTAGCCATGCGTGGCTGGCCCTGCGTGTCCGATATCACGATCGAGTCCACCTGATTCCCAAGCTCCGGCTTGGGAGCCAACTTGCCGGAAGCTCCGCTTCGCCCGCTTGTTCGAAGTCACCAACGCACATACCACGATTGAGCCATGTTCGAGTCACTCCAGGAAGGCCTGGGTTCCGCGCTGAAAACCCTCCGTGGGAGGGGGAGGCTGACCGAATCGAACATGCGCGACGGGCTTCGCCTGGTGCAGCAGGCGCTGCTGGAGGCTGACGTCAGCTTTCCCGTGGTTCGGCAGTTCATGGTCAAGGTGACCGAGCAGGCGGTCGGCGAGCGGGTGCTCAAATCGCTGGACCCCAGCCAACAACTTGTGGGGATCGTCCACCAGGAACTGATCGCGCTGATGGGCCCGGTCGACCATTCGCTGCATCTGCGGGGCAAGCCTTCGGTCCTCATGCTCTGCGGCCTGCAAGGTTCCGGGAAGACGACGACCTGCGGCAAGCTGGGACGCTTACTCCACGAGCGCCAGCGCAAGCCGCTTCTGGTGGCGGCCGACCTTCAGCGCCCGGCGGCCATCGACCAACTGGAACAATTGGGCAAGAACCTGGGAATCCCCGTCTATACGGAACGGGACTCCAAGAACCCCGTCGCCGTCTGTCAGCATGCCGTCCGGCAGGCCAAGGAATCGGACCTCGACGTGGTCGTGCTCGACACGGCCGGGCGCCTGCACGTCGACGGCGAGCTGATGGACCAGCTTGCCCGGATCGACCGCCGCGTGGAGCCCGACCAGGTCTACTTCGTCGTCGACGCGATGACCGGCCAGGACGCGGTCAACAGCGCCAAGGCGTTCAACGACGCCCTCGAGCTGGACGGCGTGATCCTGACCAAGCTCGACGGCGATGCGCGGGGCGGGGCCGCGATCTCGGTCAAAGCGGTGACCGGGGTGCCCATCAAGTTCATCGGCACCGGCGAGCATCTCGACGCGTTGGAGGAGTTCCATCCCGACCGCATGGCCGGCCGGATCCTGGGGATGGGCGACATCCTGACCCTGGTCGAGCAGGCCCATCGCAAGGTCGATCAGGAGGAAATGGCCAAGCAGGAGGCCCGGCTCCGCAAGGGCGAGTTCACCCTCGACGACTTCCGCAGCATGATCGACCAGACGGGGCGTCTGGGGCCGTTGAACAAGATCATGAGCATGATTCCGGGCATGAGCCAGATGGGCGACGTGATCGGCGACGCCGACGCGGAGGCCGAGATGAGCCGCCTTCGTGGGATCATCGACTCGATGACCCCCGAGGAACGCCGCAACCCGACCAAGGTCGTCGACCAGAGCCGACGGCGGCGGATCGCGGCCGGGGCGGGCGTCGCCGCACACGAGGTCAACGCCCTGGTCAAGCAGTTCGACGGCATGAAGGACATGATGCAGCGGGTCATGGGGATGGGTATGCGGGGGCGGATGCAGGCCATGCAGGAGATCACCCAGACCGCCATGGCCAACCCCAACGCCAGGTTCAGCAAACAGAAGAAGGGAACCGGCAAACGGCTCTCGCCAAGCGAGAAAGCCAAGCTGAAGAAGCAACGGGAGAAGGAGGCCCGCCGACGCAGCAGGGAAGAGAAACGCAGTAAGCGGCAGAAGTAGGGACTAGAGGCTGGCGGCTGGGAGATTGCGCGAAGTCGCAGTCCCCAGCCCTGAGTCCCTAGCCCCTGGTACGTGGCAACCTTCGGCAAGTCACAGGCCGAAGGTGGCAAGGAATGCCAGAAAGCGGACAAACCGATCCGAACGACAAATTGACGAGGAGTACTACGTGGCAGTCCGGATTCGATTGAAGAAGTTGGGCCGGCGGCATCGCCCTTTCTATCGCATTTGCGCGATGGATTCGCGGGCGCCGCGCGACGGCCGGGTGCTCGAAGAGCTGGGCACCTACGACCCGATGGTTCCCGAGGTCGACGCCCGGGCCGTGTTGAACGGCGAGCGCATCAAGTACTGGCTGAGCGTGGGGGCCCAACCGTCGGAGAAGGTTGGGGTCCTGATCAAGAAGTACGGGCCGGAGGGCACGTGCTTGGACAAGCAGAAGGCGGCCCTGGACCGTCTGACGCAAATGCGGCGTCGGCCCGAGCCCCCGACCCACGTGGTCGGGCCCTCCGAGAGTGAGGCGGCCAATGAATTCCGCAGCGAAGACGCCCCGCCCCCTGAGGCGGAAGAGGAACCGACAAGCGAGTAACGCCCGATGCGCTTCGACGTTTTCACCCTGTTTCCCGGGATGTTCGCGGGCTACCTGGGCGAAAGCGTCCTGAAGCTGGCCATCGAGCGAGGCCTGGTGGAGGTGCACCTGCACGACTTTCGCGACTGGGCCACCGACAGACACAAGGCCGTGGACGATCGTCCCTTTGGGGGCGGTCCGGGGATGGTGCTGAAAGTGGAGCCGCTCGTGCCCTGCGTGGAGGCGGTCCGCGACCAGCACCCTGACCCCGGCCACCTGGTGATGCTCACCCCGCAAGGGCGCCGGCTGAGCCAAGCGGTCGTCGAGGAGTTGGCCGAACACCGACGGATTCTGCTCTTGTGTGGCCGTTACGAAGGCTTCGACGAGCGGATCCGCGCAGTCCTGCGGCCGAACGAGATTTCGATCGGCGACTTCGTCCTCAACGGGGGCGAAGTCGCCGCGATGGCGATCATCGACGCCGTCATCCGGCTCGTGCCGGGCGTATTGGGCGACGAGCGGTCTAGCACGAGCGATTCGTTTTCGGGCGCCGGGCGATTGTTGGAGGGTGCCCAATACACCCGGCCCCGTGTGTACCGGGGGCTGGAAGTCCCCCCGGTCCTGTTGAGCGGAAATCACGAAGAAATTGCCCGTTGGAGAGAAGAGAACAGCAGACTACGAACCCGGCAACGCCGCGCCGACCTGCTCGGGGAAACGGAGCAGACAAGCGCCGAGAAGCCCCTGTAGCAACCAGCCGGCACGCGCTTTGCCGATCGACACGTCAAAGGAAGAACCATGAGCCAACAGTTGATGAGCCTGGTCGAGAAGGCCAGCATGAAAGAGGAACCGCCGAAGTTCGAAATCGGGGACACCGTCGACGTCCACTGTCGAATCCTGGAGGGCGAGAAGGAGCGAATCCAGGTGTTCACCGGCGTGGTGATCGGCCGGAGCGGCTCGGGAACACGGGAGATGTTCACCGTCCGCCGGATCGTGCAGGGGGAAGGCGTGGAACGCAAGTTTCCCCTTCACTCCCCCCGCATCGCCAAGATCGAGGTCACGCGTTCGGCCGTGGTCCGTCGGGCGAAGCTCTACTTCCTCCGCGACCGCGTCGGCAAGGCCGTCCGGCTCAAGGAACGCCGCGTCGAGCGAAAGACCGAAGACAAGCCCAAGGCCAAGCGCAGGGGACGACGGAAGAAGAAGCAACCCACGGCGGAAGAGTAGTCCACCGCTACGAATCCCGCGAGCGCCCCCCGCGGCTTGCGGCTTCGCCGGAAACCGGATACTCCTTCTCTCTCGCGTCCAACCCACGCGGCGCCGCCGGCAGGCCGCTGCGCGGCCGGACGCCCCCTTGCTCGATGATCCCGGAGCGGAGGAGCGAATACAATGGGGCTGGGCACCACGGCCTCCCGCTGGCTCCAACGCTTCTTTCCCAACAGACCGCTGGGACAGCGTGGCGAAGCACGGGCCGCTCGATACTTGAGGCGACGCGGCTACAAGATCCTCGCCCGGGGCCATCGCCTTTTCCTGGGTGAACTCGACCTGGTCGCGCTCCACCGGGATACAATCGTGTTCGTCGAGGTCAAGACCCGTCGATCCGCCGACGCAGGCCATCCGGCCGAAGCCGTGACCTCCGCCAAGCAACGCCGCCTGACCCGACTGGCCGTCACCTTCCTCAAACGTCACGGCCTGCTGGAACGCCCTGCCCGATTCGACGTGGTGGCCATCACCTGGCACGAACGGGGGCGGCCCACCATCGAGCACTTCGAGAACGCGTTCGACGCCGTGGGGCAGGGCGAGTTCTACTCGTGAGGGGTTGGGCCCACGCGCGTCGGCGGTTCGCGCATTGAGTCGCCGCCTGGCGAGCCGCACGAGCCCCGCTTTCAGATCTCTTTCCCGATAGATCACCGCGCCGGGCAAATATGGTGCGTTTCACGCACCCTAGGGGGCTTGCGGTCTGAGGACGGAAGTTGTTCTTTGCGCGGAATAGCTTCCCCAGGGCGCACACGCCCGTGGCGCGCTGGGGCACCCGGCCAGCGAGGCAAGTTGGACGCGATGCGACCCGGCCGGAAACGGCCTTGCGGCTCGGCGCTAAGATGGTATGCTCGAACACGTTGGGCCGAGAGCCGGCTCGCCGAGAGGCCCCCGAAAAGCCGGTCCAAACGTCCAACAAAGGCCCCGGCCGCCGGTTACAAGTCGTTGTCGGGAAACGCGTTATGGCGAAATCAATTGTTGGGCGGAAATTGCGAGTGTCGTGCGGAAAGACAAGTACTTTCCACCCAACACGTTGCGCCGAGCGCGCGTCCAACAACGCCGTCTTGCCCGCGACATGGCGTGCGCGCAGGTGGCCTGTGACCACGGCGCATTCCCCCTGAAACCCCAACGCATTCACCATCGGGCCCGCGCGCACGTGCGCTGGGGCCCGAGCGCACGTGCGCGCGGTGTTGATTGGGACCTCACGCTGCAACAAGCGACCAGGCCCGACGCGGGTGGCGGGGGCAGGAAGGGAAGAAATTCTTCCGAAAGGGAATGGGGGGATGGGGCCTGATCGCGGCCGAACGAGCGGCGACCCGGCTTCCGACCGGCAGCGGTTCGTCGCGCCGTTCCCTTCGAGCGTCTCGACGTCGGTTTCGGCCCTCGCCTCGGTCTGAGGCGCTGCCTCGCTAGATCTCCTTCCCGATGCTGAACGCCTTTCCCAGGCACTCCCCAATCCCGTAGTACGTGCGATCGCTTGGGGCGAACACGCAGGGTCGGACCTTGCCGATCGCCGGCAGGCCCTGGTCATCGAGCACACTCTCGTCGGCCTTCACGTCAAGGATCTGGCCGACGAACTGCGTGTGAAGCCCCAGCTCGAAGGTATGCAGCAGCTTGCACTCCAGGACCAACGGAAACTCGTCGACGTAGGGCGCGTCGACCAGCTCGCTCCTCACGGCCGTCAGCCCGGCCGCGGAGAACTTGTCGGTGTTCCGCCCGGAGGCGATCCCGAAGTAGTCGGCCTGCTTGGCGTGCGACTCGGAAGGAACGCTTACGGTGAAAGCATTCCGCTCGACGATGTTGCCGTGAGAATACGTCGCCTTGCGTAACGAGATGGCGATGCACGGGGGCTCCGAGTTGCAGATGCCTCCCCAGGCGACCGCGGCCCCATTGGGCTTGCCCCCCTTGTCGTACGTCCCCACGACCCAGGTCGGCGTGGGGAAAACGATAGTCTTTGCACCGATCGACTTTTTCACAAGTTCCCTCCTTCTTATTCTGCCCAACGCTGACTGCCCAACGCTGACTGCCCAGCGCCGACTGCCCACTGCCTACTGTCCATCACGACCATAGAACCAGTCGATCCCGATTCGGGCCACGTGCAAGCCGTCGCGAGCGTGGTAGGCAACGATGGCCAGGTCGTCGCCCAGAAACTCGATGCACTGGTATCCGAAATCGTCCTCGGGGTCTCCGGCGATATGACGGAAGGGCTCAAACGTCTGCCCCTCGTCCTTGGAGATCGCCGCGGACAGGGCGCAACGGCGATGGATCTTCGGATCGTCCTTGTCGACCGATCGCTCGCTGATCCAAATGAACAGCAAATCGCCGGTCGACGGAATACGCCGCACCGTGGGCAGGCCCGCGTAGGGCATCGGCAGCTCCTTGATCGGCTCGCCTTCGGACCACGTCTCACACCGGTCGTCGGAGTACGCACGGACCGGGAATCCGCTGTACGTCCGGGCGAACATCATCACGCGTCCGTCCTTGAGCTCCACGGCGTCGGCCTCCTGCACCTCGACCGGCTGCATGTCGACCGTGTTCTTGCTCACCTGCCAACTGTACCCCTGGTCGTCGGAGAAGAAGGCGATCCCCGCGTAGCCGCTGTGGTCGCTGGTGCTCGGCATGTGGGCCTTGTACTCCGCCATGGCCACGATCCGGCCGGTGGAAAGCGTGAACAGCCGGTCGTTGTGCACGATGCAGTAGCCGGGATGCGGCGTCATGATGAACTGCTCGGTCCAGGTATTGCCTTCGTCGGCACTGCGGCGGTAGTAGTTGTGCCCGTAGTACGGCGTGGTGGGATGCGTGCTGTAGATGTACGACAAAAGGATCTCGCCATTTTCGAGGCGCAGAAAGCCGGGGTGAGCATACCAGCCTTTGGCGGGCGGTGCGGGCTTGGGAATCAGGACGAACGGCTCGCCCCACGTCTTCCCCTGGTCGGTCGACTTGATCCCCATGATGCTGGCGTCCTGGGTATAGCTCATCAGTAGCGAGCCGTCCTTGAGCTGGACGACGTCGCCCGGCATCCCCCGCGGCCCCCGGAGGCCCCTCTCCACTTCCACGACGAGGCTGTCCTCAAAGAGCGGCTCGCCGAGCGCCGCAGTCATCGAGAACAGCACACCTCCCAGACAGACCAAAAATCGCCTTCTCATGTTGTCCTCCCGCTCGTGCTGGTAGAGCTACCGCGATTCGATCGCAGCGAATCCGTCGCGTCGCCGGAACGCGTTCCGGCGATCCTCTCCCCTGTTTCCAACTCCCCTGTTTCCAGCTCACGGCGACCCGTCCTCGGGACGATCCGTGAGCACACGGTACGACAGGGCGAAACGATTGGGCCAGTCCTTGCCGCCGATGGGCCTTGGGCCGTAGACCACGTAGTGATCCTCCGACGCCGTGCCGCCGGTGCATCCGATATCATAATAGACGAGCACGCCCGGCTCGACCGGCCGCGGATCGATTCGCAGCGTGCACCACGCGTGGCCGTCCGGCTGCACCGCCTCGGGGAGCAACGTCGCGGTGCCCAGGTCATCGCTTCCCGGCCGAGAGCCGAAACGGACTTCCAGCGGAGCGGGCTGCCCCACCCTCGATAGTCGCATCGCCATTCCGCGAAACTGCGATCCGCCCGAGGCGATCCAGAAACGTCCGCCGATCCGCGACTCGCGCCGCGAATCGAGCACCTGGGTGACGAACGGTTCCCGTCCGTCCGGGCCGACGCGGGTAGCCTCGTAATCCCGGCCCACCGGGCGGGTGGGCCTGAGGAAACGGTCCAGAAAGTCGATCGCCTCGACCGCGTGGATCTCGTGCACGCCGTCGTAATGGGCCAGGGTGATGCGGTCGGCCAGCCCGAGAGGGTCGCGCCAGCCGACCACCTGCTTCCAGGCGTAAGCGGTCCACTCCGGCGTGGTGATCCCGTCGCGCTCGCCGAACTCGATGCACGCCGGGCGCGGGGCGATCATCGCCACCAGTTCGACGTGCGTGAACCGGTGCAGGATGTCCCAGTTGTAGAAGTCCTCGTCCGGGTGCCAGAGGTAGCTGGTGTGCAGCGTGTCGTTGGTGATCTTCGATCGCCAGTCGTTGAAATGGCCGGAGATGACGGTCGCGGCCAGCCGGGGCTCGAGCGGGGAGATCCAAATCGCCGAGTAGCCGCCGTACGACAAGCCGTAGTACCCGATCCGCTTGGCGTCGACGAAGGGGAGTGTTTCCAGGAAGTCGACGACCCGCCGGGTCTTGGCCACGGGCATGGCCACGCGCATCATGCCCACGGCGTCGGCCTGCCGGACCAGCACGTTGATCTCCTCCGTGCGGCGCTGCATCAGGTACGGCGAGAAGACCACGTAGCCGTGCTCGGCCAGGTGCCGGGCGAACTCGTGGTAGGCGGTGTCTTTGGTCATTCCCAGCCCGGTCGTCATCTCCGGCGTTCCGCTCAGCCCGTGCTGGCAGATCACCGCCGCCGCCCGCCCCTTGATGTCCCGAGGGACGAGCAGGTTGCCGTAGACCTCGACGCCCGGGGTGACGTCCAGCGTGATGCGGTAAAGCTTGTACTTGTCGGTCGCAAGTGCCAGCTCGGTCTTGGGATTGATCGGCGTGCCTTCGGTGGGAACGTGGCTGACCAGCTCTCGATAGTCCTTCAGCATGGCCGCCTTGACCTGGTCGAACTCGGAGCGGGAGCACTTGGCCAGGCGCCACCGCGCGTCTCGCTTGGCTTCGCTCTCGGCGATCAGCGTGCGGAGGCAGGCCAGCCGTTCTTCGAAATGCTTGTCCCGCACGGCCTTGGCCTCCGCGTCGGAAACGTTGACCGCAGGCCAGTCCAGATCGGCTCTCGGCTCAGGCAGCCCGAGGTCCTCGGCGAGAAGTCCGGTGGACGCTGCCGCCGCGTCCTCTCCGGAGAGATGCGCGAACTTGAGATGAGGGGCCTTGCGAAGCCCGCTGTAGAAGCGCGATGCGCGGGCGATCTCGGCCATCACGCGATCCTTCGGAATGGCGGAAGCGGCCGAATGGACCACGCGCAGGGGTCGCGGCGCGACGAGACCGGCCAACTCCGCATCGCCGAATTCCAGGAGCTGTCGCGCGAGGCGGCGATCCACCGGCTCCTGCCAGCAGTGGTCGCGGACCTGGAAATAGTCGGCAACCGCGACGGCCGACACGCGGCGATCCACCGCCGCCGCGAAGAGCGCGGTCATCCCGCCTTGGCCAATCCCGACGAGCCCAAGCCGGCTCGGGTCGACTTCGTCGCGTGCCAGCAAGTAGTCGACGGCGGCCAGAACGTCTTGCACGTCGAGGCCCGGCATCGTGCGTCCGACCGGATACCCAAGGCGGTACAGGATCATCCGCCGGTCTTTGTTGTTCGTGGTCTTCGAGTAAGGGTGGTCTTGGAGTCGCTCGATCGACTGAGGGACATACACCATCGCACCCCGAGCGACGAGGTCGGTCAGCCACTTGGCTGGTTTCCCGTCGCCCGTCAGCCCCGCGAACCGCTCGGGCCAGGTGTCGGCGTCGGCACAAACGACCACCGCCGCACGCGGCCCGTTGGCGCCGGGCGAAAACAGCAGTCCGCGCCCTGAAAGCCCGGCGAACATCGGAACCGAGATCCGCTCGATGCGCAGGTCGCCTGACGCCGCAAGCCGCGTGCTCTTCGCTTCCGCCACGGCGGCCTTGGCGTCGACCAGTCCCAGCATCTTCCGGCAGTTCACGCGGTGCGCCGCGATGGAATCCTCGTACGCCTCGGCCGAGGAGAAATCCGGCTTCCACTGCCGGTCGCGGAATCCCCGTGCCTCTTCGATCCTTCGCTGGAAATAGTCCTCCACCTGTTGCATGTGCCGGGCGTGGACGACTGCGTCGTCTTGCGGGAGCGTGAGGCGGCTCGTGCCGGGCAAGGGCTCGTCCGCGCCCAGCATCGTGGATAGCGGAGCGGTGAGAGCACCGAGGCAGCCCAGAAGGACAAGAAACGTCAATCGGCGGCTTCTCCTCCGATCTCCGTTTCTTTTCCGGGGCTTCGCGCTCCAGTGGCAACGTGACTCACCGGATCGAAGGCTTGACATCTCAGCTCCTCCGCAAGATCGGGTGCGTGGTACGTCGCTTTGTCAGCCCAACGGACTGATTGGCCAGCCGCTCATGGTGTAGCAGGTTCCTGGCGGGTTTTGTAGAGGGCCTCCCCCATTTGGGCTGCCTGCCAGAGCGAGACCGACGCAGGTTGCCCCGAACCGCGCCTATTTCGCAGAGTCTTCCCTCGCTCCGTGTTCCAGACGCAACGGTCGAATCGACGTGCTTGCGTTCCTGTGGCACGGGCTGCAAGCTGGTCGGGTCTCATTGTTCCAGACAGTCGGACTGCCGAGCTTGAAGATGACCGATTTGGGAGGAATGTGATGGCCGTAGGGATTGGGATTGACCCGCCGTCTGTCCCGGGCCGATCCTCTTCATGCGACGTGGCCGGCGCCATTTGGCCGCCAGCGCGACCCGTCGCGTGAGAAAGAGGCGAGACTGGGAAAACTGCAGAGGAACGGATCGATGCACGCCGCGCTGCTAGCGTTTCTGGTGGTCACCGGCGCGGGCGTATCCACGTCGGCTCCTGAGGAGTTGCCGGCGCCCGCTCCCACGATCATGTCGACCCCTGGAAGCGACAAATACGTTCAAGAGCAGTCTGGGGCCTGCACCCACGGTTGTCCGTGCGATTCCCGGGACGGCTGGGCCACGCCGCTTCCGCTACCCAGCGGATACTGCCCGCGCTACGGCTGGTCGGGCAAGCGATGGACGTCCTGCTACCCTTCCATCTACGACCGGATGCCGTACGACTACCGCCGCAGCTTCGACTACCCCTGGGACATGGCTCCGCGGCGGGCGGCTTGCGGCGCGTTTCATTGATCCGCGATCCGCAGCAGTGCGGCCAACAGGCCGCGTTGGCCAACGCCTGGCGAGAGACAGCGTCCGATCAAGAGCTGCGCTTGGATGCCCGGACGTACGCTCGTCTCTTTGCAGTCGACGTAGGCTCGCCGAAAGCCTCGCGAGTTGCCTCCTCGCGGGGAACGATTCTTGACAAACATCGGCGTATCCGCAGAATGGGGATGCACAGAGCAGAGTCGTTTCAAGCTCTTCGTCTGCGTACCGTGAGCTTGGAGCGGCGGATTCTGCAAGGAGAACGGGCAGCGCGGCACACGCGGCACCGCCGAGTTGCCGTGACAGACCAACTTGGTAGACTCCCGGGGGCGGCGACCGAAGGGAACGACAGTCGGCGACGAAGTTCGCGGCCGGGACGGCCCCCCCCTCATTTACTCCACATGCGTTGGCAATCGCAAAGGGACAAGCCCCGGCGGCGCGAGCGAGATTCCCGTCGGGTTTTGTGTTGGGTATGGCTACTTGTCTGATCGGTCTGGGGTCCAATCTGGGCGACCGCCGACAATCGCTCGACCAAGCCGTGGAGCGTTTGACACGCCAGCCCCATGTCCGCCTCACCGCACGAAGCCGCTGGTATGAAACCGCGCCGGTGGGCGGCCCGCCCGGACAGGGGCCCTTCCTCAACGGCGCCGCGGTCCTGGAGACTTCGTTGGAGCCGGAGGCCCTGTTTGCGGTCCTCGCGGGGGTCGAAGCCGACTCGGGCCGTCGCCGTGCCGAGCGTTGGGGCCCTCGGCCGTTGGATATCGATCTGCTCTTGTACGGCGAGCTGGTGCTGGAAAGCCCCTCGCTGACGATCCCCCACCCCCGAATGGCCTGGCGACGCTTCGTGTTGGAGCCGGCGGCCGAGGTGGCTCCGGGCATGGTCCATCCCACCACAGGCTGGACGATCGCCCGGCTCTTGGATTACCTCAACACGGCCCTCCCCTACGTGGCGATCGCCGGACCGATTGGCGTCGGCAAGACCCGCCTGGCGGAGCGGCTCGCCCAAAGGGTCTCGGTGACCCAAATCACCGAGCAATTGTCGTCCCGGCGTATGGAGGCGTTCTACGCCGATCCGTCTGGTAACGCCCGGGCCATGGAGCTAGAATTCCTCGACGAGAGGGCCCGATTGCTCAGCGCCGAGTTGCCGAGCTGGTCCGAACGGGGCCGGCTTTGGGTCAGCGACTTCTGGTTCAACCAGTGCCTGGCTTATGCCGGCGTATGGCTTGCGCCGGAACGGTTTGATGCGTATCGTCGCCGATGGGAAGACGCCCGGCGGACGGTCATCGCGCCCAAGCTGACCGTCGTGCTCGACGCGCCCGCAGACCGGCTTTTGGAGCGGATTCAACGGCGGGGCCGTCGAGGCGAGCGTCGGTTGAGCGCGGAGGTATTGGAGCGGGTCCGTCAGGCGATCCTTGCCGAGGCGGGCCGGCCAGGCCAAGGGCCGGTGCTCCGTCTGGCTGGCGAGGGCCCAGAGCGGATGCTTCTCGAGGAATTGCTGGGCGCCGTTGAGGCAATGCAATGAGAAACCGAGCCGGCGGTGCCGGGGCAACGCCCGGGACGGCACGTCGGCTTCTCGCGCCCCGGGGTGTGCAGATCGGCATGTCGCGATGAACAGGAAATACCTTGCCTTTGACATCGAGACCGCCAAGGAGTGGCCGGAGGGCGCCGATTGGAGGCGACATCGACCGCTGGGGATCGCCTGTGCGGCGACTCTCGCGGACGGGCCGGACCCTCCGCGCTTTTGGCACGGGGCTGCACCGGACGGACGGCCAGCCAAGCGGATGAGCCGGAAGGACCTCGCTCAGCTCGTCGACTATCTCCGCTCGATGGTCGACCGCGGGCATACGATCCTCACCTGGAATGGGCTGGCCTTTGATTTCGACGTCCTGGCGGAAGAGTCGGGCATGCCGGAGCAGTGCAAGAGCCTGGCGCTGGACCACGTGGACATGATGTTTCACGTTTTCTGCACGCTTGGTTACCCCGTTGGGCTCGAAGCGGCCGCGAAGGCCTCGGGTCTGGCGGGAAAGCCGGAAGGGATGAGCGGCATTTTGGCCCCGAGCATGTGGGCCGCCGGAAAGCACCAGGAGGTCCTCGACTACGTGGCCCAAGACACGCGCACCACGCTCGAGCTGGCCGCACTGTGCGAGAAGGCGAAGTGTTTTCGGTGGATTACGCGCCGAGGAAAGGCGTCACGAATGGACCTCCCGGCTGGCTGGTTGGCCGTGAGTCAGGCCATGAGACTGCCCGAGCCGGACACCTCCTGGATGTCCAGCCCGTTGCCTCGGCATCGATTCACCGGCTGGCTACGGGCATGAATAGGATTCCGCGGATCGTGCAACGCTATTCTGCAATCGGTTCCGCGTCATGAGCTTCGAAGCAGGCCGGCCCAGACTGGTCGCGAAACTCGACGAGCTGCGAGAAGTGCTCCACGCCGTCCGTCGCGAGGGCAAGAGGATCGGGCTGGTGCCCACGATGGGGGCGTTGCACGACGGGCACTTGAGCCTGGTGCGAGCCTCTCGCGAAGAGTGCGATTACACGGTGACGTCGATCTACGTCAATCCGAGCCAGTTCGCCCCGAGCGAGGACCTGGGGCAATATCCGCGCACGATGGAGGCCGATCTGGACGCGCTGGCCGAGTGCGAGACGCCCTTGGCCTTCGCACCGGCGAACGAGGACGTTTATCCCCGTGGCTATGCAACTTGGGTCGAGGTGGGCTCCGTGGCCGAGCCCTTGGAGGGGGCGCGCCGGCCGGGCCATTTCCGCGGCGTGGCGACCATCGTGCTGAAGCTGTTCAACATGGTCCAGCCCGACGCCGCCTATTTCGGACAGAAGGACTACCAGCAGGCCCTGGTGATCCGGCGGATGGTCGAGGACTTGAACCTGCCGATCGCGATCCGCGTCTGCCCGATCGTCCGCGAGTCGGACGGCCTGGCCATGAGCTCGCGGAACGCGTACTTGAATCCCGCCGAGAGGCGGCGTGCCCTGGTCCTGTGGAAAAGCCTGTGCTTGGCGTCTGACTTGGTCGCTCAGGGCGAGCGAGACACGGCCTTAGTGGCCGAGAGAATGCGAGAAGTGATCCTCTCGGCGGAGGATGCCCGGATCGACTACGTCGCCCTGGTCGACCCGGACACGCTCGAGCCGGTCGACGCAATCCGAAGCCGAACCCTGGCCGCGCTGGCCGTCCACATCGGCCGGACGCGTCTGATCGACAACCGTTTGTTGGAACCCGAACCGTAGCGGCGCAGCATGCTTCGCACGCTCTTCTTCATTCCGAACGCGGAGATCGCCGGCCTGCCGGTATTCGGCCGTGGTTGGCTGCTGTTGGCTTGGGCGGTTTTCGGCGTGGTGCTGCTCGTTTGGCTGATTCGGAAGCAGGGCGCTGAGGGGGAAGTCTGGGGTTACCTGCCGCTTCTGGTGTTGGTGGCGGCGGCGATCTGGTTTCTGCTGCCCAGGCTGTGCGAGCCGATCCCCGGGCGAGGGGAGTTGAGAGGATTACCGATTCGCGGCTACGGGGCGATGCTGTTGGTGGCCGTGGCGGCGGCCGTCGCCATGGCAGCCTGGCGAGGCCGGCGCATGGGAATCGACCCCGAGCTGGTCTTCACGCTCGCCTTCTGGGCGTTCGTGCCCGGGATCATCGGGGCCCGGGCGTTCTACGTGATCGAGTACTGGGACGATTTCCCGCGGGGGTCGGTCGGGGAGACGCTCTCCGCGATCATCGACGTCACGCAGGGAGGGCTCGTCGTCTATGGCTCGCTGATCGGGGCGATCCTCGGGCTGGCAGCGTGCATCTACCGATACAAGATGCCGCCGCTGGCGACACTGGATCTGGTCGCCCCCAGCTTTGTGTTGGGGATGGCGATTGGGAGACTCGGCTGTTTTCTCAACGGCTGCTGTTTTGGCGGTGTGTGCGACTTGCCGTGGGCCGTCGAGTTCCCCGCCGACAGCCCTGCCTGCCTTCACCAGGTGGAGCACGGCGAGACGTTCGTCCAAGGCTTGAAGGTCGCAGGCGAATCGGGCGCCAAGCCGGTGATCACGGCGGTCCGGCCCGGCTCGCCGGCCGAACGGCAAGGACTGAAGCCCGGGCAGGAGATCGTCTCGATCGACGCGTATCCCGTGCACACGGCCAAACAAGCCCGACGGGAATTGCTTCGCGCGCAGCAGTTCGACGCGGAGATCGCGATCGAGACGTCTGAGAGCGAGTCAGTCGCCAAGTGGCCGATTACCCGGCCCCTCCCCCGCAGCGAGCCGGTCCACCCGACGCAGATCTACAGCGCGCTCAACGGGCTGGTGCTCTGCCTGTTCCTCGTCGCGTACGCCCCGTTTCGTCGCCGCGACGGCGTGGTCTGGGCGATGTTTCTCACCCTCTATCCGATCACGCGGTTCCTTCTGGAGATCATTCGCACTGACGAGCCGGGCGTTTTTGGCATGGGGCTGTCGATTTCGCAGGTCGTCAGCTTGATCCTGCTCGTCTGCGCCCTGGCCTTCTGGGCCCACATCTTTATGAAGCCGCCGGGCACGGCCTTCGCGACGCACCAGGAACCGGGCAAAACCGGCTGACAAGCCTTACTCTTCGAGGGTGAAGCTCCACACCTCGCTCCAGTCGCTCCAGGCACCCCACGCGTCGACCGCCCGAACACGCCAGCAGTACGTGCGGCCCTTGGTCAGCCATCCCTCGGGCAGCGACCACTCCGGGTTGGGGGAGGAGGTGATGCGGTCGAGGTTCGGGGAGACGGGGTGCAGCATGTCGGCCCTGGGGCTTACCTGGACGTGGTAGTCGGCGATGGAGTCACCGTCGGGGTCGACGGCCGCCTGCCACACGAGCTTCTCAAGCGATGCCGGCCCGGCCTTGCCTCCGTCGCTCGGCAGAACCGGCCCCGCCGGCGCAAGCGGCGGTCGGGTCGCCGAGCTTTCACGCCATCCATGGGCGATCCGCACCTGGCGTGGCCCTCTCGATTCATCACGGTATACGACGCGATTCGGGCCCACGGAAATCGAAGCCAGCGACGTGGCGGCCATCTGCACGTCGGTCTCCAGGTAGATCTCGGCAAGGCACGCATCTTCCGGCGAGCCTTGTGCCTGAAGCTCGAGCTTCACGTAGTAGTGGTAGATGGCCGGGGTGGGCTGGGGGTCGAGCACATCGTCGATGGCCGCGTAGGGCTCGAGCTTGCCCGTGGCCTCCGCGGACCAGACTTCGATCCAGTCGGTGTCGCGGAGCGCCACGCAGATCCGGCACGCGTCGCGGTCGCTCTTGCGCGAAAACTCGCCGCCCACGAGCCCCCCGACGATCGGATAGGGGCTTGCGACCTTGTAGATCACCCACGCGGGCGTTCCGGCGACCTCGGGCTGAATCCTCGTGTGCTGGTCGTCGGAAGCCAACTGCACGTTGTGTGCCGAGACGATCCCCCGCCAGAAGGTGCTCGGGGCAAGCGGCGGCCGATAGATCAGCTTGCCATTGGCCAGCCGATAGGGCAGATTGCCTCGATTGCGGGGATTCTCACCGCAGCGGAACTTGCCCCGGTGGTCCCAGCGCCAGATGAATTCTTCGCCGGGCCGGAGCGTCATCGACATCGTGCTCGTCCACTGCTCCACCGGCATCACGTGCGGCGGGTAGTACCGCTCGTAGTCCGGAGCGTGGGTCTTCATGCCCGGGCTGGCGCAGCCGCCGTCAATCGTGCGGGTAGCCAAGGAGGGGTTCTCATGCAGCGTCTCGTAGGAGGCGATCGTTCGGTTGTCGCCCTCTAAATAGAAGGAGCGGCGCTCGGGGTCGAACAGGTGCCACGCGCCCTCGTAGAGGACTTCGCCCACGCAATGGGTCTCGTATTGGTCGGCCGGGCACATCCAAACGGCTCGGGCCACGAGGCCGGCCTCCCGGCAGAGCACCACGAAGTTCGCCGCCGAGAGCGAGCACCCGCTGCAATAGTAGCAGTTGACGGCCCTCACCGGGTCGGCCCGCTCCCGAAACTCGTTTCGCGAGGGGTGGCTTTTCGCGTCGGGATACGGCGGGCCCACGCGACGGTTGTTCTCGTGGCACTGCACCTCGTGTCTGGCCGTGAAGGCCCAAATCGCTATCGCCTTCTCGGCCTCCGACATTTCGGGCTTGAGGACGCCGGCCAGGATTGAGTCGACCGAATACCAGTCGCGACGCCCGCTGACGACGATCCGGGGCCCCACGACGTCGGTCTGGCCGACGTTCTCCAGGACGAGGTACTCGTTGGGCTCGAACTTGCTCTCCAGCCGTTTGCAGGCGCTATAGGTGTCAAGGTATTGGGCGGTGTTGAAGCCGTCGAGGGTGCCGCCCAGCGTGACCTCGTACGTGTGCGTCGCGGCCGTGATCTCCTCGACGTGTTCCCGAGAAGCTTGCTCCAGCACGTAGGGCCGCGGAGCGGCCGCCAGCACCAGTCCAAGAGCCATCCCGACGGACCAAGAGACCATCACGCCACCTCCTCCGCTTGTCTCGACCTGCGTTGCTCTACGTGGATGTCTCGTTCGATTCCGCCGCTTCGGTCACCGACTCGCCGGTCGGCCGATCGATCAGCATCATGCCCACGATGGTCAGGCAGATCCCCAGCACCAACTGTGCACTGGGCTGTTCGGCGAACAGGAGCAGGCCGGCCACGGCGGCCATGGCCACCTGGGACGCGTTGAGCACGTTGGCGTGGACGACCGTCGTCAGTTGAAGTCCTTTGGTGATCGCCAGGAAAGCTATCAGGTTGAGGCTCCCGGCCAAGAGCATGATCACAAAATCGCCGGGCGGAGTCTCGGCCCAGCCCTCGAACCCCAACTGCCACAGACTCAGCGGTCCCAGGCTGAGCACGCCCGTGCCGGTGACAAGGAGCACGACCGCGTTGGGCGACACGTCGTTGGTGACGGAGCGACGGATGACCACCGTCAGCGCCGCATACGTAGCTCCGGCCAGGCAGGCGGCCCCCACGCCCAGCCCGACCCTCACGGGGTCGATTGCCATCAATTGGATTCCCCGGTCGGCGCCCATCTTCAACAGCACGATCGAGGCGATCAGCAGGCCGACGGCCGCGCCCGCCCGAGGCGAGACCCGTTCGCCGAGGAAGATACGGCCCAGAAGCGCACTGCCGGCCAGCGAGACTCCCAGTGCGGTGGGAATCGTGACGGCCAGCCCCACCACGCTCATCGCCCAGATGATGCCCAGGTTGGCAACCAGTTGGGTCGCCAGCCCGACCACCGCCAGCGGCACCAGCGCCGGGAGTCTCGGCCACGTGGGCAGCCCGCGACAGCCCCGGACCAACAGCCACGGCCCGACCACGGCCACCGTCACAAGCTCCTTGACGCAAATCACCTGCACCTGGTTGGCGTGATCCGCCAGGAAGCGGAGGCAGATGTTGGTCGCGGTGTAGCCCAGCGCCGAAATGACGCAACAGGCGGTCCCGATGACGATGGGATCGAGGCCAAGCGGGACGCGCGAGGAAGGATGGTTGATCGTGCTCACGACGCCTATTGTAGATTCGCGGGTCGTCGATGACGAGGGGTGCGGCCGGCGAAAGGTCTACCTCCGTCTTGTCAGGCCCCGGCCCGCTGCCAACAATGGAAGAGGCTCGGGCCGGTGGGGGGGCTGTGTCCGGACCATGGTCGGCGTTCGAGTAGTCTTCCGATTGGCTTCGCTTTCCCTGGAGGAGGATTCTCCCATGCAGCTCAGCGCTCGCAACGTGCTCAAAGGGACGGTCAAGAGCATCGTCCATGGTGCCGTCAACAGCGAAGTGACCGTGCGGCTTCCCGGCGGCCAGGAGTTGGTGTCAGTGATCACCAAGGCGTCGGCCGAACGGCTCGGCCTGGCCGAGGGCAAAGAGGTCTTCGCCGTGATCAAGGCGTCCAGCGTGATGATCGCGGCGGAATGACGCCGGCGACCCGCCTCCGGTTGTCCGGTTCCGGGAATGGGCCGCTGGGCCGGGGCCCCGATGCCGGAATCTGCCAAGCTTCAAGATAGGAGTCTGACGAGCCGTGAGAACTGCCGCCGTGTGTTTGACCCTGATGCTCGTTTGCCGGGCCCTGTTGGCTGCTGATGAGCCGGTGAAGGTCGAGGTTCCGGAAGAGCCGGCTAAGGTTGAGTACGAGCCGACGTCGAACTACACCGCCCGGACCGTGCGCGGGTGGACCGTCTACGTGTACCATCGGCTGTTGGAGGACCAGAAGGAGCTGGGCGACCAAGCCCTCCAGTTGCTGGACGTGAAGCTGTACGACGTCACCCGGGCCGTGCCGCAGCCGGCGTTGGACAAGCTCCGGCAGGTCCCCATCTGGATGGAGTTTGCCGACCCGCGCCATCCGTGCATGTGCTACCACCCTTCGCGGGAGTGGCTGACCCAGCACGCTTTCAACCCCGAGAAGGCCGGGTCGGTCGAGATCGCCAACGCGGCCACGTTCCTCAAGTGGACCCACGAGCAACCCTCGATGGTGCTCCACGAGCTGGCCCACGGATACCACCATCGCTTTCTGGGCGGATACGACAACCCGGAAATCGCGGCCGCCTACCGCCGGGCCATGGAAGCCAAGCAGTACGATTCGGTCCTCCACTGGGATGGGAAAACCGTCCGCGCCTACGCTGCCAATAACCCGCAGGAGTACTTCGCCGAGCTGACCGAAGCGTGGTTCGGGGCCAACGACTTCTATCCGTTCATCCGCGCCGAGGTCGTCGAGCATGATCCCGAGGGCGCCAAGCTGTTGAAGAAGCTCTGGGGTCGTTAGATCGTCGGATCCATCGACAGCCCCGCTTGCGGCCTCGCCTACGCCGACAGCCGGAAAGCGTTGACATAAGTACCTTTTCAACAGAGAGTTGCGGCACGAACAGACCGCCCGGGGTCTCACGGGCCGCAGGTCATTCCTCCCACCGGTCAGATCTTCACGTCCCGTCTCCCGGCCCCCGCCGCGCTTCCGACCCGGTCGAGTTGTTCTGAGATACACTTGACTAGGACACGGACGAGTGGGACGCCGCATCGTCAGGCCCACTCACGTTGGGCCGAAGCCCGTCCGCCGATGCGATCCGTCTCACCAGACTCCGCCCCCTTGCCATGGCCCTTTCCATGTTTCAACGTCGTCGAAGACTGATTCCGCTGGAAGACCGCGGTCCGCTCCGGGCGATGTTCGTGATCACCAGCATGCCGGTCGGCGGGGCGGAGACGTTGCTCGTTCAGTTGATCCGCCGGATGGACCGTTCGCGGGTGTCGCCGGAGTTGTGCTGCTTGAAGTACCTGGGGCCGCTGGGCGAAGTGGTCCAGGACGAGGTCCCCACGCAGAGCGGCCTGTTGGCGGGGAAGTACGACTTCGGCGTGCTGTGGCGGTTGACGCGGTTGATGCGCCAGCGGCGGATCGACGCCGTCGTGACCGTGGGCACCGGCGGCGACAAGATGTTCTGGGGACGTTTGGCCGGGTGGCTGGCCGGCGTGCCGGTGATTTGCTCGGCGCTGCACTCCTCGGGCCTGCCGGACCGCGTCGAGTTGGCCAACCGGCTCCTTACGCCGATCACCGACGCCTTCATCGCCGTGGCCGAAACTCACCGCCGCTACCTGGCCGAAAACGAGGGCTGCCCCGCGGACAAGCTTCGCGTGATTCCCAACGGCGTGGACGTGGAGAAGTTCCATGCCCGCTGGCCCAGCCCGACGCTCCGCGACGAGCTGCACTTGCCGGAAGGCGTCCCGGTGGCCGGCATCGTGGCCGCCTTGCGCCCGGAGAAGCATCACGAGCTGTTCCTCGCGGCTGCGGGCCTCATTCGCCAGGAAGTGCCCGAGACACGGTTCCTCATCGTCGGCGACGGTCCCCAGCGCGGCCGGCTCGAGGCGCTCGCTCAGGAGCTGTCGCTTGCCGACGCAGTCCATTTTCTGGGCACGCGGAGCGACGTGGCCGAAGTGCTCTCGCTGGTGGACGTGGCCGTCTTGACCTCGCACATGGAGTCCAGCCCCGTGTCGCTCCTGGAAGCCATGGCCTGCGAGAAGCCCGTGGTGGCCACCCGGGTCGGGTCCGTCCCGGAGACGGTCCTCGACATGGAGACCGGCCACCTGGTCGCGCCGGGCGACGCCCGCGGGATTGCCGACCGGGTGGTCGAGCTGTTTCGCAACCCGGAGCGGGCTTCGCGGATGGGCCGGGCCGGGCGAGAGCACGTCGTGGCCCACTGGTCGGTGGAGCGGATGGTTTCGGGCTACGAGGACCTCGTTCGCCGCATCTATTCGGCCAAGTGTGACGCCCGGCCAACGCGCCGGAAGCAGGCCGAGGGCACGCCCTCTACTACGCACGCTGCTGGCCGCTGATCGATGCGACGTATAATATCAGTCGGCCGGGTTCGTCCCCCGCGTAGAGGGCCTCGTGAATGGGCGATTTTGACTGGCAAGTCTGGCAAAGCACGTTCACTCTCGGACTGCTGCTGATCGCCGCGCTATTGGCGGGCGGGATGGCCACCCATTTGCGCCTGCCAAGAGTCACCGCCTACCTTCTGATTGGGGTCCTTCTGGGGCCCGGCGTGCTGAACTGGATCCCCGAGGGACACATCTCGCTGTTCGAGCCCCTGACCAAGGTGGCCATCGCCTTGGTGCTCTTTCAGTTGGGCTGCCATTTTCCCATGGCCCGGGTCCGTCGCACGATCCGCCGCGTGTTGCGGCTTTCCGCGGCAGAGCTGGTCGCCACGTTTCTCTTGGTCGTGCTGGGGATCGTGCTACTCGGCCAGCGATGGGAGATGGCGGTCCTGCTGGGCGCCCTGGCCCTGGCCACGGCCCCGGCCACCACGATCCTGGTGCTCCGGGAGACGGAATCCGAAGGCCCGGTGACCGAGTTCGCCAATTCGCTGGTGGCGCTGAATAACCTGGTCTCGATCGTCCTGTTCGAGCTCTTGTTCCTGGCGATCCACTTGCGGGCGGGCAAGCTGGCGGTTCCCGTCTCCGTGGAGTTGGGACTTCTGGCGCAGGATTTGGCCGGCTCGGTGGCCCTGGGCGTGGCCGGGGGCCTGGTCATCAGCTATGCCTTCGCCTGGGTGGCCGACACCCGCCGGCTGATCCTGCTGATGGCGGTGGTCGCCTTGCTGTTATCGGTCTGTCATCTCGCCCAAATGCCGTACTTGCTCACTTTCCTGGCGATGGGCGCGACCCTGGCCAACAGCTCCGATCAAACCCGCCAGGTGCTCGGCGAGATGGATCGTCTGACCGGACTGCTCTGCGTGGTCTTCTTTGTCACCCACGGGGCCGAGCTGAAACCGCTCGAGCTGCGCCAGGCCGGCTGGATCGGCGTGGGATACATCGTCTTTCGTTTTGCGGGCAAGTACCTGGGAACTCGTGTTGCGGCGACCGTGGGCCGCGAGGAGCCGGCGGTTCGCAACTGGCTGGGAGCGACGCTCTTGGCCCAGGCCGGCGCCGCCATCGCGCTTTCGGCGATCGCCGTTCAGCGTACACGGCACGGAGATCCCGCGCTCTACGAGCTGTGCCGCCACGTGCAGACGATTATCCTCGGCACGGTGGTGGTGTTCGAGATCGTCGGCCCGATTCTCATCCGGCAGGCGGTCTTGCGGGCCGGCGAAGTCCCCCTGGCCCACGCCATCCGCCACAGTGGATTCAGCCCCCTGGACCAGTTCCAAACGATCTGGAATCGCTTGCTCGTGGCCGTGGGCCGCGATCCGTGGAAGGGGCGCCCTCGGGAGGACCTCACCGTCGGCCAGTTGATGCGCAAGAACGTGAAAGGCGTGCCGCAGGCGGCCACGTTTGACGACGTCATCGCCTACATCGAACATAGCCGCGACAACACGTATCCCGTCGTGGGCCGTAGCGGCGAGCTCGTGGGCGTGATCCGCTACCGCGAGCTGAGCACTGCCTTGTTCGAACCCGCGCTGGACACCCTGGTCCGCGCCGCCGACGTGACCACTCCCGCCCGTTGGGTCCTCCACCCTGATGAGCCGGTCGCCCGCGTCCAAGAGATGTTCGAAGCCGGCCAAGACGACTGCCTCCCGGTGGTCACCCGCGAAGAGCCGTACCAACTGGTCGGCGTCGTCCGGCGTCGCGACGTGCTGAGGCTGCTGATCCGAAAGCAAATCAGCTCGCAGGAGAACTCGGAGTAGCGTGCGAGGGTGACCGCCCTGGCAACGGCCTTCAGCAAATCCACAGTTCCTCGCGCAGCCCGGCGAGTGTGGCGATCCGTTCAGAGCGGGCCGTACTTGCCGCGGCCAAGTACGGTTGTCTAGAATAGCTCATGGAGGGGCCTCTGCTGACGATTGGGGTGCTGCGCAGGCGGCAGGTCATTTCTCGGCTGGGGGGACTTAGCATGGCGGATTCAACGGTCTCGCGAAGCGCCAAGTCGGAGCGCGTCATCCGTGTGTACGTGTGTTCGACGTATGCCGATATGCAGGCGGAACGCACGGTCCTGGAGGGGTCCGTGTTCCCCGAGCTGCGGCGACGGCTCTCGGGCTACGGGATCGAGTTGGCGGTGGTGGAGCCGTGGGCGGAGTGGGGGGCCGAGTCGGGATCGGGGGAGGGGCTGGTACGCCGTTTCGAGGCGATCGACGCCTGCCGGCCGTTCTTCATCGCGACCCTCGGTATGCGCTACGGGGACGCGCCGGACCCTGCACCACAAGAGCTGTCGCGGCAACACCCTTGGCTGGCGGATCATCCCGGCGCCAGCGTCATTGAGCTGGAGATCCGGCACGGCGTGCTGAACGATGTGGACTGCGCCCGACGGAGCTTCTTCTACTTTCGCGATCCAGGCCCGATTCTGCGAATCCCGCCCGAGGATGGGGCTCTCTACACGCCTGAGAGTTGGGACGCCGATCAGCACCTGACCGAGCTGAAGAAGCGAATCCGAGAGTCGGGCCGGCCGTTGATGGAGGATTATCCGTGTCGCTGGGATGAAGACTCCGGCCAGATCGTCGACGTGCGGGAGTTTGCCCAGCGGGTCCAGGCCGACTTGTTTAGCGCGATCGAAGCGGAGTTCCCGGAGGTTCGCGAGGCGCAAGCACTGGCGACGAAGGAGTTGGATCCGCCGTCGGACTTGCGTGCGATCCAAACAGCGCACAGGGTTGCGCTTCTGTGGCGGAAAAGCCCGTCCCCCGGGAATGTGGAGTATTTGGTTGTGCGGAAGGCGAACTCGGAGCCTCGGGAGCCCAGCGATGGCGTAGTTATGCTAGGAAGCGGCGCCACTTCTTACACGGATACGCCACCCCCCGGACATTTCTACTACTATGGGGCGGCCGAAGAATAACTTCCCGACTTCAGTAGCAGGCACACGCCGTGTGCCGTCCGCTGGTTACGGCACACGGCGTGTG
>DATKZH010000392.1:0-35392 GCA_035528065.1 Thermoguttaceae bacterium | reverse complement strand
CGGTGAATGACCTCCACATCCGGTTTGACCGCAGTCTGCCCGAATGGAACTACGTCATTTCTCCGGCGTAAACAGTTTAGGACGTTATTAAATCCCGGATCCTTACGGTGGTCGACCTCGATTCGTACCGGCAGACGCTCCTCTACGTCTACTTCGGGCCGGAAGCAAGTACCAGCGAAGCGTCTGTTCCCATGCTCTCGGCCCGGCGCTCCGAAGAAGGCTTCGAGCTGGTCAACGACCGGCTGCGGGTGCTGCTGGCTCCCGGCCGACCGGAGATCGCCGAGATCGCGCCGCTGGGGGCGCGTGTGCGCAACGAGTTGGCGACCTGGGCGCCGATAGACTACGGACGCGGCAACCAGTTCCGTTCGCGCGACGGCAAGGAGACGTACCAGGCATCGCTGACCGAAAACGGTCCGGTGTGTGCGAGCGTGGCCTACGTCGGTCCGGACCTGTCCGTCACCTACACGCTCTGCGCCGGGAGCCCGGCCGTCTTCTACCGCATCGAAGCGAAGAACTCGGCGACGGTTAGTCGTTTCAGCGGTTGGGCGCCCGGTGGCGACGGCGAGAACGACACCATGTGGTACGAGTCGGACGAGGGCCTGAAACGCGCGGTGTTGCAGACCGGGAGCTTCTACCGGCCCTTCGATGACCTTCGTCCCCATATGAAAGAAGGCTGGCTGGCCTTTGAGGACACGCGCGGGGAAGTGGTCGGAGAATTGATGGATCTGCAGCAGACGGGCCGGGTTAGTCCGTACGTTCATTCGGCCCACGGGCACACCGCTGTCATCAGTACGAGTCTCGGCAATCGCATGGCCCAGGGCGCCTTCGTGGCCGCGCGTGGCGACCACGACACGTTGCGTCGGACCTATGTTGCCTGGAAGGCCCCGCCCGCGGTGGGCTTGGGGCGGCCGCAAACACCGGCCGACGTACCCGAGCCGCACGTACCCGTTCTGGGTGAGGATTTACTGTGTATCCAAGGCGGGATCGACTGGTTCCTGAACACGGTGACGCTCACGGATCCTGCGGAACTGGCGCCGCGACTGATCCAGGAGATCGTGGCGCGCGGCGGCAACTACCTCATCGCGGACGATCGCCGTAGCGACTACGTGGCCCCGCTCCTGAAGGAAGCGCATCGGCTGGGCATCGGGGTGTGCCTGGCGCCGCGAACCTTCCCGAAGCGGGAGAGCGGGCAGCTTCTGTGTCCCTACGCCGACCACGACGCGTACGTTGCGGCTGCCGAGAACGCGGCACGCTATGGTGCCGACGGCTACTATCTCGTGGACGAGTTCGCCTTCCCCGGTACGTGCGAAGCCTGCTGCCAAGGCGTTAGGCAGATTTACGGCACGGAGGTGCCCAAGGAGTTGGACTTCCATCGGCTGGCCGAGCCGGAAATGCACAACTGGATGTTCTTCAAAATGGAGGTGATCAATAACCTGATCCGCGATATGACGGCTGCGGTACGACAGCACCAGCCGGACGCGTTCGTCTTCCATGTGACCAGCCCCAACAACCACTTCCGCCTGGAAATGTACCACGACCTCGAAACACACTCGCAATGGGTGAGCACCAACAACAGCGACCTATACAGCACCGACCTCGCGCATACCCGTTACATGCTGGCCTACATCCGCGGTGCGCAAGGCAACGACCGTCCCGTCTTTACGGTCAACGGCTGCATGTACAAGCCCCGCGAGACCGCCCTGAATCTGCGCCACCATCTCATGTGCGGCAGCAATGCGCTGTGGTACTTCGATCTGACCTTCTCGCGCATGTACCCAGGGGCCTCCGGTGCCAACGACGAAGCCTTCCGCATGCTGCGCGACACCGGCTTAGGGGACATTCTCGCGCACTGCCGGCCCGTACGTTACGCGGCCGTGCTGCGCAGCCGTGCCGGCTGGATCGACTCGGTGCGCCGTGGCGAGAAGACGGGAGGGCTGGTGGACTATGAGGAACGCATTCGGCAACGTGTGTTGCTCCGTAACCTCCCGGTCGAGATTGTCTTCACCCGTCACCTGACGCGGGAGGCACTGAACGGTTACCGGCTGCTGATCCTGCCGAGCCAACGCGATCTGGAGCCGTCGAGCGCTCAACTCGTGAGCGACTGGGTCCGCGCCGGCGGCAACGTGCTGGTCGAGGGTGAGGCGGTGCAGAACCCCGTGCTTGCCGAATTGTGCGGGGTGGAAGCGGGCGAGCGTGTCAGCGGACCGGCTGACCTGACGGGCACGGCACAGCCGTTCGCGGGAGTCGTGCGACAGGTCAGTTCCTCGTACGTCAAGGTGTCATCGACCGGAGCGGAGACCGTGGCCAGGATTGGCGGGCAACCGGCTGCTACCATCCGTCGCGCAGGGACAGGCTCCGCGGCGTATCTGGCTCTGCTCGATGCGCCGCCGGAGGTGGTCGAACCTTTGGTCCGTCATCTGGCCGGCACTCCGCCGCTGACGCTGCCGCCTGAAGTCGCGGGCGACATCGACGTGACCGCACTGACGGACGGCAGGCGCACGGTGGTGGCCGCCTACAACAGACAGGTGAAGGAATCGCGGACTTTCGAGATCGCCCTCAACGCTGTCCCTGTGGCCAAGGATGCACGCCTCGTCGAGATCGAGCGTGGCCGGGTGTCGGAGGCTGCCCAAACCCTGTCCGCAACGGTCGCTCCCGGCAGCGTGAACATCTACCTGTTGGCCTCGCCCGCGGACTACACGGTGCCCGAAGGCGTGCCGGCCGCGCCCCTGAAGCCGATTCAGCAGTCGCTCCAACCCGGCATGGATTTCCTCAGGCTCCAGCCCACAGCCGCCGCGAGTCTTGTCCTGCCGAAGTGATACCCGGCGAAACTCTACGTGGCCGTCCTGAAGAACCGCCGGTCACCGCCGGGGGCTGCGCCCTCGGGGCCGGACCAATCGTGGCCACTCTGGGGAAGCAGGAGGACGTTGTGGCCGAATACGTCGAGGACCTCGAAGCAGGCACGCTGACCGTCAGACTGCCGGCGCCGCCCCGCGAAAAAACGAAGGTCGCTCATCACACCGTTGGTCCATCCGAGACATCACTTCCCCGCCACCGGCCGGCCTGACACGGCGAACAACAGCAGCGAGACGTCGAGGACGTTGTCGTGCGACGCCGTCACGCTCACGATCTCCTGGTCCGGCTTCGGGTTCACCCATTCCCACTGGAACAGGTGGACGGGGTGGGCGTCGGCGCCGTCGAGGCTCCAGGCATATCGGTTGTCGAGCGTGGCGCGGTTGGCGGAGGCCGTGTCGAAACGCTTGATGTTGTTCGTCAGCCGCACAGGCAGGACCGCCTCCGAGTCGTCGGCGTACCGGACCACGTAGTTGCCGCACGGCCAGCCGTACATCCACGCGCGGATGCTCGCGCCCTGGGCGGCCTTGTCGTTGGGGTTGTTGATGAAGGCCGAGTGCAGGAACGCCAGCGACGCCCACCGCCCGCGCACCGGCAGCGCCACGGGGGCGGCTCCCTTGCCCAGGACGATGCAATCGCGGCCGTCGGCGCCGCCGCCGAGGCGCATCGGCAGGAAGCCGATCTCGCGCGGGCCCGCGGGCAGGTCCACGGGGCGGGCGTGGGCGGCGTAGGCATCGGGCTTGGCCGTCTTGAGGAACGCGTTGAACGAGTGCGTCAGGGCGGGCCCCAGGTCGATCGGCTCGACGCGGGCCGCGGCACGCGGGTTCGGGCGCAGCGCCGCCGTCTCCTCGATCGCCACCAGCCGGCCGGGGTCGAGGTCTTCCTCGCGCTCAAAGTTCCACGCATAATCCGCCGTGCGCAGCAGCACGCTCATCGACGCCAGCGACGAGTACTCGTCCAGCAGACCCGCCCGCTCGTTGCCGAACCCGTAGATGCCCTTGCCAAAGCCTATGACGCGGCTGCGGGCGTCCGGGCTCAGGGTGAACATGCCGGTGGCGTTCAGCCAGACGCGGAAGCCGCGGTCGGTGAAGTAGCGGACTTCCCTGTCCAGGTTGCCGCTGGACCACTGGGTCAGGATGATGTCCTTGGGGAATTCGTCGATGACCTTATAGACGTCGAACTTCTTGCCGTTGTGGTAGGGTGAGAGCATGTCCTCGAAGATCATCATGGTGATGCCGCGGGAGTTCAGCCACTCGTTCAGACGGACGTGCCACTCCAGGAACGCCTGCGCCCGCGTCTTGCCGCGCAGCAGCTCGTCGATCGTCTCGCCCTCCTTGCGTCCGCCCCACCACTCGTCGGACTTGGGACTGACGTACTTCGGCTGCAGGGCGTCGATGACGTCCTGCATGCAGTCGAAGACGATGGCGTCGTGGTCGGGGTGGGTCACGTCGCCCTGGTTCTCATAGCCCTTCTCGCGCAGTTCCGGATGGTAACCCAGGGTGAGCCACCAGTTGGCGTGGCCACCCACCTGCCAGGCGGGGCAGAGGTCGATGAAGCAGTCGCGGCAGAAGTCGCCGTAGCGGCGCAGATCCTCAAGCGTATAAATCTTCTCCGTGCCGTTGAACTCCGGCCGTCGCACGTACTTCACACTCCGCGACAGATCGATGTAAAGCGTGTTGACCTTCTGGTCGGCGACGAAACGTTCGGTCCAGTCGATCAGATAGTCCATGCCCCGGTTCTCCTTCACGGGGCTGTTGCGGAAGGTGCCCGGGTGCTCGAGGCGGATGAGGCGGTTGGGCGTGTCGGGCCAGTCACGGACGGCCACGCACGGCACCGGCGCGGTGTCGGATACCTTCTTCAGCGCATGCTTGAGGAGCTGGAAGAACGTGACCGTCCCGTAGAAGAGGCCCGGTTCGTCGGCGCCCGTGATCACGACCCGCCCCGGCTCGACGCTGAGCGTGTAGCCCTGCGGCGGCAGCGGCTTCTGCCCCGGCTCGGCCGCGCCGCCGGCCAGGCGCAGGACGATGCCCGATGCCGGGGGCGCCGCGTCGAACGTCTGCACCGCCGGCCGGTGGGCCGTGAAGCCGTAGTAACGCTCGGCGAAGAGCGCCGCCGTGCGGCGGGTCCGCTCGGTGGCGGTCTTCTCCAGCGCCAGCGGCCAGTCGCGGCCAGCCGGGAAGACGCCCGGCGTCCAGGCGATCTCCTTCGGCCGCGGCGAGAGGAGCGGCTCGCCGAAACGGTCGGCCGCGAGGCCGCCCCCACCCGGAAGGTTGTCGTCTTCCTCGTCGTTAAGCCGTGCGGTGCTGGCCACCTGGGGCACGCCGATCCGCCGTAGGCGGTAGACCAGGTCGAGCGGATGGCGGCTGCCTTCCAGGGTCAGCATGACGTAAGAAATTTGGTCCCAGCGGGGCGGCTGCTTCTCGCGGCGGAAGCCGGACTCGATCAGGTACTCCTGCCGACCGCGATCCAGCGCCTTGTCGACGGTCAGGCCCGAGTTGTCCTTGAAATGCACGCTGATGCCCATGTGGGGGTAGTCGTCGCGGTCGCAATCGATGATCAGCCTGAGGCCCCGGTAGATCTTGCCGGCGTCCGGCGGGGGCGGGGGCTCGAAGTAGATGGTCGAGCACGCCAGGCCCTGACTGCCGCGGAAGGAGAACTCGACATACGACTCGCCGTCCTTCGTGACCAGCCGCGTAGAGGGCACCAAGTCGCTGCCCTTCCGCCAACTGGCCGTGTAGTTGTTGATGGCCGCCGGGTCGCTGCGGCCAGCCTTGAACAGGACCGCTTCGCCGGCCTCTTTGACGGGCGTCACGGTCGGCACCTTGGCGGCGGACGCCGGCTGTGCCGCGGCGAAAACCGCAAAGGCTGACAGCAGGCCGACCCGCAACGTCAGACGCGTGGCACGTAGCATCACTTCTCCTCGCTGATAGGAAATTCAATTCTTGCCAACAGGAGTGAGTATAGCCGCGGAAGCCAGGTGGAAAGAGGGGGCGAGGGGAAGTGCGTTTGGGACTTCGCAACGGCCCCCCCCGGCCGATCGAGTGTCAAATTCAAGGTCCAGGCGATTGCCGCTGCCCGACTGACCAGCACTTGGCGTCGTGAGCAGCCATGTGTCCGGGCAATCATGAGAGCGCCGGCAAGCGGCGAAGCGGGCGGACCAATCACGGTAGCCGCTGGCTGCGATCCGCCCTGATGAGGCGGCCTGGGCGGCTGCCTGCGAGATGAGCGTCAGGAGAATATGACCACCCGACAATTGCATCGATACCAGATACACCGACGGGTCCACGCGAAAGCCGCTGTGCTGCCAAGTCCGCATGGTCTCGACGACTTCCGGTGCGATCTTGCCCCCGGCCAGGTACAGGGCGTCAGCCCGTTCGCTCGATCTTGATCGCACGCACGCCACCGCCGGGCGACTTGTCTTTGGGCACTTTCACTTCATATTCGCTGAGTTGTCCCTTATTGAGCATCTGACGCTCACCCGTCCACAGGTCGGTTACGCGAAGTTCACCCGCATCCCCCATGCCAAACCGTGCAAGAGGCATGTTCAACGTGAAGGCAATATCGTCGGTTGTGCTTTCGTTGCCCACAATCACAATCGCCTTCTTCCCACTGATAGATCGGGCATACGGCTTTGCCTTTACATCCAGCTTTCCCTTGCATGGAACATTGACGAGTTTCGTCTCATGGTGCTTGGAATGCAATACATCGCGGTTGGCGTGCCGGATATTCAGGATTCTCCGCATATCCTGGAAGACATCCTTGTTTCGCTCAAGGTCGTCCCAATCCAGGTAGGCATGCAAGAGCTTCCCGGGCGTGGCATTCTCTGTTTGGTGCCCGTACTTCCTAAGGCCGGGCAAAAGGGAAGGCACGGCAAGGTGTGAAGCAGCAAATTCCTCTCCCGCGAACATCCACGGTACGTACGGAGCAAAGATGTAATTATGGCCGAAAAGGAAACGGCTGCCCTGGATCTGGTAGCAACCCTGACGGGGATATTTCTCGCGATCCACGTTGTGCGGCCACTTGAGCTTACAGTTGTGAGAGCTGATTTCTTTGAAACGGTACGGGTCCTTGGCCGAGGTTTGGTCCTGCTGGAAAAATGCCTCCATGTCGAGAATTCTCTCCGGACCTTCAGGCACGGCCACAGAACCAGGCTTGCCCCCTCCCTCGATATGACCCTCCAGGTGGTGTGCTTCCGTTGCCAGCAGGATCCGTTGTCCTGCTTCGGCACAGGCACTCATGATTCTGTCCCAAATCGCCTTCAGGTAGGTGATGTGCGACATGTCAATCCGCCACCCGTCCAGGCCCGTCTTAAGGGTCCAGTCGATATGCGACTTCACAATGTACTCGGCGGTTTCGGGATGACGCAAATCAAACAGCGGCTGCCCACAAATGTGCTTCCGTCTGTCTTCGAACCAATCCGGTCGCTCCTCAAGCATGGGCGAAGACGAGGCAACGCCATAATGGTTCGTGTTGCTGATGACACGAATGCCTCTGTTGTGCGCCTCCTGGATGAGCTCCTTGACGTCTGCCATGGTCCCCAACTCGGGCATTACGCGCTCGAATCGATTGGCATAGAGGTTGGTTCCCGGTGTGTGATCGTAAACCGTGTAGAGCACAACAAGGGTAATGCCCAAATCCTGCAGGTATCCCAGTTTTTCGGTTACGCTCGAATACGGGGCGCAGCCCTTTGGGTTCTCCCATTTCTCCGGGTGTTGATAATCGGGATGATTGAAGGTGCGTACCACCACCTCGTAGGCCACTGCGTCGCGCAGCCAATCCGGAGCCGCCAGAACAGGATTCTTGAATTCCTCTTCGCTGCGGAGCTTGGTAGAGAATCCTTGCAGCTCTGCTCCCTTCCGTTCTTCCGCAGCAACCCATGGCCCGAGTGCGGACCCCAGGCCCAGGCCTGCACCCATGCGTAAGACAGATCTTCGGTCAATTCCCTTTGCCTTGCTTCTTTTCATCGAATACCCCTTGTCCAAACCACTCCGGCAGTCTGATCAGCGATTGCTGATCATCCGGTTCATTGGTGATGTCCTGGTTGTGCGAGCCAGTTGCCTGTCGGGCATAGTGATCCGCGCGCGTGCAGCCAGAGCGCGAGGTAGGCATCGGCGATACGTTTGAAATCGTTTTGCTCGCGAGGCACGAAGCTGGTGAGTTCGCCGTCGGCGTAGAGGCGACGATCCGCGTGACGCTCCTGGTTCCTCACGATGGCGTCCGCGCGCAGCCGCATCCATGAAGCCGGAGAATCCGGCAAATCCTGGTTCCAGCCAAGCACGCAGGCCCACGTGTCGATCACGTAGTAGCAGGCAACCCGGCCCACGAACCGGTCGGTGCCTTGGGGGAAATAAACCTCCGCCTGGCCCGGCACGTAGATGGCGCCGCCGGGCGGATGGTTCGGTGGCGACGGCCACTTCTTTGCGGCCAGCGTGCGCCAAATGAACTCGGCGCGAAAATCCGCCGCCTCGGGAACCGTCTGGCCGGCCAGCGACTGCAGGTTGTGCGCCTGCAGGTTGAACTTGATGCAGGTCATGTAGTCAGGATGAAGGATGTGGTGATTGATCACCGCGCCGTCGGCCCGGACATTGTAGCCGTGGAGCCAGTCCTTGACCGGCTTGCCGTCCACCACGGCTTCGCTCTTGAGGTCTTCCTCCAACGCGTAAGCGGACACCATCAACTCGCTGCCGACTTCCTTCCATCGCGGTACGTTCGGGTGCCCGGGCATCATGGCGAAGGCAATCTGGTGAATCATCGCGTTCCAGGCGTTCTCCTCGGCCTTCGTGTCGCCGCCCTTGCCGTCCCAGTAGGGCACACGATAGTCGGGATCGAGAAAGCGGTTGGCCTCAAACTCCGCGATCTCCGCCAGCAACTGTCGCGTCTCGCCGTCGAGTTCGTCCCACAACATCCAGCCCGCCTGGGCAAGGTCCGCCGCCCAGAACGCCGACTGCCAGGGAAACCGCCAGCTTTCGCGATTGTGCGAGTGCGCGGCGGCGCTGATTAACCTCAGCGTTCGCGCCAGCGCCTCATCTCGTGAAACGCCGACGGCCTCTTCGTCAAACACGCCCGTCTTCAAAACGACTGCCAGTGCAGCCGATGCCGAGCATATTGGCCGGATGAAGTTGTGCGAATCCATCTTCTGGAAGTCACGCCAGCCTTTCTCAACCTTCTCGGCACCGGACGGCGCCCACGCGAGGTTGTAACGCGCCGCGTTCAACAGCGGCCGGGCGGCAAGCAGGAGATCTTCACTTTGCGGAGGGGCAGGCGCAAACCGCTCCCAGCGCACCGGAACGACATCGGCCTCGCCAGCCTGCGTGGGAGCGGCCGCGATGACCGCCGCCGCGAACGCGAAAAACATCTGTAACCGCATGAAGCAAAGGAATGTTGCTTTGGAGCCATCGGAGAGAAGCCGGTTGGCTGGCTGCTCGCGGCTCGGCGAGCGTAACCCGTCAGGGGCGCGAGACAGTAGAGATTCTGGTGGGCAAAATCCTCGCTCGCCTCGCTGCGTTTGTTGCGTTGTTGCCACCATCACGCTCCTCGGTGTCGCTTGTTTGAAATCGCCGGCATTATTCTTCACGGATTACACACCGGCGCCCACTCCGTCAGGGTACTCAGGTTCTCCAGGAACTTCCGGCCGGTCTGGCGGAAGCCGTCGAGTCCCTGGTTGTGCGTGGTCACCTCCACGCGGAACGTGACGGCGTTGTACTTGGCGAGCAGGTAATCCCGTGCCAGGCCGGCGTGCCAGATCTTTGGCGGCAGGGCGGTCTTGCCCTTTGGTACACCAGCGATCAGAGCGGCCAGCGTGCGGTTCGCCCACGCCATGCGGGCCGGCGAGAGCTTGTTCTCGCCCGCCGACTGAATCGTCTCGAGCCCTGTGTGCGGAAGACTGGCCTGCCACGAGTGCAGCGTCATCATGAAGCCCAGGCGTTTGGCACGAATCGCCTCCTCGGCCTCGGCCCGCAACAGGGCGTACTCGGGCGGTGGGTCGTCGTCGCCCCACGTGGCAGCGCCGTAAATTCCCTGGCCATCGACCGTCGTGTAGCCGCCTGCCGGCTGCGTGGTGCTATACGGCGAGGCGAGTGGCACAATCCGTACCACAGCCTGCGCGGCCAACGCGTCGGCCAGCGCCCGGTCGCTGCACAGCGTGCGGATCATGGCGTCGGCGGTCCACTGGCCGGAGGTCTCCCAAGCATCCTCGCCGGCGCACAGGAAGTGGATCCACTTGCGGCCGTCGTCCTGGCCCAACTCAAACAGCGGCATACCGCGATGTCCCTTCCACAAATACCGCCACCGCGTGTTCGGCACGCCGGCCGTGTCGCAGATGAGCCGGTCGAGGCTGTCGCGTCCATACGGGTGCCGTGTGGCCAGGCGGACCTCGCCTTGCGGCACGTCGAGGGTGGCCTCCAGGACCCCGCCGCCGGCCTCCGCGAGCGGTGTTGCGGTCCACGTCAGGCCGTCGGGGCTGGTGATCAGGCCCTGACCGGCGACGAACGTAGCGGCCTTCTCGGCAATGAGCAGGCGCACGCGGAGCCGCGCCGGGACGCCGCGAACCAGCACGTTCACGATGCCCACTTCTCCGTTGAGGTTGAAGGTGATCGTGTCACCGTCGATCGTGGCGGCGGGCAGCAGGCCGCCGTCGAACGCCGAGAGGATCTGCATCCGGCCATCGGCCGCCGTCACAGTGGACGCCGGCCGCGCGGCATTTGGCTCGGTGGCCACAGCGGCATCGCTCCCCACGAGGCCCAAGGCGCCGCCTGCGATTCCCCCGAAAAAATGTCTTCGGTCGATGGGCGTCATGCGAGATCTCCTGTGGTTCGCTGCTGACAGGGCTGGCTGGATTGGATCTTGATTCCGGCGGGGCAAGCGGTCGCCGGGGCACCTGCGTCAGAGACCATTCGTTGTCTCCAACGCTCGTTTATCCAGCACCTGCCAAAAATCTTCCAACATCCTCTTCTCGTCGATGTCCGCCCAGACAGTGACTCGACGCGGGTTGTCGGGGAATTGCTCGACCTGTCGAATGCCTCGCACAATCGGGGCGCCCGTGGTTTGGGCCGCTGCCAATTCCGGTCGCAGGATCGCTTCCACCATGGCGATGTCCCACATGGTCCATAGTCCCCGTTCTGGACGAACAGCGTTCCACCGCTTCAGCAAGTAGTCGTGGATTCCGCCCCGTCCCTTCAGATGGCTTTCAGCGTCGGCTTTCGCCATTTTCAACTGACCGCTGACCGAAGGGGCGGGCATGTGGAAGTATTCAACATTGGATTCGAAGATCGCTTGAACGGCATGGATGTCGTTCTTCCAGTTGTAGACGCCCGGTCCCCAGGCACCATTCTTGAAATCACCGTCGATGAAGGCGAAGATGACCTTGTCGCTGATCGTCGGATCGATCAGCAGAGCCGACGCGAGGTTGGTACACTGCCCGGTGGCAATCACCCAGAGCTTGTTTCCTGCTCGGCCCGCATGAGCGCATTTGATGATGTGTCTGGCTGCCGGGGAATCGGCAGGCGTCCTCATGTCGGGCATCGGCCGTGCCGCGCCGATCGGCGCCGGGATCTTCCCGGTCATCCCGAGGTGAGCCAGAATCTCTTCGTTGAACCGTTGACTGGCCCGGATGTTGTCCGGCGGCGGTTTCTGACCGAACGTCGCCGAACAGAGGCCCTCGACTTGAAACTCGGGCGCCAACAAGGCGCGGGCAATCGCATAGAAGTCATCGACCTCGTTGGCAGTATCCGCATCGATGATGATCCGAACTTTCTTGATCTCATCGGCCCCTGATGCTGATGGAAGCAAGCCGAATAATCCGATCAACACGAAAACCAATTCCCGAACACGGTTGCTCATCTCAATGGACCTCCATTCAATCAGTACAGTCCCAGATTTCCCTGGTTTCGCCGCATCCCATATCGGTCATCCTGAGGTCGTGGATTTGTTGTTCCGCCTGCCGCAACGTACTTCAGAGGCTAACGAGTCAGTACGACGCAGCCTCGCGGCACCACGGATAGCACGCTGTTACCGTCCGGTTTGATCGTTGCAGTTGCTGCTTTCGGCGTCAATAGCCGGCCGGATGACGAAGCGGGACTCGTCACCTCCGTCGGTTCGTCGGTCGAATTGATCACCACCACATAAGGCACAAGGTTGTCGTCCCACTGGGCCAGGTGGTCACCCAGGTTGTGACCGCGAGGCAGGATCAAGCCGGTCGACTTGTGCTGGCCTGTCTTCCCGTCTGGCATGCCCTGTTCTGGCGGTTGAGGGGGTGCCCTTCCCACACGGAGTTCGCGTGCGGGCCAGCCCCTTGGATGCTCCAGCCCTGAAACAGCATGACGGAGACCCGGATTCCATGTTCACCGGCGACGCGGACCCGCTGTCGCAGGTGGCTGAAGTAGGCCGGATCGAAGACAGTGAGGTCAAATCGCGGCTTCCCGTCAACCGCGTCTCCCGGCCCTGTCCGGAGGTAGACGTGCGGCGGCAGAGTCACGCTGATCTGCCCCGCGACACATCCCTTTTCTCCTGCGGATCTTTTCCAGAAATGCTCCCAGGTCCAAAGCCGCAGGAAGTCGTGATCGCACTGTGCCAGTCGTGTGACGAACGCCTCGAAGTCGAGAGGGGAGATGCAGTTGTTGTCGTACTCTTGCAAGGCACGGAAATGATCGAACCCATGGAGGAACACCGTTTTCCCAGTCGAGGTATCCTGAAAGTAGCCGGGGTTGGCCGGATGGACAACCAGGCGACCGGGTAGGTTGCCCGGCTGCGAAGGGGTCGCTTCCTGCGCCGCCGACGCGTGTGAGTCGGTCGGATCGCCTTGTTGGATCCTGCTCGATTGAGCAACAGCGGAATTGCTTAACGGCAAGGTCGTCAAGGTCAACAACAGCCCGACGCAAATCACGATTACGTTCTTGATCCACTTCACGGGAGCCTTGTCAGTGTGCAGTCTTGGATCTTCCAGCCTTGCTTTGGACAAGCGAAAACGCACCTCGCACCGTGTTCCACGAATCGTTCGCACCGGTGCCGGTGAAGATCAAGGTAAAGCTCCTGCCATCCTGGCTGAGCCACTTGTTGGAAAAATTCCAGAAGAAGGTAGAGCCAAATTTTTCCCAGTTCTGGTAATAGCCCGCTGTGGTCCAGGGGCCCCACGGTTCGGGGGCGTCGAAGACGCCGAGATTTCCTTGGAACGATGCGTCGTGTTCGGTGCATAGCAGATAGCGTTTCAGCCCTGTGTTGTAGCTGACGCTGAAGCACCAGCCGACGCCGTTGGGGTCTTCGAACACGGGACACCTGCCGGCGATGTCTTTGGTCCACGTCGGTCGCCCGCCGCTGCCAAGGCCGGCGAAGAATTCATAGCCGGCGCGTTCAAGAAGGCTGTCTTTCGGCACACGCATCAGCTCGATGTGCCCCGGCCTATGCACATCCAGTCGCGAAGGATTGCCTTGCAGCCGGATGTCATAAGCGTAGACATAATTATCGCGTGCTCCGGCGTAGTCTCGGCCGAACTGGCAAAACGTCGGCATGACCAACCGATCGGCTTTCGTGAAGGCCCACTCGGCCTTGGACCAAGTCGCTCCGCGATCGGTTGACTTGCAGAGCCGTGCCTCCTGGTAGCTGGTCGTGTCTGAGCCTGGCCCGACCCACATGTACAGCACGCCGCCGACCGACAGTATGCCGTAGCTCTTGCCCCCGAACTTTGCTGCGTTTTCGCCGTTCTTGCCGCCCCAGATGTTGACGCCTTGATATTTGTCGTTGGCCCCCTCGATCCGCGAGACTCCCAAGCTGACCCGGCCGTCGCTGTTCGTGCCGCCGAATCCACCACCGTCGCCCCAGGCTGCGTATTGGTGGCCATCGTCAGCCCAAGTGATCGCCCAATTGTCGCTGCCCGGAGCCTGTCGCTCGTGCGTTGCGAAATCGAATTTAGCGTTGGCAATGACGGGGCTCGGCGCATACGGTGTTCCCGCCCTTGCGGCCGTACAGACCGCCAGACACGTTCCTACCCATACGAATCGGGCCGCGTTTATCATTGGTTTCTCCTATTGCATGAATATCCTGTTTGTCGTTGCCGACTACTTGCCCTTCAACGTGAGCGACACTTTCACCAGGTTGAATCTGTCGTGAGCCTGAACGCCGGTCTCCCCGCCCGCACCGTAGACGCTGAACACGCACCACATCGTGCGGCCATCGTCGCTGATCCATTTTTGGGGGAAGTCGCAGTTCAGTCCGTGGCCGTCCGTCCCCATGTTGCCCCAGTCCTCGTAGTAGGCTACGGTCGTCCATGGCCCCCATGGCTGCGGAGCGTCGAAGATGCCCAATTTCCCCGGCCCGGTGTGATAACCGGCCAGCAGGTAGCGATTCAGCACGGGATGATAAACCGCACCGGTCGTGGGAATCACACCTCGACCGTCCTTGAATATTGGTTGGATATTGGCCACGTCAGCAGACCAGACCGGTCGCTTCGCATCCAAGCCGACAAAGAACTCGTACGCACCCCGGTCCTTGAGTTTGTGCGTGGGTACGCGGGACAGATAGATGCTGTCACCGGCGCCGGTGCCGGTCTGTTTGAAGCCGTAGATGTAGATGTATCCGGCAAGTTCGTTCGGGACGCCAGAATAGTCCTGGCCGAAATTCACGAATCGGGCCGGTTTGAAGTTACCCTCGCCTTTCGGGAAGACCCACGACGTCTGCTGCCACGTCGCTCCGCGGTCGTCGGACCAGGCCAAAGAATGATTGACGTCCGGCCATGGGCCGTCTTGCAGATTCAGGCGAGCGTACAGGATCCCGTCGACGAACAGCATTCCGCCCGTTTTTCCTTTATTCGGAAACGACGCTGGATGTTCGGGAGCTTTGCCGCCGTTGACGTTGACGCCTCGGAACGACTCCGGCGAGCCTTCGATACGAGCAAAGCCCATGCTGACTCGCCCGTCGGAATTCGTACCGCCGAAGCCGCCGCCGTCACCCCAAGCCGTGTACAGGTGCCCGTCCGGCCCCCAGGTCACCGGCCACAGATCGCTGCCCGGCGCCGCGGTCTGATGTGTCTCCCAATGCCAAGTGATACTCTCGATCACATCGCTCGGCGGATACGGCGGTTTGGCGGTGGTCACCCCGCAATGAATTGCGACAAAACAGACTACGAACAAGACAGCGGCAGTTTGTCTCATGTTGGCATACCTTCTTGAATTCGCGATGGACCATTGGAATGGACGGGGAACAAATGAGCAACAACGCCAGCAACGAGAGCATGATCCTGAGGATTCGAGTGTCGGACTTGCTGGGAATTCGGTTCATGGATTGGCCTTCTTTCGGCGAGGGTAGGCGATTCGAGTCGAAGGTAATTCTGATCTATCAGGGGTTTTCTGACGAACGCGCAAGACGTAGAACGGCGGTTCCACTTTCCACGCCGATGGGCGGCAGAGTGACGGAAAAAGTACCGTCGTGCACGGCGGCCACGTTCGCGTTGTCGAAGTAATCTCGAACCTCCATGGGTACATAGGCAAGCCCCGCCAGGCTCACGGTCGCCTTCTGTTGTTGGCTCGTCTGGTTCACCATGATCAGATAACCTTCGCCGTCGAAGTCGCGCGTGCCGACGCGTACGCTTCGGGGTGGCTGGACGTTCACGCTCCATGTCGTCCAGTGGGGCCGGCGAATGAGCGGAAGCAGCCGGTCCACTTCACGGCGCAGGTTCGGAAAGTCGGGCCACCAGGCTCTCTTGTCCACCGGGCCAACGGATTTCATGAACTTCTCGTCGCAGGCCTTATAGCAGTCACGCCAATAACCCATCGCCTTTGCGCCCAGTATGATCGAATTGTAGAGCCGCAGCCGCATGTCGCCCGGCCCGTCCACCCCGTTAAATTGGGCGAAAGCGGCGGGGCTGATTTGTCCTTCGAGCCGATCGAGAATCAGCAACCCGTGATCATCTCCCTGGCCGGCGCCGCCTGTGGCGGCCGCGCCTCCGCCGACGTAGGTGCCGGAAACGTCGACCAATCCCCTCGAAGCGTGGAGGCGTGCCATATTGAACTCGCCCTGCAGTGCATAGATCGGGTGACGACGCTTGCCCGAAGCATCGACGTCAACACTCTTGATCGTGTTGGCGACGTCCACCGGCACTTGCCATTGGTCGTGGTTGACTTCGTTGTCCCAATAGTAGAGCAGCAGGTTGTCGCCGAGATCTTGGTCGAAAATCTCTCTCAGTTTGGCTCGCAAGTCGTCAAGATTATTGTATGCCCAGCCTGACGGGAACGTGTATTGAGAAATTGAGAAACCGGCGAGCATACCGTCGGGGTTCAAGTCACTGACGGCCTGCTTGGCCTGTTTCACCTGACTGGCGGCACCCGTCCAGATGATCGTGTTCCAGCCCTGTTGGGAGTACACCGACCAGTCCCGGTAGTTGTCCGAGTACATGCACAGCGGGAAGAAGGGCGTCCAGACTCCATTTTTGTTGATTTCGAAATTGCCGAGCGCATCGACGCGAACGTGCGTCCCGTCGAAGGACTTCTTGAGCGACGGAGGTTGCTCGAACCCGATTCCTTCCCCCAAGTAAAAATCGTCAGCCCACGCCCGACCGCCCGGCTGCGTGCTTTCCGTCTTGAACACTTGGACACGCACAAAGGCCGCCTCTTCCGGGATGAACACGGGCAGGACGCATTCCTGCCACTCGCCGTCCTGTGTCGTGCTCACGCGCCCGCTGGCGATGTTGCGGATGAACCCCTTATCAGGCTTGTGAATGCTGACCTGACACCCGGCGTGCGTCGGTCCGCCGGCGGTCTTGATGTAGAAGCCGTAAGTGAAGGTCTTGCCACCCTCAATGGGAATGAAGTCGGAAAACACTTTACTGCCCTTTTGCCCGAACACACACGTTGTCAGCAAGAAGGCCCCGGAACCGTCGTCAGATCGCGACGTGTCGGCATCGTACTGTGCATCCCCGAACAGTGACCATCCCGCGGGCGTGGCCAACGTGGCGTTCGAAACGAGATTCATCCCATGCCGTGGCACGTGCGGACGCCATGCTTCGTCGCCCTTCGCACCGGCTGCATAACCGGCGATCAGCAATCCAGCCACGGCGATGATCAGACCGAGTCGTCTCGACCGTTGCGTGTGCAGGGTCAGTGGCGCCATCGGCCAATTGACCGATCTTTCCCTCGTAGACATAACGTTATTCCCCGATCTCGGCTCGTTGCCCTTGATCACCCAATCCAACCGCCGAATCGACTCCGCGAGCGGCTGGTTCGGCACAATTATTGATATTTGCATTGTTACTGAGCGGTTGGGCAGGCCGTTATCCCTGGAAACCGGGCTGACCTTGTCAGCCACTCGTTCATTGGCTATGCAGGCCTCGATAGGTGTGTGACGACTCCGCCGGAGCGGAGACATCCGCGGTCTCACTCTGGTAGTCGAACTGTACATAGTCGAGCTTTCCAGCATCCCCGCCAGCGCCCTGAATATTCACCCGGATTTCGTCACCGCGGCCGACCGGCACGTCGCGGATTGTCTGGCTCGTCCAGCCGCGTCCCTCGCCGGGCGATTCCCAAGCCGCGCCCTGCACAACTCCGTTGACGAATAATGAAAACCGGCATCGGGAGCCTTTCGCGTCGAGAAAACGGATCTCTACGTCGTAGCGGGCGGAGGCCGGGGTGAACGGCTCGTCAAAGTTCGTGCGGATGCGTCCGGTGCTTCCGCCGCTCAGGCGGGTGTTGAGGGCGTGGGATGCCCGCTTGTCGCTACGGTCTTCGAGCGAGCAGCCTTCAAGGTGGCAGCAATTCTCCGTCTCGATTCGCACCGTTTTCCGGGCAGTTGCCGGGACGGGGACACGGTGTTCTTCGATCAGTCGCTTGAGCTTGACGGGATCGCACTCCTCGTCACCGGTTGCCAGGAAGTAGCTCATGCCGGCGTCGGACGGGTCGGGTCGGGTCGAGACCGCCATTCGCTCCCAGAGCCATCGGACCTTCGCGTCGCTTGAGTCGCGCATCCAGAAGTACGGTTCGAATTCCTCCGGCGAGGAAGGCCAGCCGTAACGGCTGCAGCTGAGCAGCCGGTTCTGGTCACGAATCTGCACCCAATGCACATCCTGATCGATGACGCTCCGCTTGGTAAAGGTAAATGTGTACTTGGAAGCGAAGCCGTCGTTCCAGCGGCTGTGCGAGACGCAGCAGACGAACTGACGCTTCGCCGGGTCGGACTTCTGAATGCCGAGATAGGGCACTTCCATGGGTCCGGCGATGATGAAGTACAGTGGATCCTCTGCCGTGGAATCATTGATCGCCTTGACGACGCCGGCCACTGCGCCGTCAAGGTCCTTTCGGCAATCGAAGAACCGAGACGTGTCGAAACCGTATCGCTCCGCCGTGCCGAGCACGCTCTCGGCGTGGGTCTTTTCCCACTCGGGATTGGTCAGCGGCAGGATGCAGTTGTACTCGAAGTGGACCAGCCGGTCTCTCAGGCCCGCCTCTGCGAGGATGGCCAGCGTCACGGGCGAAGCGGCCCAGTCGTCGGGGTCGTTGTGGTTGCCGTCGCAACTGTAAGCGATGCGGCCCTGGAACCGACCGTCGACGTACGGGCCGCCTGCGATAGAAGCGGAAGTTGTGACCGTCCAGTGCAATAGGCCGACCGTGATACAAATCACCCGTCGTACGACTTTCATGTTCTTTTCCGCCTGTTGTGTTTTCATTTCAAAGACTCGCCAACCTCCGCCAGGAATCCATTCCACACATCGTCTTTCGCTTTGCCGTCGAGGCCGAGGCGGACGATGACCATATCCCATTCGGGGATGACGAAGCACTTATTGTTGTTGTGGCCGGAGGCCCAGAACATGCCCTCGGGCGCGGCGGCAAACTTGCGAGTGCTGTCGGGTTTGAGTCCGTTGCACCACCAGTTGAAGCCATACACGCCGCGGCCGTCAATCTCGCTCTCCGGCTGCGCCCACGGCATATCGGCCGGGACATGAACCCGCGTTGCATCGGCGACCCACGATTCCGGAACGAGTTGCCGGCCGTTCCACCGGCCTTGATTCAAGAACAGCAGGCCGAACCGCGTCATCTCACGTGCAGTGATAAAGATGTGCTTATTACCGTTCCCCGAGCCGCCGTTCACGATCACTCCGTCCACAGTCGCATAGTCGCCCCAGTCCCAGTTCTTCATGCCGATCGGGTCGGCGACGCGGCGTTTGAAGTACTGCTCGATCGGCTCGCCGGCAACCTTCGTGAGCGCGAGCGCAAAGGTGTTCATCGCCGAGTCCCAGTAAGCGTACTGCGAGCCGGGCGGGGTGAACAGCGGCCTCGAGTTTGGCACAAACGGCGTGTTGCTCGGGCCGTGCTTGTAGCTGCCGGTCGTCTCGTCGCCCACGGCACGGTAACCGCTGGTCATGGTGGTGAAATGCCGCAGCGTCACGTCGGGGTAAGGGGCCTTCAGTTCCGGCAGCACGTCCGCCACGCGCGTGTCGAGCATGCACTTGCCGTCGGCGATGAGCAATCCCAGCACGGTGCTGGTGAATGACTTCGTCGCCGACCAGACGCCGTGGCGTTTGTCGATGTCGTCACCCTTCCAGATCATCCGTCCGTGACGGATGACGACCAGCTCCCGCGCGCCGTCGGCGCCCGCGGTGCGTGCCAGTAACTCGGCAGCTTCCTTCAGTTTCGCGCTGTTGACACTCTGCGACTCGGGCGTGGCCTCCGCCCAATCCGCGCCGGGGAAAACGGTTGTCTCGGCGGCACGACTGGGGAGGATGGCCAGCAGCGTGATCAGCATGGAATGGGCGAGCAGGCGGTCCAGGAACCGAATAGGTCGGTCAATCGACTCCCTCGTTTTCGAACACAAACTTATGAAGCTACTCATTGAGTACTCCGACAATTGTCTCTTGGCTGTTCGGGACTGGGGCCGATGATGGCAGCGCCGAGGCGGTACCAGGCATCCATCTGCGGGTTGAAATTCGACGTGCGGCTAGGATGGTATCGGTTCAGGGGGCCGATGTGCCGCGTAGCCGTGATCAATTGTGGTGCGTCGCCGGCGCGGACGACGAGGTTGGCCGAGAACGGCGAGTAGACTTCCACCGGACCGGTGTCCGGCCGAGGCAGGCCGCGGACTTCCACGCGGCGTTCCTCCGCGTCTCGTAAATCGTCCCAGATCGCGCTGCCGGTGACGTTGACAGTGGCCGTGAAGGTGTGGAAAGACGCCATGTTCGACCATACCTGGAGGCGGCGGAGCGAGGCATCCTGATCGTCAGCAGTGTCATGGTCGAGGTGGATGTGGATCTGCGTGCCGACCACGCCGGCGAGCTCCGGCAATTCGCTCCACAGCGCGTCGCGACCGATGGTGACCACTGCGGGTACGCCTTCTACGCGAAACCACATCGCGGACGGATCGTCGCCGGGTTCGTAAGGGCTCGTCGCCGATAGCTGATCGTAACGGGTAAGCAGGGAACCGTCGGGGCCGACAACGAAGGCGGAGTTGTACCGCCCGCCGTCGCGTTGATGTTCCATCCCGACAACCAGCGTGATCTGGTGCTCGCGCGCGGCGGTCTGAAGTCGCTGGAGCGCTCTTTCCGCGATCGCTCGCTCCGGGAACACGACGATGTCGGCGTGCTCCTCGCTGGCCTGGCGAATCATCGGCTCCAGATCGGAGAAATCGCCGGTCCCCTGCGCGGCGGCGAGAGTAATATCGGTTTCCGCAGACTTGAGCGGCGCCAGCGGCGGGGCCTCGAACGCCTGGCCACGATGCAGCTTCACGCCCGCTGTCCAGAATGGACCAAGGACCGGACTGGTCGAGCGAGCCAGCGCTTCCGCGCGTGTCGCCTGGCCGAGATCCAGGTCGGCCACGACGATGGTTTCCGCATCGCCCTTTGCCGCCGCGGCAATCGCGCCGTCGGGTGCGATGATGGCGCTGTGCCCATGTCGAAGTTCGCGGGGAGCGGCGGGGTCGTCGGGCACGCCGGAGACCTTGTTGCCCGTATTCGCGAAAACGACCCACACGTTGTTGCGCATCGCCCGCGGGACATACCAATACCACCCGAAGGGCGCCACCCATTCGCTGGCGAAGTTGCACGACAACTCGAAGCTGATTTGGGCCCCTTGCTGAATGGGAATCTCCTGGACGCCGCGCAGCCAGCGGTCAGCACAAATCATGGCATTGCAGGGGATGCCGTCGATCGAGAACACGCCGGGCATCGCGGCGCGGTGATTGTCGTACAGCTTTTCATAGCGGAACACGTCGCGGCCATCCGGGCCAAGGGCGAGCATCCAGTTCGCCGCCTTTTTCAGTCGCGGCAGGTACGTGTATCCACCGAACAACACATAGATGTTGGATTCACGGGCTGCTCCGCGAATAGCCGCGACGGCCTCATCGACCGCCGCTTGGTCGTCGCCACCCTTGCCGCGCAGCACCCCTTCCGGGAAGACGGCAACGCGAACGCCCCGTGAAGCGGCCTGGGCAACCCCAGAAACGATCCGGTCGCGATTGACCTCGACGGTCGGGCCCACCGCCATTTGCACGACGCCGATTCTGAGCCGCTTGGAAGTCGTCTTCGTTTCTTCGGCGTGAGCGGCGAGGGCGAGCGCCCCGAGCAGAATTCCAAGGAGAATGGTCTTCATGGTTCCGATCCGGGCCAGGACACTACGACTGGGACAAAACCAGCACGGCATCGCCGTCGAATGGGGCCTTGAACTCGCGATCCGCGCCGCCCGTTACTGCGTCAGCGGCAACAGCTTTGCCGGTCGAAGGATGGATCCATTCCACGGCGAATTGTCTTGAGACGCCGCTGAGCGAGACCTTCACTTTCCCGCCGCTGGGAATGTAGACTACGTAGGCGTTGCCCGGGTCCGCCAGGCAGAAGTTCGTGGACGCCAGTCCGTCATGGGGAGACATGACGGCTAGGTCCAAACGGCTGGTCAGACGCCGCGCGTGGCCCAGGTTGCGGCGGATCGGCTCCCATTGCGGATCGAAACGGTTGCCGAGCACTAATCCGTCGTAAGGGTCCATGAACAGCGGATTGTGGCCGCGTACCAGGCTCTTCCAAACCCATGCCCCGTTGCCGCCGATGCCCCAGACGTGATCGGTATCCAACAAGCTGACCTTCTTGCCGTCCCAGGCAGGTGGGTTGTCTTTGTATCCGTCCTGGGAACCCGGCGAGATCCAGTCGGCCGGGCTGGCCAACATGCTTTTCACATCTTCGGCCCCGTGGCCCGTGATTCCGATCGGGTGCTGGTTTGGCTTGGTTTGCTGGTACTTGCGCACGGTTTCAACGACCCACCAGTCCCACTTCTGTCCGCCGCCTTCGTTGATCACTTCGTACAGCACGTTATCGAAATCGTTGACCGTATCGACCACCTTGCGGATGTAGGCGGCTTGAAGCTCGTTCACAGCCGGGCTGGACAGGCTGTGCACTTTCTCGCCGCCGTCGATGTCGCTGGCGTTGTTGTCCGGGTGAAAGGGATGGCTCCGCCAGGCCCACTGGTCCAGAGTGCCCCGGCGGCGGTTGCCGTGAAGCATTCCCCAGCCTTCGAAGAGCATGACGGACACGTAGATGCCTCGCTGGCCAGCGGCGCTGACCCGCGCCTGCAAACGTTCGAAGTACTTGGGATTGAACTGCTTCAAGTCGAACTTCGGCTTGCCATCCAACGCCATACCAGGCCCGGTTCGCGCCCAGGGCAGCGGCGCGGCATGATGAATAAAGTCCTTACCCAGTTTTCCGTTGGCCCGCGTGTCCCAGGTCGTCGAGTCCCAGGTCCAAAGCCGGATGAAGTTGTGACCGTAGCGGTCCAGGAAGGTTAGATAGGCGTCGAAATCGAACGCCTCGGGCGGATCGCTGCGTCCCATGTCGACCAGGCTGTTCCAGGTGTGCGAGCCGACCAACAGGATCTCCCGCCCGCTGGCATCACAGAAGTAGCGCGGGTTCCTCGTAGAAATCTGCAAGGGACCGGTCGCGGGTTGCGGCGGTCCCTTCTTCTCCCGGCCAAAGGCTCGCGTGGCGGATAAGCCGCTCGACAAACCAACGGCCAGCACGGTCGTCTGGCCCGTGCGAGTAAGGAATTCACGACGGTCCATGGCAATTCTCCCTTGTTGGACAATCATTACCCGCCGTCGCCGGAGACGGGCGTCAAGCTGAAATCATCGAAGTAGGCGATCGGCGGTTTCGATCCGGAATGTCTGATACCGAGCAACAGATCCAAGGTAACTCACTACAGGGACGCGTATCTGATCCGGCCGACCTTGATCCAGTCGTCAACCACACGCACCTGGAATGGCCCTTTGTCCATGCCTCGCGGTAGACGGTTCAGCATCACCCACTCATCGCCAACCATCAGCGCACATCCGCTGCCGATCACGGCAAGACGTACGCGGCTGCTGGCGTCCAGGCGCGTAGCGGCCTTATGATACATCTCGCCGGCGCCCGTGTCGTCGATGCCGGCCGGAGAGATGAATCGGCTGTTGTCGTCGAAAATCCGGGCGCACATGCACGAATCCGACCGGACACGGGCGAACAAATCGATGCGGCCACGGCCGTCCGGCCTTTCCACCGTTAGTTCCACCAACCCGTTCTCTTGGCCGAAGGGCCTGCCGAGTTCGACCGTTTGACCTGCACCGTCCTCCGCCAGGGGATCCTGCCGCGACAGGATGAACCGAACGCTCATTCGCCGGGCCAGATCGTCCAGTGCAGTGGAGAGTTTCATGTTGCGAGTGATCATGGGGCATGACCAGTCGGCGGGTAGAGGCGTTTCGGTATCGATACGTATGCCCGTTGCGGCGGACATCGCGGGCAGCAGTGTGACCAGAGGCGTTTTGCCATCCGCGTCGTCGGTCCAGAGATAGGTTTGCAGCCTCCGGTGGACAAAGGCCCTCTCATCCACATCCGCACCGTCACGAACGGAGAGCCAACTGGTGATGGTGTGAGGTGTGGTCGACAGTCCTCGGCACTCGTCCGGCTGCCGCAGGACGAGCCTCACGCGGTGTTTCCGAGCCAACTGGTCGAGCAGGTCCCGCAACACGTAACGTCCAGATAGATTCAGAAAATCGGCCCTTCTCGGCCCTTGGATCTCGATTTGCAGAGGCAACTCTTCGGGCAGCAACTTGCCGAAGCCCCACAACATACCGTGCCATTCGAATTCGTATTCGTTGTTCAGCAGCAACGCGATGGCCTGGCCGTCCTGGCCGTCTGCGATCTCGACGCCCGGCTGGGGATACGGACCGGCGGGACCGGAGTGGGATCCTTCGAAACAGCCGAACGAACATGCCCCGGATGCCGGACGCGGTCGACCAAGCAGATCCGAGGGTACTTCCGCCGAGGCAATGCCGCCCTTCAAGGCGGGACTGTCGGACCGCAGGCGAAAGTCGAGGTTACCCAAATCGACGAACCCGGGATCACCGTGCCACGAATCACCGCCCCAGTTGGGCATGGTCTCCTTCAGTTCCGCCAGCCCGAGGACCATTCGACGGTTACCGGAGACGGCTACGCAGGCGTCGGATTGCGGATTGAAGAACAAATTGTGATCGCAACGGATTCCGTTCGGATCGATCTCCACCTTGCCCGTCGGCCCACTGTAGTTCAGCAGGGCCTGCATGCCGACGCCGTCCGGCAGCATGCTGACGGCGATGTTGTTCCGCACGACGTTGTTGGCGCCGCGCACCGACAGTTCGTGGGCCTTGTCCTGCTGATTCGGCTGCCAGCAGTTGGCCACGCACGTATTGTTCAAAAACGTGCAGTTGTCGCTGCGCGTCGAGCAGATGCCCTTGCCGCCGTTCATGTAGCAGAGGTTGTTGACCAGCAGCGCCCCGCCTTCGTTGTAGGCGTTGTCGATGATGATGCCGTTGCCGTCGCTACGATAGGATGAGTTGTCGTAGTTGCCGTAACAGACGCAGTTGCGCACCACGTTATCTTTCGACTTCGGCTCCAGCAGCGAAATTCCGCTGGACCACGCCGTGCCGCCGCCGTTGAAGAACGCCTCGACACCGTCGATCATGACGTGATCGCAGTGGTTGGCGTCCACGCCGCCCTGACCGCCGCCCGTGGCAACGCAGTTGATGATCTCGATGTATTGCGAGTTCCCTGCGCCGATAGCCGATCCGCGTCCGCGATACGGGGCCACGCAGTAGAACCCTTGCAGCCGCACGTATTGGACTTTGCGCAACGAAAAGGCCGAGGACATGGAGCCGTAGGCATCCACGCGAGGCATTTCCGTGCCCACGACGACCTTCCCTTCGTCGCTTGGAGCCGCGCAGATCGTCAGCCACTTGCCGGGTGCCCCTGATTGTTGCGATGTGACCGACACGTTCTCCTCATAACGCCCGGCCCGCACAAACAGCGTGTCGCCCGGCCGCATGGCCTGCACGCCGTGCTGGATCGAGCAGAAAGGCTGTTGCCGGGTGCCGGTCGAGGCGTCATTGCCGTCCGTCGAAGTCCAGTACTCCGCTGCCGGACAGGCCGCGGCCGCCAAGACGCTCCAGAGAAAGAGTCCCCAACAAAGGGACTTGCTCAATCGCCGCGGATCGCCGAATTTCAAGCTTGTCATTGTTGCGAACTCCTTCGTACATTCAGAGGCGCGAAGGGTGCCATTGTCGTGTTCAAACCGCTTCGAATACCGGATGTGTTGCGAGTTTGCCGCGTTACGGGGACGTAGGCTTCAGCCCCAGCCCGCGGCGGATGTAGCTGTAGTCGTGGTCGATCGAGACGGCCCAACTCAGGGCCAAGCCGCGATAGTAGCCAAACACGTCGGCTTTGACTTTCTCGAATTGGGGCCGATCGCTTTTCCCGTCACGGACGGCCGCTGCGGCTGCCAGCAGGTCGCGCGTGTTCCTCGTGTATTCCAGCCCCGTCGCCACCATGCGCACACGCTGGGTGGCGAATGAGTCGTCGGAGCCGATCGCCGTCAAGGCTTGCTGGACACAGTTCTCCAAGTCGGCGAGAACCTCGTCGGTGTAACAGTCCGTCAGCGCATCCACGTCGGCTCCACGGCGGGCGGCATCCTGTCGAGGCTCGGCGGCAATCTGGTCGGTGAATTGTTCCAGACGACGATAATAGTCCTTCATCGCCTCGGCCCCGGGACCGTAGGCCGCGCGGCAGTAGTCTTCGACGATCGGATCGACTTCCTGGTGAGGGTCCCACAGCAGCCTGGCCAACACGTAATAGTCCAAGCCCTGAGTGCCCCAGTTTCCGATGCCGCCATCGTAGTCGGTCGCCCGCATGCCGTGATCGGCCAGGAACCCCAGGTCATCCCCCAGCTTGTGAACGTAGTTGATCGGCAGGCCCACCGGTCCCCACAGCAGATTCGGGCGCAAGATCAGTTGTTTCGCCAGTTTGTTCCACTGTAGCCATTCTTCGCGGTTGGAAGTCCGCACCTGGTCGTCAACATAACTGCTGAAGCCGACATAGCCCACAATCAGATTGTCTTCCAGGTGGTCCAACGCGACCGGTGGTGTGCGGTATAGCGAGTAGGCGTAGCAGCCCAGGTAGCGGTCGGGGAGTTCGTGCTTCACCCGCCGCGCCACTTCGTTGTAGAAACGGAAGTAGCGGTCGCTGAGCGGGATGTCGCGGTTTGGTCCAATTCCCGGGTTGCCCCGGTAGATCGCCTGGGCTTGCGGCGAATCCCAATCGCGACATTGCTCGCAGCAGCAGAACTTGTTCGCACCGCCGTCATTAGGCGAAATCGAGGCCGCCGTCAGGCTCGGGTCGGCACGCAACTGCCGGACGCGGTCCTGGGCGACGAGCTCCCACAGCCTTGAATTGGAAACGCACAATCGCTCGCGTTCAGGCGTATTGGTCCGTGTTCCGTCGGGCTGCAAGGCGAAAATCTCCGGATGGGTCTCGTGGTAACGGTTCCACCAGCCGCTGTACGAGTGCCCGTAGTTTAACTTCACCCGGCCGCCCAATCGCTGGTGGCGGAACCACGGCTCCGTTTGATCCCGGGAGAACGTCTTTTGCCATTGCTCCAGCGGCACGTTCCACTCTTTCAAAATGGCCTCGATACGGTCCGTATGGCCGCCCGCCTTTGAGTTGCGGATCTTCCGCTGCCATAGCAATGGCTCTTGGTGGATGTCGGCTGCAGCCACCTGGATCGTCGGCTGCTCCGGTATGACCTCGCCCGCCGGGCCGGCCATCAGCCAGCGCACGCCCACAAACCGTTCCAGGAATTCACAAACGCCGTAGAAAGTCCCGTCGACCGGCAGTCCCGCATCCGTCGCATCCCGACCCACAATGTACAAGTCGTCACCATTGGTCTTAATCACGAACCCTTCGGGCTGCAGCTTCTGGATATCCACCAGGCGACCGGACGCCAGGCAGGGTCCGACGAAGACCCGGCTGAATCCTGCCGACAATCCGGCAGGCTTGTCTTCGCGGACAATCGACAAGCGGGCACCGCTGGCCCTCTCCACGTAGTGCCGCAAGTCTTCGGCTGCCGGGGACTTCTGCCCCGATGGAATCACAATCACCGCCTTGGCCTGACCGTTTTCGACCAGCGTGGCAGCCGCAGCGGTCGCCGCAGCCGACAGCGCGATCACAAGCCACACACCCTGTACCGCTTTCTTCATCGTTATCTCTCTCTTCAAAGTTCCGCGTTCGATGCCCGTCATTGCTTGCTCGGCGCTGCCAGATAGGCAGTCTGCTCCATGTCCTCCGCCGCGCGGGCGAACGAACCGTAGAACGGCACGTTCAGATCGATCCATGTGATAATGCGTTGCGTTTCGTCGCGGCTCAATCGCACCTGCGGCTGACGGTCTTGGTCGGGATGTCCAGAGAGCACCAGGTCGGCCAGCTTGCTGCGTGGCGAGCCCCAACGGCGTGGTTCAATGTCCAAGATGTTCTGCTCGACGCCGTGGAATCCGGAGATCCAGTTGGTGTACGGATTCTCGACCAGCGCGTTTTGTCCGACGAACCGATGAGGCGGCGCAGGCTGGCGGCCCATGGCCAGCGTATCGTACGACGTGCTGAAGAACTGCGTGCGCTCGCCGGTCAGTCGCACTCCGGCCGCCGCCTCCGCACCGCGATGGCACTCGACACAGTGCTTGTCCAGCACAGGCTGGACGATCGTCTCGTAGTCAAACCCGACCGTTTCGCCCCACTCGGGCGATTGGAGCGGTTGCGGCCATCCGCGAAACACGGTGGTCCCCAGACGTGGCTCCGGGGGCAGAGTGCTTCGCGTCGCGTGACAGCCGACGCAACCTTGGACCTCGCCGGGCATCAGGTGCGTGTAGCTGCGCATCCGCTGCACCGCTCGCCCTTCCCGGTCCAGGGCCAGGAAGAACACGGGCTTTTCCGCGGGGACTTGGAAATACGCCGAGCCGTCGTCGGCCACGTCGGCAAAGCCCCAGACGACGCGGGTCGCATAGGTCGAGCCACAGGAGACGGAGACGTTCATCACACCGAAGCGGCAGCGGCGGCGGCCGCTTTGGGCGTCCCGCGGACATTCCTCGACAACGCAGATCCGCTGGATGTCACCTCGTTTCACGTCCGGTTCCAGACCGCGGTAGACGTCCTGCACGAAGACCGCCGCCCAAGGTCCGGCTTGGCCGCGCGGCGGCAACACCGAGGGCGACACGGGCGAACGAGGGCGGGAGCGGAGCGGCCGCGCGTTGTAGAAGCCCAGCTCGCCGCGAGGTTCGAGCAGTGGCACCTCCATGGTTCCCGAGTAATCTCGCAGCAGCAGGTAGCCGTCCTTCGAGACGAGGTACTGCCGATTGTCCAGCGGGTAGGGACTCTCATAGGGGCCGTCGAACAGGTCGCCATCGGGAAAATCGACCGGCCGCACGTCGACTTCGGGCGTCAGGTTGCGGATCGCGGTTTGGGCGTTGACGCCCTGCTGAGGATCGATCATGCCGACGGCCCCTCGAATCGGCTTCGTGTGCCCAGTCATAGTGCACAGCAGTTGGTCGCTGCCAGGGACTTGTTGTGCTTCGATGAAGGTGGACGGCGACAGCACGCGGTTGCCGTAAACCACCTCCAGCCCCGTTCCGTCGGGCCGGATCGCCCACAGGCTTTGAATCGCCAGCGGCGACTTGTCCACATATTCCCAGCGGGTATAGAGGATGCGTCCATCCGCCAGGACACTAGGCGTGAAATCGTTCAGCACGTTAGCGGACAAGCGAACGACGTGCGAGCCGTCGGAATCCATCTGGTGAAGCACACCGACCGGGCCGGAATTGCAGTACACCCACTGATTGCCACGCGTCGAAATGAATGCGATACCGCCGTCGGGCAGCCAGCAGGGATCGAAGTTGAAATCCGGGCCGGCCGTCACCTGCCGTAAATCGCTGCCGTTCACGTTGACCGTATAGATTTGTACCGGCGCGTGTTTGCCGGGCCGATATCCCTTCTGCTCGTTGCGGGGAAAATCGCCGCGACGCCAGGCAAACACAATCCGGCGGGCATCGTAATCCAGATCGGCCGTGAGAATCTCGCCCTCTGTCGAATCGACGATCTTTGTCAACTCGCTGGTCTTCAAGTCGTACAGGAACAACCCGCCGCCTTGGCGGTAGTCCATGTAGAAGAACGTGTAGGGATGCGACGCCTCGACCGGATGCCGTTGAACCAAAAGCAGTCGATCGAAGCCGAGTTTGTCAACCTGGCGGGGGATATCCGGCCCTGTCGGGAGCGGCAGGTCTGCCGCCGGCGCGAGAATCCCGGACGTCACCACCAACCAGCAGGTCACCCAGTTCCAGCGACGTTTCATGGCTTCACGGAATCCTCTCGAAGGTCAGGTTGCGCAGGCCAGCCGGAGTATGGTTGTCGCGAAGTTGGATTCTTGCTGTCAGCCGGCCGTCGTTGACGGTCACAGGACTTTCGTCGGTCCGGCGAAGCTGTCGGAGATGAACATGACCAGCGTGCGCTCGCGCTGTCTGCCACTCAAACGCCGCGGCTGGACTGGCATCAATCGCACCGGCGTGTCCGCTTACCACGCCTAACAGGATTACCAACGAACTGACGATGGAGTTGCCGCAGCCGGCTCGCGAAACGTGTGATCGTTTCATAGTAGTTCTCTCTTATTCCACTCGATGAAGATATAACACCGCGTCTTTGGCTTGAAAGGGCGTTTGGAACCGGGCGGAGCTGCCGCCCTGAACGGACTTGCCCTTGGTCGTCTCGCCGGATTCCGGATGGAACCATTCGACAGCCAACGCACCTTGTGTGCCCGACAGGTCGACCGTTACGGAACCGGCCTCCGGCAGGTACACGAGGTACTCGCGACCGGGATTGGCTAGGCAGTAGCCCGTCGTGGTCAGCGCCGGCTGCGGCGTCGCTTTCGTTAGATCCATCCGCTCGGCGTAACGGCGGGTGTGCCCCATCGCGGCGCGGCCGGCGATCCAGCCGGAGGACTCGGAGAGGTTTTCCATCCGCAGCGTGCTGTACCCCCGCGTGAAACTCTTCCACACCCAGGCCCGCGTGAAGGCGTCGTCATCGATGTAGATCTTCCAGCCGATGTGGTCGGTGTCCAGCAGCACAACCTTTTTGCCCTCCGCCAGCGGCGGCGCGGACGCCCACGGGTCGTCCGTCCGCTCCCACCGGGCCGTCGACAGCGAGGTCCAGTCGGCGGGACTGTTCAGGCAATCTTCGTTCATATCGCCGACGGACGTCATCCCCACGGGGTGCTGTTTGGGCATTTCAGCCTCGACGCTTTTCACATAACGCACCAGCTCATATTGCCAATCGCGCGTGTGGCGTTTGCCTTCGTTGCAGATTTCATACAGTACGTTATCCAAATCATTCACCGTTTCGATCACCTTGCGGACGTAGGATTTCTGCACCGCCACGACCTCGGGGACTTGAAGCGTGTGGATCTCGATGCCCCAGCCGTCGCCGTTGGGGTCTCCATTGATATTGCTGACGTTGTTCTCTTTGTGGAAGGGGTGCAGCTCGACCGGATGGTCTTTGCGTTTGGCCATGAACACCCAGTCCTCGAACAGCATGATGCTGACGTAGATGCCGCGCTGGCGGGCCGCAATGACCCGCGCCCGCAGGCGGTCGAAATAAGCCGGAGTGAACTGCCGCAGGTCAAACTTGGGTTGACCATCCAACGCCTTGGCCGACCCGGTTCGCACCCACGGCTGCGGTTCGTGGTTGGTCAGTTCCCAACGCCAGAGGCGGATGAAATTGTGATGGTTCGCCTGGAGCAAGTCGAGGTAGCTCGTGTAGTCGAAGGGCTGGGTGACCGTGGTGTAACCGGACAGCATCCCGTCTTGCAGACTCTCCCAGGTGTGAGAACCGGTCAGGTAGACCGGATGCCCCGTAGGATCAGCGAAATAGCGGGGATTGGTGGCGCAGATACGCAACGGCCCGGCGAGGGTCGTGCGCTCCTGCGTGGCTTGTCCTGCGGCGCACGAAGCGAAGAGGGTCAATGCTGCGATGAGTCCACAGAACACGGCGGAGAACGTGGTCTTCATGGGAGTTCCTTTGCGTATGTTTTGGTCTGACGTGCTCATCCGAGATGTTCTTTCGTGCAATATGCCGGACCTCGCGAAATGTCCCTGAGAATTCTCTCGGTCCGTCAATCTTGAAGTCGTCCACGGATAGCTCGCCTGCGGCGGCGCGGATAGAATTGACCGCAACACACGACACGACCGGGGCGAGGTAGCCGGCGCGCACGAGGGTCTGGGAGATTCGTTGGTGCATGGCGGGCTCCCTGGTTCTCGTCGTCGAACGCAAGGCGTGATGGCGGGCGTGGGCGGAACCGGAAAACCCAAAATCGCCGACGAACGATTCCGGCTTCGGTCCCGCCGTTTGGTGCGGTGAGTGAAGAGAATTAGAGAGCTCGCTCGTCGGCTACGCAAGCCCCTTACCCCCCCCGTCTCGCAGGGGGTTCGTTTGACTGCATTCTGCTTCGAGAAGTACACCATGAGAAGACCGCGTTCGCTGGCGTCCGTGTTTCTGCCCGCATCGCAATTGACAGACTAATTACGAGACGCGAGCTTCGACAAACAGGTGACAATCGTATGCACAACCATCGTTCGAGTTTGCTTGCCTGCTGCATGGCCGGATGGGCGACGTGGGCTGCATGCACCGACGCTCCGGCGGTCGCCGACCCACCCACCAAGGTGGCGTTCACCCGGATCTCCCTGGAAACCGTGGAGGAAACCAACAGCGGCTATGTCGCCGTTGCGGATCTCAACGGCGATGCCGTGATGGATCTGGTGGCCGGTCTGCAGTGGTTCGAGGGGCCGTCGTGGTGCCGGCACGTGCTGTACCCGAGCGATCCTGAGACCCTGATCGATATTGGGAAGACCTTGCCCCATGACGTGGACGGAGATGGAGACGTCGATCTGGTGGGGAATCGCCGCCCGCAGGAATTGTTCTGGTTCGAGAATCCCGGACCACCAGCCACAGGCACGTGGACGAAGCACCACATCACGGGCAAGGTGAAGTATCCCGAGCTGCTCATGTTCGCAGACCTCGACGGTGACGGACGCGACGAGATGATCGGCTCGGACGACGGATCCGGGAACGGGATCCGGATCTACGAGATTCCGGACGATCCCCGCGAGAGCGTCGACTGGAAATGGACGACGGTCGACAGCTCGCCCCTACACGGACTGGGCGTCGGGGATCTCAACCAAGACGGCCGGCTGGATCTCGTCAGCGACTTCGTGTGGTTCGAGCAGGTCGCCGGCGGCCGCTGGACGAAGCATTCGCTGCCCACGCCGACGACGGAACGGGACAGCATCAGCCGCCAAGTCACGGCGATGCAGATCGGCGTTTACGACGTGGACGCGGATGGTGACAAGGACATCGTGCTCACCCGCGCCCACAACTACGGCGTCTTCTGGCTGGAATCGTCAGGTGGCGTGCGTCCCCAGTTCACATTGCACGAAATTCTCCCTGGCTTACTGGGTTCTCAGCTTCATGGTGCGGCCTACGGCGACATCGATGGCGACGGCGATCAGGACGTACTTACGGGGACGTCTCGCTACCGGCACGGCGACCCCGGCGAAAACGACCCTCTCGATGTATTCTGGCTGGAACTCGTGCGCGACCAGCAGGGCGTCTCGTGGAGGAAACACGTCTTGGCGTCGGATCTTTCGATGGGGTTCAACCCCGCCATCGGCGATGTGGACGGCGACGGCGACGCGGATCTGGCGCTGCGCGGCCTGGGCCTGGGCGGTCACTACGTGATTGGAACGCGACAGACTCGCGTGACTCTGTTCCTGCAACAGAACGACTGACTCAGGATGTCGCTCAGTCCCGCGGCAGAGCGGACAGCACCAGGATCCAGTCGTTGTCAGCCGCCGGCACTCCCGGCGGATCGAATGCCTGACCGATCACACGGTTATAGGGTCCGATTGCTGTCTGGTAAGTACCTTCCCTCGGATCGAACCATTGCGCCGAGACCTTGGCTACGCCAGTTCCCAATCGGCTGAGGTCGACCGAAAAGGCGCTGCCGTCCGCCGAATACACGTAGGCATAGCTGCCGTCGCTGCCCCGCGCCGCCTGCTTGTGCGAATCGTAGCTCTGCGACTGCCCCGCCGTGATCAGACCCTGATCGGGAATCAGTTTGAGAAAGGGGCGCTGGGGTGCGCCGAGCAGCCTCGCAATGTGACCCATATCTTCGCCGCCGGGCAGATAGAGTCCTTTCCTCCAACCGTCGCCCTTGATCTGCCAGGCCAGACTGTCCGCCCCGTACGTATGTCCGAAGCTGCCGGCAAAGATGACGAAATACGCTCTCTGGCGGCAGTGCCACGCGGTGGCCCGGCTGTCGGTTCTCCCGACAGGCATGTCGTCCAGGGCGCCCTCATACCATGCCTCCAGGTCGATCACCGGTTTGGTCGGGGTCCGATTGTAGTCGTCGGCAATCGCCTCCCAGACCGTGAACGTCCCCTTGACGTGAGCCCCCGACACCTTGTCGTCTACCCCGGGGATGCTATTCAGAAAGGGCAGATTGGCCGGCGCGAGGAAACGCGCCGTTTGCCAACTGTTGAAGTCGACGATCTCCCCGAACAGGTCAGAAGTCCTGGTGCCGGCCAGTGGATGCAGCGTGAGGAGCTTATTGCCCGTATCACCGTCGCGGATTCCCCGGCAGACCGCGTTGACTTTGTTCACCGGCGTCGTCACGTACGTCGACTCGTTCAGCCCCAACCAGATAATGTTGCTGCGGTCCTTGTAGCGATTGCCGATCCATTTGCCATAGTTGTAGAATTCTCCCTCGCTGAACCGCTTCGCGGGATCTCCGGCCTTGTCGTACCGGCTCCAGTGGTTGATGATCCAGCTCAGTCCCAAGGCCGCGTACAAACCGCGCTGCTCGATTTTGTCCAGCCACACGTCCGCGTGTTGGAACCAGGCCTCTTGCGGTTGGGTGATATCCTTGTGCATCGGCCCGCCAAAGCACCAGTCTCCGCGGTGATTCTCCCTCCCATACGCGGCGATCTGCGTCTGGATCACCGTGTAGCCCTGGGACGCCCGCACGTCGAGGTATTCATCCAATTGTTCGGGCGTCAGTTGGTGGAAGTCCCAGATCGTATCGCCGATCCAAACAAACGCCGTGCCGTCGTCTTTTACCAGGAACCGTTGGTTGTCACTGACGCGCAACTTGGGGAGTTCACCGCCGTCCGCGCCGCCAACGGCGATGAGGAACAGGCAAGCAGCCCCTTGAAGATATTTCCCATAGCTGCGATTGGTCATTTTGGGGCCTCGCGGTCCATGCCGGTCTCTGTCTCAGATACAGCACTTCGCATCGGATAACGTGCCTCATCCACCTTGAGCAACCGCACGGCGACGCCTCGCTTGATCGGCGGCGTTTCCAACACAAGTTGTCCATCCGCCGTCCGTTCCACCGTCCGCATGATCCACTCGTCCTGCATCGTATCAAGCCACTCGGCGATCCACACACCGTCCGGCGCCCCGGCCAACACCAGCTTGCCCGAAAATTGTTCTTCAGGAACAACACCCATCCGGGAATACAACCAGGTCAACTTCGGGGATTTCAACCACAACAGGATAACATCCTCGGTCTGCAAACCGCGGACTTGCAGGTCGGGGCCCTGCCGACGAACAAAGCCGCCCAGTTCATAGCCGGCGGTGAACAGCCCGCCCCCGGAGTTTTCAATTCCGATCGCGTGTGGTCCTGCCGGCACGGGGAACTCGTAACGCTGATAAAAATCAAGGGTGTTTCCGGAGCCGACAGCCAACGCTTCCTTCACCGCGTCACGACCGTCGAGCGACACGGCAAGTTCCGGCGGCCGCGGATCGTTCGTACGCGAATGCACTTCGCGAACCAACACGGCGAAAGTGCCCGCAGCCGGGTATTCCATCTTGAGGACAACACGGCTCTTCCCAACCGCGGTCCCGAGAAAGATGTTGAACAGATCGTGGTCCTCCAGGCGGCCGTCCGGCCCGATCTGGAACACCTCTCGGTCCTTCCAGCCAGCAGGAAACCGGTAACTCGTGGACCACCCTTCGAGGAACACGTCGGCGTAGTAGGCGGGCTGCCCAGGGTCGGTGAAACGGAACGATTCGACGTTATGGGTATTGACTTGACTCAACCAGCCCCGAGGGATTGTGGTTTGATGAGCGAGACAAACGGGGCTGGCTCCACCTGCACGGCCTGTTGAACTAAGCGGTAGAACAACTTGCCCCGTGACGCGGATCTGCGACGATTGA
>DATKZH010000391.1:0-5312 GCA_035528065.1 Thermoguttaceae bacterium | reverse complement strand
GTGTGGGCTGCTAAAACGTACGGAAAACAGAGCCGTGAATCCGCGGGAAGCGTGGGCCATTTCTGTTCCCCTAACCGCGAAGCGGTTTCACAGCACAGCCCAGGGTTGCGAAGCTACCCTGGGCTGTGTTGTTGAACGCCTTCGGCGTACGGGGATGGAACACAAACGGGACACCATGTGGCGAGTGATTGACCGCCGTTTTGAGCAGCCCACACGCCGTGTGCCTACTACTCCGCAGGCGGGCAATCGTGCACGATCACGCAGTCCGCCTTCGGAAGAATATTTTCCCCTAATCACGCCGCTACCGACACCGGGCTTGATCGCTTGTTGCGGCGTCATGTCCCAATTAACCGTGCGCGCACGTGCGCGCGGGCCCCAGGGTGAGTGCGCTGGGGTTCCATGGTACGTGCGCTGGGGTTCGAGGGGATGTGCTACCGGGTCACAGGCCACCTGCGCGCACGGTAGGTACTGGGGAAAACGCCCTTCTTGGACGCGTGCACGGCGGAACGTGTGAGCTGAAAAGGACTTGGATTTTCGGGCCGGACTCGAAATTCCTGCCCAACAATTGATTTCGACATAACTCGTTTTCCGACAATGACTTGCAACCAGCGGTCGGGACAGTTGTTGGACACTTGGACGGGCCTTTCGGGCGGCTTTCGCGTGCCCGGTTTTCGGGCTAACGTGTTGAGCTTACCATGGTTGCGCCGAGCCGCAAGGCCGTTTCTGGACGGGGCCGGACCGTGTCCAACTTCCTTCGCCGGGCGGGCGTAGAGCCCGGGACGGCCGGGTTCGGTCTGGGGAAGCGATTCCGCCCAAACGGCCAACCGCGCCCCGCCGCTCGCCGGCGTTTCGTGTGCCCCACCCGGAAGCGGGGACAGACGCCGTCGGTCGCGTGAACGACCGCCTCCGAAGCCTATCTCGACGGAGCCAGTCCCGATTTCCGGGCTGCCGCACCTGCCGTTTGAGTTATATGTTGCGGGTTCGTACGCTATGGTCTCCAGACCCCGCGCGATCCGCGATCGAAGCCGCCCGCCCAACCGCCCACGAGCCTGCCCATGACTGACTGCCCGCCGCGAACGACCCGCCGAGCCGACGCGTTGGCGGTGCTGGTTGCCCTCGTGCTGCCGCTGATGCTGGTGATGGTCTACTTCGTGATCCTGGCCCCCTATCCGCCCGCACTCCAGCAGACCGCCTATGCGTTGGGCAAGATCGTCCAGTTCGCGCTGCCGGTGGTCTGGGTGTTCGCCGTCCAGCGCTCGCGGTTCGCCTGGAAGAAGCCGGGGCTCGGGGGGCTGGCCGAAGCGCTGGCCTTCGGGGTGGCGATCGCTGCGGCGATGCTCGTCTTGTACCATGCGTGGCTCAACCCGGCCGGGTATCTCGACGTCGCCCGGGAGCCGGTTCGCCAGCGGCTGGGCGGCTACGGGCTGACGAGCCTGCCGATGTACGTCCTGTTCGGGCTGTTCGTCTCGCTCGTGCACTCCTTCCTGGAGGAGTACTACTGGCGGTGGTTCGTGTTCGGGCAGTTGCGGCGCCTGGTGCCGCTTTGGCCGGCGATCGTGATCTCCAGCCTGGGCTTCATGCTGCACCACGTGGTCGTGCTGGCCACGTACTTCGGATGGTTCTCTCCGGCCACGCTGCTCTTCTCCCTGGCGGTCGCCCTGGGCGGGGGCGTGTGGGCCTGGATCTATCACCGCACCGGCTCCCTCTACGGCCCGTGGCTGAGCCACCTGCTGGTCGACGTGGCCATCTTCGTGGTCGGCTACGACCTGGTGGGCGGTTGCTTCGGTCCCTGAGCGGCGATCGGCCGGCATTCGGGTGCCACGGGCATCTTGCCCGTGCTCTCGTGGACGCACTGGCGAGACGCCAGTGACACCCAACACGCACTGGCGAGACGCCAGTGACACCCAACACGCACTGGCGAGACGCCAGTGAGACCCGACACGCACTGGCGAGACGCCAGTGACACCCAACACGCACTGGCGAGACGCCAGTGGCACCCAACGTGCGGAGTCGAGGTGGACAGACTACCAGCCTATCCGGGGGGTCGAAGCGGTTGCCCTCGACCGGTATGCTTTCGGCGGGGAACTTCGTCGGCCCGGTCATCGTCCAAAGCCAGGGAGTCTTTCATGAGGATGAACACGACATTCTGCATCGCATGCCTGGTGATTGCCGGCGGGGCCATGGGAGCGGAGGCAAAGAAGCCGGCCGGGCCGTCGCCCGACGCGAGGGCCCAGGCCGTGATCGACGAGGTGGAAAAGGCGTGCCTCGACCGCTCGGTCTGCATGATCGGCCGCAAGAAGGCCGAGCGCCTGGCCGAGCTCGTGCGCGAGGCCAAGCCCCGCCTGGTCGTCGAGTGCGGCACGGCCGTCGGCTACTCGGGCCTCTGGATCGCCCGAGAGCTGAAGGCCGCCGGCCGGGGTCGGCTGGTGACCGTCGAGATCAGCCCGGACCGGGCCAAGGAGGCGGAGGCCAACTTCCGGCGCGCCGGGCTGGAGAAATACGTCACGGTCAAGGTGGGCGATGCGCGGAAGGTCGTCGACCAGATCGAGGGGCCGATCGACTTCCTGTTCGTCGACTGCGGCTACGCGAACTACCATCCCATCCTGGTGAGGATCGAGAAGAAGCTTCGGCCGGGCGCCGTCGTGGTGGCCGACAACGTGGGCATCGGCGTCCGGGGGATGGACGACTACCTCCGGCTCGTCCGCTCGAAGTACCGGAGCAAGACCGAGTGGTTCGACCTGGAGCTTCCCTGGGCGAAGCGCGACGCGATGGAGGTGACGGTCATCGCGGCCAAGTCGGAACAAGAGTAGTGCCATTTCCGTAGGGTGCGTGAAACGCACCAATTCGAGCTGTCCGTTGAGAGTGGTGCGTTTCACGCACCCTACGAGTGAGGAGACGCGATCATGACGTTCGCTCGACGGCTGGGTTGGCTGGCTCTGTTGGCCGGAATCACGGGGGCGTTGGCGATGGCATTTGATCCGCGACCCTCCGGCAACCAGACGCAGCGCGACCAACTGCAAAAGACCATGCAGGACGGCAACTTCAAGGACGCCTACGAGGGCTTCCGCCGCCTGGCCCTGGACCCGGCCGACGATCCGCTCAAGGTCGGCGAAGACCTGGAGATGGCCACGCAGTGCCTCCAGCGCCTCAATCGCATGAACGAGATCGACGCGTTCCGCGAGGCGGTGATCGAGGCGCACCAGGACAACTGGCGGCTGCTCTGGGCGGCGGCCTGGAACTACATGAACGTGGAGCACCAGGGCTTCATGATCGCCGGCGAGTTCCAGCGCGGGGGCCATCGGGGCGGCGGGGAGGTGATGAACGCCACCCAGCGCGACCGCATCCGGGCACTGCAACTGATGGTCGAGGCGCTGCCGCCGGCCAAGAAGGACGACGATCATCGCTCGACCTCCAACTTCCTGTTGGAGCTTGCCCAGATGCTTCTGAACAACCGCGGGCACAACGAGGCATGGCGGCTCCAGTACCTGAGCGACCTCGGCACGCTGCCCGACTACGAGCCCGGCTGGGGCTACTACAACCCTGCCTCCGGCGCCCCGGTCGACGAGGACGGCAAGCCCGTGTTTCACCACGTTCCGAAAAGCTGGGAGACGGCCGAGACCGACGGCCAGCGGTGGCGATGGTGTCTGGAGCAGGCGATCGAGTTCGACCCGGCCAACCGAGACAGCGTGCGGTTGCAGTTCGCCGACTTTCTCTGGAACCAGTTCGGCGTGCAGACGATGGCCCACTACGGATGGCGGTTCGGCCGGATGCAGACCGACGACACGAAGCAGGACGAAAGCGGCACGTATGCCCTGCACACGCTCGGCGAGGACGAGACGATCGCCCGGCTCGCGTCCGGCGTGAAGCGGTTCAAGCTGCCCGACGAGTTCAACTTCATCAGGATCTGGCAGGAGATGGCCGCGGATCCGGCGTCCGTCCGCCACCAGGGGCTTCAGGCGTTGCAGCGTCTTGTGCAGGTTTTTGAAAACCGCCGCCAGTACCCCAAGGCGGCCGAGTATTGCCGGAAGGTCGTCCAAGTCTACGCCGACGCCGGCAATGAGGACGCCAAGCGGATCTGGCAGGACCGGCTCGACCAGATCGTGGGCAACTGGGGACGCTTCGAGCCGGTCACCAGCCAGCCGGCCGGCAAGGGGGCGACGGTCGAGTACCGCTTCCGCAACGGGACCGCGGTCGAGCTCACCGCCCACGAGGTCGACGTCGCGAAGCTGCTCGACGACGTCAAGGCCTACATCAAGTCGCGCCCGCCGCGACTCGACCACGAAAAGATGAACATCGGCCGGCTGGGGTACCTGCTGGTCAGCCAGAACCAGAAGCAGTACGTCGGGCGCGAGGTCGCCTCGTGGAAGCTGGAATTGACACCGCGCGACAAGCACTTCGACAAGCGGGTGACGGTGACCACGCCGCTCCAAAAGCCGGGCGCGTACCTGGTCACCGCCAAGATGGCCGACGGCAACACCAGCCACGTCATCCTCTGGCTCAGCGACACGGCCATCGCCAAGAAGCCGCTGGAGAAGAAGACGCTCTACTTCGTGGCCGACGCCGTCACCGGGCGCCCAATCCCGAAAGCGAACGTCGAGTTCTTCGGCTGGCGCCAGGAGCGGCGCGAGGGCCCGAGGCGTCCCGACGGACGGCGACCCGGCGCCATCCGCTTCGAGATCCTCACTAAGCAGTTCGCCGAGTTCACCGACGCCGACGGCCAGGTGACCCTCGGCCCCGAAGAGCAGCCGCAGGACTACCAGTGGATCGTCATCGCCCGAACGGACGAAGGCCGCTTCGCCTATCTCGGGTTCACGGGGGTCTGGTACCCGGACTACCACGACGCCGAGTACCGCCAGACGAAGGTCTACACGATCACCGACCGGCCCGTGTATCGGCCCGCGCAGAAGGTGAAGTACAAATTCTGGGTCCGCCACGCGATGTACGACCGGGAAGAGACGTCCGACTTCGCGGGCCGCTCGTTCACCGTGGAGATTCAGAACCCGAAGGGCGAGAAGATCGTGGAAGAGCCTGTGAAGGCCGACGAGTACGGCGGCATCGAGGGCGAGCTGGAGTTGCCGGCCGACGCGATGTTGGGCGTGTACCGGCTGGGCGTCCGCGGGGAAGACGCCACGGCGGGCGGCCCTGTCCCCATGCCGCCACGCGGCGCCCCGATGCTGCGCGGCGCAGTCCGCGCCCTTGGGCGAGCCGTCGCGCCGAAAGAGGAGCGCTATCTCGGTGGCGGCACGTTCCGCGTCGAGGAATACAAGAAGCCCGAGTTCGAGGTGACCGTCGACGCGCCCAAGGAGCCGGTC
>DATKZH010000390.1:0-31337 GCA_035528065.1 Thermoguttaceae bacterium | reverse complement strand
GCGTATCCCAGCATCCGAAGGAAGACCTGAAACACGCTTTCCCCGCGACGCCGCATCGACTCGGCGAACTGCTCCGGCGACATGTCGGCGTGGACGAAGTTGTCCGCGGTATAGTCGATTCCCTCCAACTGAAACTCCAGTTCCATGACGTCGGTCATCGCGTTCTGGAGCATCGACACCGGATTGCCGGTGGGCCGGACGCCTCCTTGGGGAATCTGCGTGCCTTCCGGGGCCACCAGCTCGAAAAGGACGGCGTCGTACGTGGCGAAAAGCCGGTTCAACTCCCTGTAATAGCTTTTCTCGGCCACGTGGACGGCGGAAACGAGATCGACCGTAGGGCCGGCCTTGCCACAATCCCTCGGCACGCAGTGGACGATTGCCGCCTCCAGGGCGACCGGCGATCCCTCGTCGTCCCGCGCCAGGCGCAAGAAACGCCCTTCCTCCTGCTCATCCGCCGGCGCATCGGCCGCCGGCTCCCGCGGCTGCCCCGGCGGCTTGTGCGGCGCCGGATCTGTTGACTGCTCCGGTGGCTGATCCGTTGACTGTTCCGGTGGCTGATCCGGCGTCCGGGCGATGGAAACCGGCACGCAGCAGATAAGTAAGATGATCAATACCGGCGGCATTGCCTTGTGGCATCGCATGGCGACATCCTCCATCAAACGGTAAGCCGTCCGCAATCACCTTTCAGCATGTCTTCGCCCAGGAATATCCGCTGGCGAGGGCGGATCGCTGATTGCTGGGTCTGACAAGCCAGGATACCCTGTTGCAGAGGGTTCTCGGCACACAGGGGTTCGCCCGCTCATGGTTCGACATCCCTTGATTGCGGCGGACGAGCGGCTCGGGACGATTTCCGGCAGGGGTTGTGAGAGACATCCTACTTCCCTCTACCTGGCAAGTATACGTGTGCGCGACGCAGGCGACAAACGCCCTCCCCTCACTGGTGGCTCCGATCACGCCGCGGCGCGGGCCTGAGGGACTGCCGGCGAGGCCACTCGATGGCTGGACGAGCGGCCAACGTCGTTACGACTGTTTGCCGCGCCCCAGCCCACCCGTCCAAATCGGGCCGCTGGACGGGGGGCCAGCCGGGTCCCTGCGACGGCCGGTTTGGGTGGGCCCTGGGGAGTGCAGCCGGAAATCGCTTCGAGTGCCGCAGAATGATACACGCGGACGGGCGAACAGGGCGCCCGTGACGGCCAACTTGGCGGCGGCTTGACCTCGACACAACCCCTTTATATCAAAGGGATTTCAGTGATTGTCGCTCCCGGACGAAATATTTGGCCGTGATGGCACGGCTTGTGCGATAAGCTTGCGACTTGGCGGGTCGTGCGCAATATGCCCGTCGCGGAACGACTCCCGAACAGGTGGGCCTGCGCGACTTGCTTCTTTTTACCGTCCAGGAGGATGGGGCAGCGGGAAAAAGCCTTGACGGAAGGCAAGCGTCCGATCATGATAAATTGGTCAATCTGGAAAGACTAGGCGGCAGAAATGCTGTCGCCTGGGGATTTATGTGTTCGCGCACGCTCTGATTGACGCATTTCCTAGATTGCGTTTCCCTTTGGGACATAGGGAGTTGCAGTCCATTCGGTTCGGCTTCGGATCACTCGCTCCATACTCCCAAATCGTATGGCGGAACTGATGGGAAGGGTCCTGCAAGGCATTGTGGGTGTTGCCAACCGGCCGTCGTGCCGCAGCGCCCCTGTGTGGCGCTCTCCCTGGGCAACAAGATGGGGTGTCTGGGCAACAGAACGGGGTTTTTGGGCAACGCGGATGATGGACATCGCCTTAGCACGGACTCGACTGCCATCGCGGTCGCATGAGTGGATGCGTGGCAATGGCCTCGCCCCTGCGCTCGCACGGTCTCCGCATTCGTTTGCATCGCCTTTTCCGGCTTCGTCTCTCTTTTGGTCGTCGAGTTCCGCAGCGTTCCGTTTCGGGACTCCGACGGCGTGGGTGGCTTGGGGATGGGTCCGACGTTGGGCCCGAACGCCTGCTCGGTCTTTGCGTCATTGGATTCGGCGGGAGATCGCATGAGTCAATCACCAGAGGTCAACCGACAGGTCGAGATCGGTTGTGCCGCATCGGCGGAGTTCCAGGGATGGATGTCGCGCGCGGGCGGCTCGCTGGCGATCACGACCTACCAAGCGGGCAAAGTGGCGATGCTTGGGTGGGACGGTCAGCGAGTGACCTTGCTCATGCGGCACTTCGACAAGCCCCTCGGGCTGGCGGTCCAGAAGAACCGCCTGGCACTGGCCACCCGCCACGATCTCTGGACGTTCGCTAACGCGCCCCTGTTGGCGCACGACTACTTTGAGGACAACCCGGGTCGGTACGACGCGCTGTATCTGCCTCGGGCGACTTTCCACACGGGGGATCTCCACACGCACGACGTGGCGTTTGTGGGCGACGACTTGTTGCTCGTGAACACGCGGTTCTCGTGCCTTGCGCGTTTGAGCCGCGACTACAGCTTCACGCCGGTGTGGAGGCCCAAGTTCATCACCGACCTGGTGCCGGAAGATCGCTGTCACCTGAACGGGGTGGTGGTGTTGGACGACCGGCCCAAGTACGTCACGGCGTTGGGGACCACGGACACGGCGGGCGGCTGGCGGGAGAACAAGGCCGCCGGCGGCATGCTGATCGACGTGGACTCCGACGAGATCGTTTGCGCCGGAATGTCGATGCCCCACTCACCCCGTTGGTACGACAACCGCTTGTGGGTGTTGAATTCCGGCACCGGCGAATTGCTGCTTGTTGACCCGTCCAGCGGACAGTCCACCGTGGTTTGCGGATTGCCGGGGTATCTCCGCGGGCTCTGTTTTGCTGGCCCGTACGCCCTGGTGGGGCTATCGAAGATCCGCGAGAAGCACATTTTCGGCGGGCTGCCGATCCAGGAGCGCTGCGAGAAGCTGCTCTGCGGGGTGGCGGTGGTCGATCTGCGGACCGGGTCGCCGAGGGCCATGTTCGAGTTTACGACCGGGTGTGAGGAGCTTTACGACGTGCGCTTCCTGCCGGGCGTCCGCCGGCCGATGATTCTCAACTTGGAGAAACCGGCGGTCCGCCAGGCAATCACCAATCCTGATTCCTCCTTCTGGTTGCGAGCCAGTTCGGAGATCCGGGACGTCGAGGCCACCGGTGCCGACGCCAGTCGGGACCTGGTTGGCCCCTTTCCTGCGGAACAGCGGGACGGCGCGGTGGAGTCGACGGGCACTATGCTGCCGGACTCCGGGACCCAGCTTTGAGGAACGAAAACGATGTCGCTTCTACGATCGCCTAAGCTGCGAAGCCTCAAATCCACATTGGAATCGATTCGCGACCGATGGGCCGGGAAGTCGCGTCCGGGCGCAGGGCAGATGAAGCACCGCCGCCTGACGGTGGATCCCCTGGAGGAGCGCGTGCTGTTGTCCGTGGTGCCCGCCGATTACGACGACGTGCTGGTGAACCAGTACGTCGGGACCGAGCAGCAGGGCACGACTGCGTCCCAGTCGGTGGCCGTCGACAACGACGGCGACTTCGTCGTCGTCTGGACGCGGTACGACGACGTGCTCAAGCCCGACCCCTTCAACCCGGGCCAGATGATTCCGGTCATCGATCCGGCGACCGGCGACCCGATGCTCGACGCGAACATCTACGCCCGGTACTTCACCGATGAAGTCCAGCGGCTGACGCTCCCCCAGGCCATTGCCGGCGACGGTAACGGCAACGGCGTGGCCGGTTCGTTTTCGCTGGTTTACGGGGGAAATGAGGTCCAGAAGATCTCCATCACGGCGACGTATCCGCCGGCCACCATGTATGCGCGGGGCAATATTGCCGGGGCGGTCACGTTCGGCTTCGACGTCAACGACAACGGCATCGTCGGCCCCGGGGAGACGACCACGGTCTTCTTCAACGAGGGGACGCAGGAGTTCACCCAGATCGCGGCCGACTTCCAGACCCACTTGCAGGGCCTGGGCGGCGCGCTCACCGACGTGACCGTCACGGGCATCAATCCCCATGAGTACACCGTCGAGTTCGGCGACCTGTCGATGGGGCTGGACCAGCCGGAGATCACGGTCGAATCGGTGAACTTCACGTCCGGCTTCCTGCCCGCGGTGATCACGTCAACCGAGCGCGAACCGATCCAAGTCGGTCCGATTTTCGTCTCGTCCACGGATCCGTATCAGACGGCCAACGCCATCCAAGAGGCGTTCTTGTTCACTTCCCAAGACTACGTAATGGGGCCCATCCTTTTTCCGCCGGCCCAGACGGACCGAATCGACTTCCCCGAGGGCCCCTACGATTATCCGGACGTATTGCGTTCCGGGACACCGGGTGCGACGGTCACCCCGGTGTGGGAACTGGATCCCAGTGACAATACGGTCAAGCCCAGCACGACGAAGTTCGACATCACGTTCGACGGGGGCCGCGCGGCCACCGAAGGGGCGTCGGGAAAGCGGGACCATCCTCTGCTGGTCGTCTCCGCGGCAACCGCTGATAACGGCGCGAACTTGCTTCCCTCCGCGGAAGTCGACGTGAGGACCCTCAAGGAGCCCGGCCCCGAGTTCCGGGTCAACCCGGCGGAGCCCGACAACCCCTTCACGCGGCTTCCCGATCGTTACAACCAGCTTCGGCCTGACGTGGGAATGGACTCCGACGGCGAGTTCGTCATCACCTGGGAGAGCGTCGTCCCCAACGTGGTCCAGCACGGTACGGTCAGCGACATCTTCGCCCGACGGTTCGCTCCCGTGGGGACCGTCCCCGCCGGGCAAGAGGCATTCTCGGTGGATACCGATTTCGACGGGATCGCGGACACTCCGATTCAGGGCGTCAAGGCCCTGGACGGCGGATTCCGTGTGAACACGACAACCACGGGCGTCCAGGCCCAGCCCGCGATCGGCGTCGACGCCGAGGGCAACTTCGTCATCGCCTGGGGGTCGGGAAATGAAGGATTCCCGGATGTCCTCACGGGCCAGGAGTTCGGCTATTTCAACGGGATTCATGCCCAACGCTTCAACCGGAAGGGGGAGACCGAGGGTGATCAGTTCCAGGTCAACACGGAAGCTACCCTCATCCATTTCGAGCCGTACGTTGCGATGAGCGACGACGGCTACTCGATCATCACGTGGTCGACGACCAACGACGAGAACTTCCTCAACACGTGGGACATACGTCTCGTCACGACGGAGTGGAGGGTTTTCGGGCCGGACGGGGCCCAGGTCATCCCGCAAAGGAGTCTCGGCACCGGGGGCGGGTCGGCCGCGGCCTTCGACGACCAGAACAACTTCATCATCACTTGGGACATCATTGACGACACCGACAATACGGGGGGAAACCGCTCCTCAGGCGTGCGGGCCGTGATGTACGACATCGACGGCAACGTCCTCCGCGTTCCCACCAACCCGCCGCCCTTTGATTTCCGGGTCAACAGCGCCAACTTCGACCCGACCACGAACTGCACGTGGCCGGGGGGCCAGTGGAACGCCGAGCCCGCGCTCGACGCGGACGGGGACCTGGTCGTTTCGTATGAGGGCGTTGCGCCGGACGTATCGGACGACGTGGCCCAGTTCACCGGTCGGAACGACGCCGCCAAGCGCGTCGCCGTCTATCGGCGGGCCCTGATCGACCTGTTCCACAAACCCGAGAACGCGGATCTGTTGCAGTACTTCGATCCGGCCGTCGAGAGTTTTCCGATCAGCGGCACGTACTTCGATCAGGGCGGCAGCTTCGTCAGCCTCGGGAGCACGTCGGACTACGATACCGACCTTGAGAACCTCCTCATCCGCGCAAGCACCCAGCCGAGCCCGGCCACCGACGTGCAGCTCGGCCGGATCCGTGCCCTGGTCGAACAGGTCGCCGGTCTGTTGCAGGGCGAGCTGTACGCGGTCATGTTCAGCCGGTTCGACGCGGATCCGGTCTTCAACAACTCTGACCTCCTCTACAGCGATTCGGTCGCCAACAACAAACGCGACGGCCACAACCACCGGTACATCCTCACGATCCCCAGCACCAGCACCGGGGGCAGTTTCGGGATCAGGATCTCGAATCAGTATACGGGGGGCACCGAGGACGTATCCATTAACCCGACGTACACCAGCTCCGTGTTGCAGATCGGGCCGACCCGGGAGGAAATCGAGGACAAATTGCAGGCGGCGACCCGCACTGGCCTCCATTGGGACAGTACGCCAGCCAGTCCGACGGATAATAGCAACGACTTCGACGGCTCCGTCGAGGTCCGCGTTGTCTCGTCGGGTTTCGGCTCGATTAGCTCGGAAGTGTCGGCACGGCAGGGCACGCCGTGGGAATACACGATCTTGTCGAACCAGGTTGTCTACGAGATCGTCTTCGAGGGCGAAGTGCACGACTCCTACATCGGGTTGTCTATCGTGAGCAACCAACTCAGCCCCGACACGGAGCGGCAGTTCGTTGGTCTCCGTCAGATCATGTACCCCGACGGCGGGACCACTCAAACGCAAGCCTCGATCGGGATCGAGACCGACGGCGACTATGTGATGGCGTGGACCCAGAACGAGGAGTTCACCACCGGCGGCGTCTCCAACCAGAACATCTACTACCGCCGGTTCACCGAGACGACCGACACGGCCGGGCCCAAGGTAAGCGGCCTTTCCATCAAGGGGGAAGCGTTGCTGGACGGGGAGTCGGCGAGCAGTCCGGTCTCGCACGCGGTGCTCGCGTTCGACGAGCAGATGCTGCTCTTCGGGGACGACAGCGCAACGAATCCGGAGAACTACCGGCTGTTTGCCAACGGAATCGAGATCGATGGGGGCATCGTGTCCGTCCAGTTCGGAATGAACAAGGCGGCCGATCTGGCAGGAACGATCGACGCCGCTTCAGGGGTCCCCTTCGGCGTGAGCATGACGCCCACCAACAAGTGGGAGGCGGTGATTACGCTCGACGGCGATCCCTCGGCGCCGGGCGTCCAGCCGCTTCTGGCCGGCACCTACACGATCGAGGCCCTCGCTCCCATTCCCGCCACGGCGACCAGCTACGGCGAAAGCGGCCTGCGGGACTCGGTTGGCAACCCATTGGCGAGTCGAGGATTCTTGCCCGGAGGTCAGAACCTCTCGCGAGATTTTATCGTCGTGCGCGCGCCCACGGTAAACGACGACCGCATTGACGTTATTGCGGGAGTGAACGGACGGACCTATCCCGAAAGCGCCGAAGCGGTGGCAGTCGATGCTGACGGGGATCACGTGGTCGTTTGGACGGCCAAGGCTGCCGGCAAGGACCGGGTCTTCTATTGCATCTACGACGCGGACGGGGCATCGGCGATGATCTCGCCCCTCGAGGTCGCTCTGTTCGGCGGCAACTCCGGCGAGTTCACCAACGACGACCAGCGTTATGGCACGGTGGCGGTCGACGAGGACGGCGACTTCGTCGTCACCTGGACCAACTATCGCGACGGCGATGCCGACATTTATGCCCGGCGGTTCAACGCGGAAGGGGAATGGCTGGGGGACGCGTTCCTCGTCAACGCCTTTGGACGGGGAGATCTCGATCCCTCCGACCCCACGCGGACTCATCAGAAATGGTCGCAGGTGGCCCTCGACGCGGACGGCGACTTCGTGATCACCTGGGCCAGCTACGCTCAGGAAAAGAACGGCCAATTGGGGACCGGCTACGGCATTTACGCGCGGAAGTACAACGCCCAGGTCGATAGGCTCCCAAGCGGTGCAATCATCCCCCCGCGGCCGGCCACTCCGGAATTCCGAGTGAACACGACCACGGCGGGCCATCAGTCGACGCCCACCATCGCCATGGACGCCGACGGTAATTTTGTCATTGGCTGGACCAGCGCGCAGGGTGGGTTGAGCGACGACATCGTGTGCCGCGTGTTCACCTCGGACGGGGCACCCATTCCCATCGCCCCCGGCCTGGGGTTCACCGGCTGGCAGGCGGGTGAGATCCTCGTGAACCAGACGACCGACGGAGCCCAACGGTATCCGAAGGTCGCCATGGATCTCGGCGGCCGGAACTTCGTGGTCACCTGGTCCAGCTCGGGGCAAGACGGGAGCGGCTGGGGCATCTACGGGCGGACCTTTGCGATTCCGACCACGCCCTCCGACCCGTTCGTGGGCGTGATCACGGCCACCTCCACGGAATTCCGGGTGAACACCAGCACGCTGGCCAATCAGTTGTTCTCGTCGGTCGCCATGGACCACCAGGGCCAGTTCGTCATCACCTGGAGCGGCTACGGCAACCAGTTCCGCCAGGAAGACGAGAGCGGATTCGGCGTCTTCTTCCAGCGGTACAACCCGAGCCCCTTCGGGTTCGGCGTGATTCCCGTCGGCCTGGAAACCCGCATGAACCAGGACATCACGGGCGACCAGTGGCTTCCCTCGGTCGAAATGGACGGCGAGGGCAACTTCGTGGCCGTGTGGACCGGAGTGGGCGTCCCCACCGGCGTCTACCGGTATCAGAGCGCCGGAGTCCAAGCCGAGCTCGACAACGATCCGCCGATCGTCACCGACGTGCTCTTCCACGGAGACCGCGTGTTCCCGGGCGGCGTGCTCGATTCCACGGTCCAACCGATCGACAAGCTGGAGATCGTCTTTGGCGAGGGACTTTCCGTCACGGGCGGAAAGGTGGGCTTCGACAGCGTGCTCAATCCCCTGAACTGGGCATTGGAGCGCGACGGCGGCGAAGTGATTGACTGGATCGCGAGCGTCAACGGAATCACGTTCACCCGAAACGCCAGCCGCAAGTACGTGGCCACGATCACCTTCGACACGAACGGCCCGCTCCCCGGCACGCCGGGCTTGCAGCCGGGAGCGTACTCGTTGACCGCCCTGAGCTCGATCACGGACGGCCGGAACGAGCTGGACGGCGACTACGACGGCATCCCCGCCACGTCGCCGGGCCGAGGCTTCGTCCTCGATTTCTTCGTCAGCAACGAGCCGACGAACGGCCCCGAGTTCCGCGTCAACCAGGAAACCCGCTACCTCCAGCACGTCAGCCCGACGATGGGCACCGGGTTCGCCAGGGAGGAGAACAAACGCTCGGTGGCCGTCGACCACGACGGCGACTTCGTGGTGGTTTGGACCAGCTACGGCCAGGACGATACGAACGATCCGCAGGGGGCGGGCGTGTACATGCGGATGTACGATCGCAACGACGAGGCGCTGACCAACGAGATACGGGTCAACACGACCTTCACCGGCGACCAGCGGAATGCTTCCGTGGCGATGGACGCCGACGGGGATTTTATCATCGTTTGGGAAGCGAAAAACGTATACGCCGACGGAACCGTGGGAGATCATCCCGACGAGAGTTGGGGCATTTACGGCCGGCGATTCAACGCGCACGGCGATCCGGTCATCTCCGACACCAACCGAGACGGCATCATCGGCCCGGGCGATACCGCCAAGGAGTTCCGCGTCAATACCGACACCCTGGGTGACCAGACCGACCCCGCCGTCGCCGTGGACAGCTACGGCAACTTCGTCGCCACCTGGGTGCACACGCACGGGCAGAACTTCAGCTTCTTCCACGACGTGAACGCGCAGCGGTACAGCCGGCGGGGAGAGCTCGTCGGCGGGGAGTTCCGGGCGAACTCGCGCGACATACCGGGCGTGCCGGGACTCGGCAGGCTTCCGTCGGGCGGAGGCGGCACCGAAGTCAACCCCCAAGTCGCCCTCGACGACGGGGGCAACATCGTCCTCGTCTGGGAGCTGATCACTATCCATGACGACGGCGCCTGGCTCGACACGCTGATCGTCGGCCGGTTGTTCGATTCCGACGGCCAACCCAGGGTGAATGCCTGGACCGGCGACAACCTCGAATTCCAGATCAGCCCCGACACGATTGAAAACACACCCACCCCCGCCTTCGGCAATTTCCAATCCGACCCGGAGCACTACGAGCACCAGAACCCCGTCGACCAGCTCGCTCCGACGGATCTGCAGCGAACGGCGAGGAATCCCCAGATCGTGATGGATGATCAGGGCAACTTCATCGTGGTTTGGGAATCGCACCAAGACAACGATATCGACGAGGACCCCAACGCCCAAGGCGACTTTCCCAGCCGGGACATTCTCGACTGGGACGACAGCTACGGGATCTACTTCCGCATGTTCGGAACGGACGGGGCTGCCCGCGGCTACTACAACGCCAACATGGTGAACACGGGCGGGGGGGTTGATACCAACTTCGCGTTCGCTCAAGTCAACCCCTCGGTGGCGATCGACGGCGACGGCGACTTCGCGGTCGTCTGGAACGGGAACGGCGCGGAGCCGACGGCTTTCTTCTCCAGCGATCCACGCCTGGTCGTCAATCACGACAACGAAGGGGTGTTTGTCCGCTGGTTCCAAACGGGAAACGGCGGCCGGCCGGCGGATTACGTCACCCAGCAACAGCGAGTCAACTACACCGAGGGCGGGGTGCAGCACTTCCCCTCGATCGCCATGGAGCCGGACGGCGACTCGATCGTGGTTTGGAACGGGGCCGGTCCGGGCGACCCCGACGGCATCTTCGCCCGACGCTACGACGAGCCCGTCGACAACGCGGGCCCCCGCGCTTTTGAGATGTGGCAGCCGGACGCCGCCGCCGGGCCGCTTCTGGTCGACGGCACGGAAGACGTCGAAGCCCCCGAATACCTCATCGTCGTCTTTGACGAAGACATGTGGACCCACGCGGGCCATAAGGACGACGGGACCGGGGACCCGTGGGGCGCGGGCAAGCATCCCGACAGCGTCGAGAACCCCGACAACTGGCTCCTGATGCGCGCCGGCGAGGAATTCGAGGACGCCATCGCCACGGTGAAGTTCGGCTTGAACCGGGGATCGGTGGAATTCCCGGGCCAGTATCCCGAAACGAACAAGTATGAGGCGGTGGTCACGTTTGTAGATCCCTTGCCGGGTGGGGATTACACTCTAACCGCGTTGCGACCGGTGGCCGCCGACCCGGTCGCGGGGATCGTGCCACACTCCGGCCTTCGCGACGCGATCGGTAACCCGTTGTCGCGCACCGGTCTGGTTCCCGACGGGTCCGATGTCTCCTTCCTATTCACCGCGATCAGCGAGGGAAAAGGAGGCAAAGACGAAGGTGTTGGCCCGGGAACGACCTACGCGGAAGCCCAGGGGGCGGTCGCCTCCGACGCCGACGGAGATTACGTCATTGCCTGGACGCTCAACGACGGGTTCCACGATCACGTTTTCGTGCGGCTCTACGACGCCGACGGGACCCCCGCCGACCTCGACTTGAACCACAACGGCTTCGTTGCCAACGAAGAAGACACCGACGGCGACGGCATTGTGGATCCGGAGGAAGACAGGAACGGCAACGGCCTTTGGGACGATTCCGAAAGGGACAACGCGGTTGGCGTCCGGGTGACCACCGACCCGAGCTTTGCCTCCGACGATCAGCGTTTCCCCACCATCGCCTGCGACGCCGACGGTGACTTCATCGTCACCTGGACCAACTATCGCGGCGGCGATGCCGACGTCTACGCCAAGCGCTTTTTCGCCGACGGGACTTCGCGTGACAACGAGGCCACCGCGGTGGACGAGGCCGTCTTCCGCGTCAACGCCTTTGGACGGGGAGATCTCGATCCCTCCGACCCCAGGCGGACTCATCAGAAATGGTCCGAGGTCGACATGGACCCGGACGGCGACTTCGTGATCACCTGGTCCAGCTATGCTCAGGAGAGTAACGGCGAGTTGGGGACCGGGTACGGCGTCTATGCCCGACGATACGACTCGTTCGGCCAGCCGCTGGCGCCCGAGTTCCGCGCGAACGTGACGACCGAAGGAAACCAACGGCTTTCCAACGTGGCCGTCGACTCCACGGGTGGCTTCGTCATCGTTTGGGCCAGCGATCAGAACGGGGTCGGCACGGACATCGTCGCGCGAAGCTTCTGGCCCGACGGGTCGCCCCAGCCCGCGCTGGGTAATATGGGGTACCTCTTCGGCGAGTTCGTCGTCAACACGACCACGAACGGCAACCAGGACTACCCCGACGTGGACATGAACGCGGACGGGTCTTCGTACGTGGTCACGTGGACGGGCCCGGACGGAAACCACACCGGAGTCTACGGCCGGCAGATTTCCCGGCAGACGCTGGTCCAGGCAGAGCCACGGGCGACGTACACGGCGGATATTCCTCCCGAAGGGATACTGATTCCTCACGCGGGCTTTTTGACTTGGACCCTTGAGGTGACCGAGAGTTTCTCGATCACCGATTTGGACGTGGCGCTGCAAATTCTCCACCCCCGGCCCAGTGACCTGACCGTATCTCTGGTCAGCCCGTCAGGGACCCTCGTCACGCTGGCCGATCGGGTGCCGCAGCAGCCCACCGGGAACTTTCTGGGGGGGCCGGGCGACCCCGGCAACTTCGTGGGAACCGTTTTCGATGATGAGGCGCTGATAGCGATCAACCAGTACCCCAGCGCCCAGCCGCCTTTCACCGGTCGGTTCGTGCCGGCCCCGGGCACCTTGGCGGCGTTTGACGGCGAACAAGTAACGGGCCTGTGGGAACTTAGAATCGTTGACTCCCGACCAGGCCCCTATGCGCCGGACTGGAATGATCCTCTCGATCCCGCGATAAGCGCTTACCTCAAGGAATGGTCGATCGATGTAGGGATCGGCCTTACGGCAACCGACGAGTTCCTGGTGAATTCCTCCGTCAATGGAGTGCAAACCTATTCCTCGATTGCCATGGATCACCGGGGAGACTTCGTCGTCACCTGGAGCGGCCGCGGTGACCGGCCGGGCCAGGAAGACCTGTCCGGACAGGGCGTCTTCTATCAGCAGTTCAGTCTCTCTGCTTCCCGCGTGGGCTCCGAGACCCGCGTGAATTACGCGGGCGAGGGAAACCAGTGGCTCCCTTCGATCAGTTCGGACGGCGCGGGCAACTTCGTCGTCGTCTGGACCGGTCCTCCTCCGGAGGGCGTCGTTTCGCCCGCCAACAGTTGGGTGTACAAATTCGACGGCAGCAAGGCCCGGTCGATGACCGACAACGACGGCCCTTGGGTCACCGACGTATTGACAAGCGGCCGGGATTCCATCCTGAATGGAGACGTTCTGGACCCGATGTCCGTCACGGAGTTGGTCGTCGTGTTCGGCGAGGAGCTCAGCACCCGGGAGGTCTTGTTCGACACGCCCCCCCGCGACGGCTCTGTCGACCGCACGGAGCCGGGGCCGGACGGTCCCTACGATCTGGCCAACTGGACCTTGCTGCGCAACGGCCAGGAAATCCCCGGGGCAGTGACGGAGGTGACCTTCGGGTGGAACAACGAAAGCCGGAAGTACGAAGCGGCCGTCACGTTGGACGGGAACCCTCTGACGCCCGTGAACGACCCGTTGCCCGTGGGCAACTACGTCCTTGCGGTCCTCGACAGCATCAACGACCGCTATCGTTATCGAGTGCAGCCCGACGGGGCGTTTATCGCCGAGTATGAGGACCCCTTCTTCGGCGGCAATGCGCTCGACGGGGACTTCGACGGCACACCCGGGACACGGCTGGATGGTACGGGCTACAATGGCTTCAAGCTGAACTTCGGGGTGGCCGCCGCGTCGCAGCAGTATGGCGCGGAGTTCCGCGTGAACGAATCCACCGGGGCGGAGCAGCGATTTGGCGCCGCTTTCGGGACCGGCTTCGGGTACGAGCAGAGCACCCGCTCGGTCGCCGTCGACCACGACGGCGACTTCGCGGTCGTCTGGACCAGCTACGGCGAAGACGATCCGACCGATCCCGCGGGCGCGGGCGTGTACGTCCGGATGTACGACCGCAACAACGACCCGATTCTCCAGCCGGACCCGAGCCATCCGGGCCAACTGCGCGAGATGCCCCCCTTGCGCGTCAACTTGATTGCCGGCGGAGAGCAGCGAAACGCCGCCGTGGCCATCGACGCGGACGGCGAATTCGTGGTCGTGTGGGAGGCCAGGAACGAGGTCCGCGACGACAAGGGGAACCTGATCGAAGTGGGGGATAATGCCGACGGTAGCTGGGGCATCTACGGGCAGCGGTTCAGTTCGGTCGGCGTCCCTATCGGTGATCAGTTCCGGGTCAATACGAGCACCCAACAGGACCAGCTCAACCCGGCCGCGGCCATGGACGAGTTCGGAAACTTCGTGGTGGTCTGGGCCACGAAGGGACAGCCGTTCAGCTACTTCAACGACGTTCGCGGCCAGGTGTTCAACTACGAAGGCGATCGCGTCGGCAGCGAGTTCCTGGTGAACCAGGTGTCGATTCCGGGCACGAACCTCGGGCCCGGCAGCATTGAATTGAATCCCGCGGTGGGTATGGCTGCCAACGGGGATTTCGTCGTGGCGTGGGACCAGGTCATCAACATGCGAAACGGAGCGGCGATTGACAGCGTGATCGTTGGCCGGCTGTTCAACCCCGACGGCACGCCCCGAGTCAACGCGCAGTCGACCACGACGGACGAGTTCCAGGTCAACGTCGGCGATGACAGCTTCTTGCACGACCCGGAACACACGCCCGAGAACGCGGGCGGGGGGAACGAGATTGAACGTCAGGCCCGGAACCCCCAGATCGCCGTCGACGGTGCCGGCGAGTTCATCATCGTTTGGGAAGCCTTCCAGGACAACGAGGACGACGCATCGAGCGGCGCGGACAGCTATGGCGTCTACTTCCGGCGGTACGACGCCGACGGGACGGAGCAATGGGATCATGACCATCAAGCCAACCTGGTCATTACGATCGACACCTCCAACGTGCCGGCGTCGAGTTTCAACAGCGACAACTTCGCCTTCGGCCAGGTGAATCCTTCCGTCGCCATGGACGCCGACGGCGACTACGCCGTCGTCTGGAACGGCAACGGCGCCGTGCCGCACCCACTCGATCCAATGTCGCAGTCGGTGACCAATGCCGACACCGAGGGCGTTTGGATCCGTCAGTTCCACGCGCGGGACCCGGAGGACGCACCCGAGTTCGTCGGGGTCCAGACCCGGGTCAACGTGACCTCCGGCGGCATCCAGCAGTTTCCCACCATCGGCATGGAGCCCGACGGCGACCGAATCGTCGTCTGGAGCGGCGGGGGCGTGGGTGACCGCCACGGGATCTACTTCCGCCGGTACGACGAGCCGACCGATACGGCCGGTCCCAAGGTGAGCGATATCACCACGATCTACGGCGAGCGCATCGGGTATGGCGGCCAGGTTACCGAGGCGCCGAACTACATCGTGGTCGTGTTCGACGAGAAGATGATGGTCGGCAATCCGTCGCTGGTGGCCGACAGCGTTCTCAATACCGCCAACTACAGCCTGGTGAAGGACGGGACCGTGTTGATCGGAGGGATCCAATCGGTCCAGTTCGACCTGAACAAGGCTTCCAAGATGTTCCCCGGGGTCGCCCGGACCAACAAGTGGGAAGCCGTGATCGAGCTGGACGGCAACGGCACCGGCGCCGGCGTGACGGCACTCCCCGCCGGCCAGTACGAAATCATCATCTCCGGCACGCTCCGCGACGTGGTCGGCAATCCGCTCTCTTCGTCCGGTCTGAATCCCTACGGCTCGGACAACATCGGGCGGTTCAACGTCGTCGGGTTCACCGCCACGACGGAAGAGCCGGTCAACCCATCGACCGGCGGCGATCAAGTGCTCGTCGGCAACACCGGCGCGGAATACGCCCCGCGGGCCGTGGCCTCCGACGGCGACGGCGAATTCGTGGTGGTCTGGACCGACACGACGTCCGGGGGCGTGTACGCCCGGGTGTACAACGACCTCCGCTGGTCGGGAACTGCGATCCAGCGGGTCTCCACCGGCCCGATCCCCGACGACGCCTTCCAGGTCACCAACAAACCGACCGCCATGTTCGCCTCCGTCGCCCGCGACTCCGACGGCGACTTCGTCGTCACCTGGGAGCAGAACGACGGCACCGCGGCCATCCCCAATTGGAACGTCTGGGCGCGACGCTACGATGCCGAGGGGCGTCCGTTCGACGACGCGTTCCGGGTGAACTCCGTCACGGAAGGCCACCAGCGGTACGCCGCCGTGGCCATGGACGTGGACGGCGACTTCGTCGTCACCTGGCAGAGCAGCGACACGACCACGGACCTGGAAGGCCGCGCCCGCGACGGCGACGGCTACGGCGTTTACGCGCAGCGGTTCAGTCCATCCGGGCAGCGGTTGGGTGGAGCGGACGAGGTCCAGGTGCTCACGTTCAGCCGGAGTCCGGCGGGCACGTTCACGCTCTTCTGGGATGGCGACGACGACCCGAGCACGGCGAACGTCACCGCCCCGATCCGGATTGACGGCAATCCGGCTGCCAGCGTCGACCAGATCGAAGCCCAGCTCAGCGTCCTGGGCGGCGACGTCAACCGAGTCCAGGTGCAGGCGACGAGCCTCACGGAAGTCATCGTCTATTTCGTGGACCAAGGCGCCGGGAGGAACCAGGAGCAGATTGTCGTCGCCAACACGAGCTTCGTGGACCCCGTGTCCGACGTGACCGCCAGCACGCTGCTCGAAGGCTACGGCGGCGAGTTCCTGGTGAACGACACCACGGCGAACAACCAGATGCACCCCTCGGTCGCCATGAGCGCGGAGGGGGACTTCGTGATCTCGTGGACCTCGTTCGGCCAGGACGGCGACGCGGCGAACCAGTCGAACATCTACGCGAAGAAGTTCGCCTCGAACGATGCCTTCCGCTACGCGGCCAACGCCGCCGGCGTCAGGGACTACGACTACAATGCTCGCGTCCAGTATCCCGACGCCTATTTCGCCGTGTCGACCGACAACCCGGACAACCACGTCGTGAATCCCGCTTCCGGCTACGACGGCGTCGTCCAGTTGATCGACCCGTTGACGGGCGGATCCGGGACCGGCTCGCTCTTGCGGACGGGTCGGCACATCCTTACGGCAGCCCACGTGGTCGACTTCGGCGGCGGCATTCCCACGCCCTTCATGGAGGTGAAGTTCGACACGCCCAGCGGCCCGACCTCGATAATCGCCACCGACATCATCATCCACCCGGGCTGGAACGGCGATATCTTGAACGCCAACGACCTGGCCATCATCGTCTTGCCCGAGGATGCGCCGGCCGAGGCGGAGCGATACGACCTCTACCGGGGCGGCAATGAGCTCAACCAACGAGTCGACATGGTCGGCTATGGGGTTGCGGGCCAGGGGGCGGAACAGTTCTACGACGGGCAGAAGCGGATCGAATGGAACGAGTACGAGGCGTACGGCGACGACCTCAACGGCCTGTCGACGTTCGACTTCCTGCTCGGTATCGGCTCGTTCGACATTCCCGCCGGCAAGCTGCTGATCTACGACTTCGATAGCGGGTTGCAGGGGAACGACGCCCTCGGCATGGTGCTCGGGATCGGCGACCTCGGCCTCGGCCAAGAGGAAGGCACTTCGTCGCACGGCGACTCGGGTGGGCCAACCTTCATCAACGGGATGATCGCCGGCGTGGTCAGCGGCGGCTCGGAGTACCTCCCGGCCGATTCCGACGCGATCTCGTTCAACGTCAGCTTCGGCACGGTCGGCTTCCACACCCGCGTGTCCGCCTATGCCGACTGGATCGACATGATCACCCAGTCGACCAGCGGCGAGTTCCTCGTCAACGACGTGCCAACGGCACCGGACCCGATCACGGGACTACCGGTGGCTCAGCCAACCGGCAATCAGAAGTGGTCCTCGGCGGCCATGGATGCCGACGGCGATTTCGTCATCACGTGGACCGACGAGCTGAGGGCCCCCGATCCCAACGAGCACCTGAACGTGATGGCCAAGCGGTTCAACGCCGACGCCACCGAATTCGAGGTGACCGACCCGACCACGGGATTGCCGGTGCCGCTGGGTGAGTTCCAGGTCAACACGGCCGGCGACGCCTCACGATCTCAGGCGGCGATGGACGTTGACGGGGACTTCGTGATCGTCTGGGCGAACAAGGCGCAGCGGTACGCCAAGAACGACCGGGTGGGCGATCCGTCGCTGGGCCCCAACGGGGAGCTGGGCGGCAACTTCACCGTGTTCACCGGTACCCCGGGCCTGTACGCCAGCGTCGCCGTGGACGACACGGGCGATACGGTCTTCGTCCGCGAGGGCTACGACTCGCTCATCCCGGCGTCGCTCGGGATCTTCTACAAGCGGTCGGAGGCCTCGGAGGACGACGCCGGCCCGATGGTGGCCGACGTGATCAACGTCATCTCGACGGGCACCGACGTCGCCCTCCAACAGTTGACCGATGGCGTGGTGGTCGACGAGGGCCCCACGACCTTGATCGTCAGCTTCAGCGAGGACCTCATCGACAGCTCGCCGTCGCTGATCGACAGCATCACCAACCGGAGCAATTGGATCCTCACCCGCAACGGGCAGGTGCTCTCCGGCGGGGTGGCCGCGGTGCAGTTCGGGCTGAACCAGACCTCCGCCAGTCCGTTCCCGATCCTGCCCGAGGAGACCAACAAGTACGAAGCCGTGCTCATGCTCGACGGCGATCCGAGCGACCCGGGCAAGCAGCCGCTCGGCCCGGGGACGTACGTGTTGAGAATCCGCAGCTACGTCGAGGACCAGTTCGGCAACCGTCTGGACGGCGACTACGACGGCTCGCCGGACGGCGATTTCCGGCGGACGTTCATCGTTTCCGACGAAGCCGGCGGGCCCGCCCTGGACGGCGATCGAAGCCGCCCTGGCGATCCCGATCCGGACTACGAGGATAAGCTGGTCAACTTCAACGACGCGGGCAACCAAGACAGCCCGGCCGTGGCGTCCGACGCCAGCGGCAATTACGTGGTCGCTTGGGTCGAGACGGCCGACGTGCTGGACGCCACCGGCGCGGTGATCGGAGTCGACAGCAACATCAAGGCCCGCCGGTACGACCGCTTCGGCAATCCGATTGGCGGCGAGTTCATCGTCAACAGCTACCGGACGGGCGACCAGCTCCAACCGGCCGTGGCGATGAACGCGTTCGGCAGCTTCGTGGTCACCTGGTCCGGCGAAGGGGAAGTGGACGACCAGGGCACGATCGACCGGGTGGGCATCTTCGCTCGCGTGTTCGATGCCTTCGGTCAGCCTTTGGCCGAGCAGTTCATAGTCAATCAGTCGGGCGACGCCCGCAAGTATGGCCAGACGGTGCCCAGTGTGGCCATGGACGACCGCGGCGACTTCGCCGTCACTTGGACCAGCTACGGCCAGGACGGAGACCAGGATGGTGTGTACGCTCGCCGCTACGACTACCTCGGCGAGGCCAAGGGCGATGAGTTCCCGGTGAACACCACGGTCCTCAATCGTCAGGCGGATTCCGATATCGCCATGGACGAGGACGGCAACTTCACCATCGTGTGGTCGGCCTTCAATCAGCCCGGCGACGGCAGCGAATGGGGCGTTGTCGGACGACGCTACAGCGCGGCGGGCGCGCCGCTGAGCGGGCAGTTCCTTGTCAATACCTTCACGCTCGACGATCAAACCGACGCGCATGTCGGCATGGACGCAGACGGCAACTTCGTGGTGGTCTGGGCCAGTGACATCCAAGACGGCAGCGACTGGGGCGTCTATGCCCGTCGCTACGGTGCCGGCGGTGCCGCGCTGGGCAGCTCATTCCGCGTCAACCAGACCACGCTCTACTGGCAGTTCCAGCCGGACGTCTCCATGAGCGGCGAAGGCGATTTCGTCGTCACCTGGACGACCGTCGGCCAGGATAACCCCGACGCGGCGGACCGCGGCATCTACGCCCGCGCCTACGACGTCGACGGAAACGATTACGTCGATCCGGACACCGGGCTGGTCGTGGGTGAGTTCCAGGTGAATGCCAACGTGATCGGCAATCAGACAAGCTCGGCGGTGGCCTTGGACGCCGACGGCGACTTCGCCGTCGTGTGGACCGGTCCGGACGCCGACGCCAACGGCGTCTACCACCGTCACTTCCGCGTCAACGCCGTCAGCGGCGGCGGCACCGGAGGGGGCGCGATCACCGGGAGCATCGGAGGCGTTTACTTCGCCGACGGCGCGAGCGGCGGAACGTCGACCGTGCTCAATCTGCCGGGCACGTCCGGGGACGACCGCTTCGAGTTCTACGCCGGTCCCACGGCCGCCACGTCGGTCGTGTTGGTCAACGGCGTGCGGTACGCGATCCGACCGGAGGTCCTCTCCATTCGGTTTGACGGGCAAGGCGGTCACGACGAAGTTGTCATCAAGGGGACCGCGCTCGACGAGACGGTCGACCTCTACCCGGACCACGCTGCGTTTTCCGCCAGCCGGTACAACGTGTCCGCAGCCAACGTGGAATGGGTCTTTGCCCTTGGCGGCGGCGGCACGGACTTCGCCATCCTGCACGACAACCCGGAAGGCAAGGACACGCTCAAGGCGTGGCCCGGCATCGCCAAGCTCTATGGCGACGGCTTCTACACGATCGCCAAGTCGTTCAGCCACGTGCACGCGTACGGCACCGAGGGCAGCGGCGACATGGCCGTCTTGTACGACGACCCTCATTCCGCGGACACGTTCAAGGCGTGGCCCAGCGAGGCCAAGCTCTATGGCGACGGCTTCTACAACAAGGTCGCCTCGTTCGACTCCGTGTACGCCTTCGCCACGGCGGGCGGCGGAGATACGGCGGTCCTGTACGACGATCCGGGCGGGAAGGACACGTTCAAGGCGTGGCCCACCGAGGCCAAGCTCTACGGGACCGGGTTCTTCAACAGGGTCAGCTCGTTCAGTTTCGTGCACGCCTTCGCCACCGAAGGCGATGGGGACGTGGCCGTCCTGTACGACGATCCTGACGGCGTGGATACCTTCAAGGCTTGGCCCAACGAGGCCAAGCTCTATGCCAATGGCGGCGGGTTCTTCAACCGGGCCAAGGGGTTCGACTCCGTCTACGGCTACGCTACCAAGGACGGCGGGGACACGGCCGTCCTCTACGATAGCCCCGGAGTACGCGACACGTTCAAGGCCTGGCCCAGCGAAGCCAAGCTCTACGGTGAGGGCTTCTACAACAAGGCCAACGCGTTCAGCTTCGTGCACGCCTACGCCACCGAGGGCGATAAGGACACGGCCGTCCTGTACGACGATCCCAGCGGACAAGACACCCTGAAGGCATGGCCCAACGAGGCCAAGCTCTATGGCAATGGCGGCGGGTTCTTCAACCGGGCCAAGGGGTTCTACTCCGTGTACGCCTATGCCACTCCGGGTGGGAACGACGTGGCCAAGTTGTACGACTCCCCGTCCAAGGACACGCTCGTGGCCACGCCGGAGTCGGTCAAGCTCTACAACGGGGTCTACTACAACAGGGCGTCCGCCTTCGCCAAAGTGTACGCGTACTCGACCAGCGGCGGATCCGATAAGGCGTATCTGAACGACTCGGCGCTTGAGGAGTACCCCGATCACGTCGCGGCCGCCGCGAACCGGGCTAGCCTGTCCAACGAGCTACTCGGCTACGCGTATTGGGTCAGTGACTTTGAAGAGGTGGTCGCTAGGCAGAGCAATGCCAGCGACACCGAGGACGTCAACACCGCCGCCCTCGATTTCCTCTTCAGCACCGAGCGGACTTGGTAGAATCTGAGATTGCGGCACACGGGTTCCTGGGGGGAACCGAAACGACCTTGGATTGAAGGAACCGGGGAGGGTGTCCATCCTCGACGTCGAACGAAACCGGTGTCCAGCCGTCTAAAGGGCAATTGTCGCGCGCGCCAGATGCTTGAGGAAGTCGACAGCCCCGATCGGTCCGCTGCCTTCGGCGGCGTTCACCTCGCGCGCCCCTTTCCCGGAGCCGAGATGTGCCCGCGTCGTAGAAATCCAGGCATCTCGCATACTGCCTTTTGCCGTTCCGGGGTACAATGGCGGCGATGGGCCTGGGGCATCGTCTTCGGAGGAGTTGGCGGCGAAGGTCCCGAACCCGGTCGACCGTTTTGTCGGCCGTCGCGTGTACCTCAGCGGCTGCGTCGTGTTTGTCGCCCGGAGGCCGGACGGCCGTTGCGGAGGCCCGATGGACTCCCCCCATTCGATCCACCGCCCTCCTTGGCTAGGGAAATCCGATGAGGCGAAGGCTCTCCTCGGCGATAGAACAGTTTCGAGCGATCGCGGGTGGTTGCCTGCGGCGCACGCTCCTTTCCCGTGCGCGGACCTCCGCTGCCGTCTGCCCGCGGCGGTGCCGATTGGAGTCGTTGGAGCAGCGGGCCCTTCTGAGCATCGGCGCTGCGGCCGACGAGCTGCCGCCGGCTTCCTGGACGCCCACCGTCGACGTTGCTTGGTTTGAACAGCTCGCGCCCGCGCCCGCGCCCAAAGCCGATCTCCCGCCGGGCCCTCTGCAACTTGAGACCGAGCCGTCCGGGCCACGGACGGTGTGGCCGGACGAATCGACTGCCGCGGCGCCCAGTCAATGGGTCGTTCAACTCACACCGGAGGCAACCTACCTGGCGGGGGACGTTGCCGGCGCGGCAGACCTGCTGGAAAGCTCACCGTTCCCGACGCAGGTCATCTGCGGCCTGGGCTTGCAGGGCATGGTCCTCCTTCAGTCGGACCCGGAAGTTGACCTCAGTACGGTTGAAGCCTGGTTGGGCAGCAATCCGCAGGTCGCCTATGCGGAACCGAATGCGGTGCTCGCAACCGAAGCGTTCCCCAACGACGACGAGTTCTCGGCGCTTTGGGGCCTGCACAACACGGGGCAGACGGGTGGCACGTCGGACGCGGACATCGACGCCCCCGAGGCATGGGAGCTTACCACGGGGAGTGCAAGCATCGTCGTGGGAGTGATCGATACGGGCGTCGACTACACCCACCCCGATCTCGCGGCGAACGTCTGGACCAACCCCGGAGAGGTGCCCTCCAACGGCATCGACGACGACGGAAACGGATTCGTGGACGACGTCCACGGGTACGACTTCGCCAATGGCGACGGCGATCCGATGGACGATAACGGCCACGGCACGCACGTGTCGGGCACGATCGCCGCGGCCGGCGACAACGGCCAGGGCATCACCGGCGTCAACTGGAACGGCTCCGTCATGGCCCTGAAGTTCCTCGATGCCCAGGGGAACGGCTTCACCAGCGCGGCCGTGCAGGCGCTGAACTACGCCACGATGATGAGATCCCAGTACGCGGTCAGTATTCGCGTCACCAACAATAGCTGGGGGGGCGGGGCGTACAGCCAGGCGCTTCACGACGCCATCCAGGCCAGCGGAGACGCGGGCGTGCTGTTTGTCGCTGCGGCGGGCAACGACGGCGTCGACACGGACCAAAGCCCCCACTACCCCTCAGGCTACGACCTGCCGAACGTCGTAGCGGTTACCGCCACCGATCACAACGACGGCCTCGCCTCGTTCAGCAACTACGGCGCCGCGTCGGTCGACCTGGCCGCCCCCGGCGCGAGCATCTATAGCACGCTGCCCGGTGGTGGCTACGGGACCTACAGCGGCAGCAGTATGGCCGCTCCGCACGTGTCGGGTGTGGCGGCCCTGGCCTGGTCGGCGGTTCCGAGTGCCAGCGCCGAACAGATCCGCACCGCGATCCTCGAGGGCGTCGACCCCGTCGCCTCGCTGAACGGCCGGGTTGCGACGGGGGGGCGGCTCAATGCTCGCAGCACGCTGGAGGAACTGTCCTTCAGCGTTTCGGCCAGCAGTCCGGCAGCCGAATCCATCGTCTCCGGCGCACCGGTCGACTTCACCGTCCAGTTCTCGCACGCGTATGATCCACTCACGCTCGACGCGGCGGACCTGATGGTCAACGGGATCCCTGCCGATCGCGCCACGCCCGTGGACGTCGGCACCGTCAGCTTCCAGTTCGACACGACGCCGGCCACCGCCGAAGGCCCCCAGGTGATGGAGATTCAGGGGGGGACGATCCTCCGTGCGGGCGATGCCGACCCGATCAGCGCTTGGCAGGCCACTTTCTATTACGACGCGTTGGCTCTGGCGGTGATCTCGGCGACGCCTCCGGAAGGCGCAGTCGAGTCCGCTCCGCCCGCGGAGATTGTTCTCCATTTCAACGAGCCGGTCGATCCCCAGTCGGTGGACGTGGATGACCTGTTGCTCAGCGCCGGCTGGGTGACCGCGGCCACGATGCTCGACGACGACTCGGTTGCCTACAGCACGAGCGGTCTGCCGCGCGACGGCGAGGTGACCTACACGCTCTCGGAGCAAGCAATCCGAGACACCCACGGCACGCCCGGACCGGCCTACGTCGGCCGCTTCACGATCGACGATCCCACGATCGAGCGGTACGCGGCGGAGGACGTGCCTCAGAGCATCACGGACCACAGCACGGTCATTTCCAGGCTGACGATCGAAGAGTCGTACGCCGTCGCCGACCTCGACGTCGAGCTGCGGATCACGCACACCTACGACGCCGACCTGGACGTCTATCTCGTCGCTCCCAACGGCACCCGAATCGCGATGTTCTCCGGCGTTGGCGGCGCCGGCGACGATTTCGCCGCGACCATTCTCGACGACGAAGCGGATACCGCGATTACCGACGGCGAAGCTCCTTTCACCGGACGGTATCGGCCCCTCGAACCGCTGTCGGCCATGGACGGCTTGGACGTGCTGGGGACCTGGACCTTGGAGGTCGGCGACCATGGGTCGCGGGACCAAGGGATCCTCCACGGCTGGGCACTGGTTGCCGAACGGGGGGTCGCGCTGCCACCCCGCATCGCGTCCATTGACCCGCTTCCGGCCGACGGCGACGACGCGTGGGGAACGCTGGACATTCTCGATATTCGCTTCTCCAAAGAGATGAACCCGGCCAGCGTCAACCATGCCGACTTCTGGGAGCTGCTGGAAGCAGGGCCCGACGGGTTGTTCGACTCGGCCGATGACGTCCCCTACGCGATTACCGTTTCGCCGCCGTACGTGGACGGGATGACCGCCGCGTTGGAGATCGGCGCGGGGCAACTGCCCGTCGGCAACTATCGCCTCACCGTCGCCAGCGGCGGCCTCGTCAGCCTGTCCGGCACGGCTCTGGACGGAAACGGGGATGGGACCGGCGGCGACGACTACGTGACTCACTTCCGGCTGCTCCCGGCCGACTGGTATCCGTCCGGCAACGTACCCAAGCCGATCAACGACCGGGCCACCGTCACGTCGACCTTGACCGTCGCGGAGTCCTTCCCCATCGCCGACCTCGACGTGAAGATCGACATCACGCACAGCTACGATGCCGACCTGGACGTCTATCTTATCGCCCCCAACGGCATCCGGATCGAGCTGTTTACCGACGTGGGCGGCAGCGGCAACGACTTCGCCGGCACCGTGCTCGACGACGAGGCGGACACGGCCGTCATCGACGGCCAGTCGCCTTTCAGCGGCCGTTTCCGGCCCGAACAGCCCTTCTCCATCCTCGACGGTCTGGATGCCCAGGGCACCTGGACCCTGGAGGTCACCGACGACAACGCAATCGACCCGGGCACGTTGAACGCGTGGGGAATCATTATCGAGCGAGAAGCGGTGATCCCGCCGCGAATCGCTTCGGTCGACCCGCTTCCGCCGGACGGCGGTCAGATCCTGGGGCCGGTCGATCATTTCGAGGCCCACTTCTCGGAAGCGATGGAAGCCACCACGGTGAACAACGCCGGTCACTGGGAGTTGACGGGGGCCGGGGCCGACGGACGCCTCGATACGGCGGACGACGTCCACTACCCGCTTACCGTCACTCCGGCCTACGCTTCCGGACTCACGGCAACGCTTGAACCGAGCGTGGAACGGTTGCCGCCGGACAACTACCGCTTCACCGCGCTCGGCAGCGGGCTGAGCGACCTGTTCGGCACTCCTCTGGACGGAGACTCCGACGGCACCGGCGGCGACGACTACGTGACGCACTTCACCGTGTTGCCGGGCACCCAGTATCCTTCCGCCGACGTCCCCAGGAACCTCGCCGACTTCGGCACCATCACGTCGACCCTCACCATCGACGAGTCGTTCGTGATTGCCGACCTCAACGTCCAGATCTCCATTTCGCATACCTACGACAGCGACTTGGACGTCTATCTCTTTGCCCCCGACTTCACCCGGATCGAGCTCTTCACCGACGTCGGAGGCAGCGGCGACGGCTTCAGCGGCTTGGTGCTCGACGACGAAGCCGCGACCTCCATCACCCAGGGCGCGGCCCCGTTTGCCGGGCGGTATCGGCCGGAGGGGCTCCTTTCCGCCGTCGACGGCTCCAACGCGCTGGGAACGTGGACGCTGGAAGTCACCGACGACGCGGCGCTGGACCAGGGGATCCTCGAAAGCTGGACGCTGATTCTCGAGCGCGCCAGCCCCGCCGACCCCCCGCGCATCGTGGGCCACCTGCCGGACGGCGTAGCGGTGGGGCCGGTCGAGGCCGTGCGCGTCGCATTTGACCAGCCGATGAACCAGAGCAGCTTCTCGCCGACCGAGGACGTGCTGAGCTTCATCGGCCCGGAAGGTCCCATCTCCCCCATGGGGTACAACTGGCTGGATCCCCAAACGCTCGAAATCCTGTTTGCCCCGCAGCAGGCCGCAGGCGCGTACACGATCGTCGTCGCGCCGCAGATCCTCGACACCTCGGGAACGCCACTGGACCAGGACGGGGACCTGTTCGCCGGGGAGACCCCCGACGACCAATACACGGCCTCTTTCACGCTTGCACAACCACTAGGAACGGTCGCCTTTTTGGATCTCGACGGTCTGGACCCCTCGGCCGGCGAGCTCTGGTATCAACTCCAGACCACGCGCCAGGGCGTGCTGACCCTGGAGGCGAACTTCCAGGTCGGGCTTGGGAACGTCGAGCTTGCGTTGTACGCCGATGGCGTGAGCGGCTCCCCCGTGGCCGTCTCGATCCCCACCTACGGGAACCGGCGGATCGATCGCGAGGTGGACGCCCCGGGTGAGGTCTACTATCTGAAGCTGAGCGGAGACTACTCCGACGTCGATCTCCGCTTGGCCAACGTGCTCAGCCGCGACGGCACCACGGTGACCGTCTTCGCGACTGATGGTGAAGACCGGTTCGAGTTCGAGACGTCGACGGCCCGCCAGGTGGCCATCAACGGCCTCCGGTACGAGTTCGAGACCACCGAGGTCTCGTCGGTGACCTTCCTTGGCGGCCCTGGGGACGAAGCGATCCTCTACGGGAGTGACCCGGAAGAGGTGATGGAGATGTGGCCCAATCGGGGTACGCTCACCCGCAACGGCTACACGGTGGCCATAGAGGGCGCGGAATCGATCACCGCTCGCGGCGGCGCCGTGGCTCACCTATACGACTCCGCAGAGAGTGACACCTTCATCGCCACGCCGGGGTCGGCCACGCTCTCCGGCGACGGGTTCTCCAATCGGGCCGAGCTGTTCGGGCAAGTGATCGCATACGCGACCGCGGGCAGCGGCGACGTGGCCTCGCTCTACGACAACGCGACCGGGAAAGATACCTTCGTCGCCAAGCCCGACTATGCCGAGCTGTACGGGGAGGGGTTCCGTAACCGGGCCGAATCGTTCGACTACGTGTACGGCTTCTCCACCCTGGGCAGCGGCGACGTGGCCCTCCTCTACGACGACCCCGACGGCGTAGACACGTTCAAGGCCTGGCCCAACGAAGCGAAGCTCTACGGCGACGGCTTCTACTACCGGGTCAAGTCGTTCCGCTACGTGCACGCCTTCGCGACCGAGGGCAACGACGACGTAGCCGCCCTCTACGACGACCCCGACGGCGTAGACACGTTCAAGGCCTGGCCCGACGAAGCGAAGCTCTATGGCGACGGCTTCTACTACCGGGTCAAGTCGTTCCGCTACGTGCACGCCTACGCGACCGAGGGCAACAACGACGTAGCCGTCCTCTACGACAATCCCGGGGGGCGCGATACGCTGAAGGCTTGGCCCACGGAAGCCAAGCTCTACGGTGACGGCTTCTACAACCGGGCCAAGTCGTTCCGCTACGTGCACGCCTTCGCCACGGCCGACGACGGGGACGTGGCCAGACTGTACGACGACCCCATCGGGCAGGACACTCTGAAGGCGTGGCCCAACGAGGCCAGACTCTACGGCGACGGGTTCTTCAACCGCGTCAAGTCGTTTCATTCGGTGTACGCCTATGCCACTCCCGGTGGAGACGACGTGGCCAGGCTGTACGACGATCCGGCCGGAAAGGATACGTTTGAGGCCTGGCCCGAGATGGCCCAACTCGTCGGCAATGGGTTTCGTAATCAGGTCACGTCCTTCCGGTATGTCAACGCGTACAGCACGCCGGGCCACGAAGACCTCGCTTTGCTGCACGCTTCGGCGGGGCAAGACACGTTTGAGGCATGGCCCCACGAGGCCTGGCTGTCTGGAGCTGGGTTCTCGAACCGGGTCGTCTCCTTTCCTCGCGTGGAAGCTTATGCCACCGAAGGGGGGAACGACCTAGCCAGGCTCTTCGATTCCGCGCTGGACGATCTGCTGGAAGCGCGGGACAACTGGGCCCGCTTGTCCAATGCCGGCTTGGCGTTTGCCAACCTGGCAGTCGCCTTCGAGACGGTCGAAGCGACCTCCAGCAATGAAGGCGACACCAAGGACATCGACCCCGCGGTCGATTTCCTGATCACCCACGATCTCTGGCAGCCTTGACGGGTGCCTTGCGGCCCGCTCTTCGGTAGTCCTCTTCGACGACACTCGCCCCGCTCTTCATCAGTTGCCCGGCGGACTGCCGATGGTCGGGAACCTTGCCTCATTGACCGCCCAGCTCAATTCGCCACCCTTCTCCGCGCCGGACCGCTAATCGCTCCATGTCCCCTATTTTCACGTAACGAGTGGGGCGGGAACGCAAAACGCCGTCATTTTCCGCAGGCTTTACCTTTCTTGCTCAACTGCCACGACTGGCGTGTCCGATACTATCGTCACCACCGGCATGCATGGACTCTCCACACGGAGGAGTCGGTGTGAATACGATCACTCAGCTCTCACTGAGGTACATTGGAGCCATGTCGCTATCCCGGACAAAGACGTTACTGGCAGCGTGGACATTGGTACTCGTGGCCGCCGTACCCGTTCTCGGTGCCCACCCAGTGGGGATCGACGATCTGCAACTTTTCGCCCCGGCCGATATGAGCCAGTACGGGGGCGGGTACCGGGCAAACGAAGGGTTCTTCTTTTCCTTCGACATGATGCTCATGTGGCCCAGCAAACCCGACCCGGGATTGATCGGCGACCCCACCACGCGACGGGTCGTGATCACGCCCCAAAACCCCGACGTGGACGACGATGGCTTTTTCGATCCCGGCTTCGAGCCCCAGAAGGTCATCGAATCCAGCACGCTTAGCACGGGAGTGTTCGATTCGGACGGGGTGTCGGGGCAGCGCTATGACTTCGGATTCATCGAGGGCCATCACGGCTGGCTTTCCAGTTTCCTCAACATTCGCCCGCAAACTCAGACCCTGCGTGCCTCGGACGCGCACGTGGTCTTTGTCGATGCTCCCTTCGGTTCGCCTCCGCAATACCACCTACAGGGGCCCATCTGGACCATAATCGATCCCCCTGCTGTGGGCATAGGCGACGGCCCTCTCTGGATCGACGACTTGCAGGTCAGATTCGACGACCTGGAAGCCCGTTACAAGATCACCACGTGGGGCGCGGAACTGAGCTACATGTACCGGATGCACCCGTTCCACTGCGGCGGGATCCTGGAGTGGTTCGTTGGGGCGCGATACATGGAGATCGATGACCGGTTCTCCGTCGATGCCCGAGAGCGTATCGCCGAGGGGGACGACGCCCCGCCCGAAAACATTCCTCACGGCTTGGGCGATAGCTGGTGGGAGAACCGGGTGGAGAACCACGTCGTTGGGCCGCAGGTGGGATTGCGGTGGTACCGCACGGGCAACCGCTGGACGTGGTCCACGGAGGCTCGCTTCTTCTCCGGCTTCAACCAACAGAACATCAAGCAGCAAGGCCTGCTGGGAGAGCATCTGAATCCCCAGGGCGTCATTGACGCTGCCTTGGACGACGACCAGGAAGGCGTGCTGAAGATCTCGAACATGGCGGCGTCCGCCTTCTCCCACGACCGACGCTTCCATGAGTGGAGCCCCGCGGCGGAACTCCGCGTCGATCTGAAGTACCAGCTCACCCGATCGGTGTCAGCCGGCGTCGGTTGGACGGGAATCTGGGTCGACGGGATCGCCCGAGCCCCGAACACGATCGACTATATCCTCGGGCAAAATACGGTGATGGGCATCAACGACCAGAATCACGAGGACTTCCTCGCGCACGGGCTCAATTTCCGTGTCGAACTGAACCGTTAGGGCACGTTCGCCCGAAGGGCCCTGCTCTTCACGCCAGGGCCCCCGGCAGCCCGACGACCTATCTCGATCGAATCGACCGGACCATCGACGAAGCCCCGGATGCAAGCCGGGGCTTTGTTGCATTCGGAGGTTTGCAGCCCCGGATCGCTGCTTTGGCACTTCGCAGGAATAGCCCATCCAAAATGGCGAGGCGCGGCCCACCGAGAGAATCGCCCAGGCTGTTTGTGCGCGGGCCCTCCGCGTGGGAAGCTTCGTCGGCAGGGACGATTGCCGCGTGACCCACGGACCGGCATGCGGCCGGCTTTCGCAACGCATGGACCGGATGCATGCGATCGGTGCGCATCCGGAGCACGCAACCGGCTTCCGGGCGTGCCGCGTCGTCACTTCGCCGCCGGCCGATCAGGTGGATCGAATGGACTCCAGGGAGGCCCTTCGCCGCGACTTCGCCCGGCCCAGATGCACAGGGTCGATCTTCTCCAGTTCCTCCGCTACGACGTCGATCGCATAGCGGATCTGCTCTTCGGTGTGCATCGACGTGAGGAAGAACCGCAACCTGGCGGCGCTCTCTTCCACGGCCGGGTAAAGGATCGGCTGCACGTTCACGCCCCGAACGAACAGGGCCTTGGACAACTGGAGACAATGCACCGAGTTACCCAAGATCACCGGCACCACCGGCGAGTCCTTGCTCATCCCGGTGTTCAGGCCACGCTCCCTGGCCAGCTCGAGGAACAAGCGTGACCGCTCCTGGAGCCGCGTGACCCGCTCGGGCTCGGCCTCCAGCACTTGGAGCGCGGCGAGTGCCGCCCCGGCGTTCGGTGGCGACATGCCCACGCTGAAGACGAAACCGGGTGCCGTGTACTTCAAGTACTCCACCAGGGCCTTCGAGCCGGCAATGTACCCACCGCAACTACCGAAGGACTTGCTCAGCGTGCCCATCCAGATGTCCACGTCCGCCGGATCGACCCCGCAATGTTCCGAGATCCCGCGTCCGTGCGGTCCCAGGGTACCCATCGAGTGCGCCTCGTCGATCATCAGCAGGGCGTTGTGGCGCTTCTTCACTTCGACGAACCCAGGCAGATCGGGGATGTCGCCGTCCATGCTGTACACGCCTTCGATCACGACCAGCACGCGACGATACTCATGGCGAAACTGCTCGAGAAGCTTGTCCACGGCCCGCCAGTCGTTGTGGGCGAAAGGTCGGCGCCGGGCCCCCGAGAGCAAACCACCCTGGACGATGCTGT
>DATKZH010000389.1:0-2627 GCA_035528065.1 Thermoguttaceae bacterium | reverse complement strand
CCAGACACCCATCGACGGCCCATGCCAGGATTCCGGGGGCCTCGGCTCGCAGCTTCTCGGGCAAGTCGTGGTCTTGTTCGCGGTCGGGAATCACCACGGTGAACGGGATCAGCTTGACGCGACGCCAGGTGGAATGCGTGGAACAAGGTTGCATCGCCCCGTTTCGAGCATCCACGGAACCAACGGAAGGAACGGAATGAATTTCCGGTATAAGGGGCCTATATGCGCGAGGGTACTGTTTATACGGGAAGTTCCTTCCGTTCCTTCCGTTCCTTCCGTAATCCACCTATTCGGCCCGTACCCGAACCCCCCGGTAGCAGGTCCCATTGTTCATGTATCGCTCAAAACCGCGTTCGGTCATGACCCGGCCGAACCGCCGTTGGCCGACCGGATGCTCCCCAGAATCCTCACAATGCCGTTTGTAGGCCGCATACAACGCCTTGCCCCGCTCCCAGGTTTCCGCGTCCTGGTCGCAGGATTCGGCCAGGAACACGCCCACGATGTCTTCTTCGTTGCGGTAGTTATCGGTGGCGGTCACCACGTCGCCGGGCTCACGTAGCCCATCTCGTTGCCACTCCAGGCAGCCCCGGACGGACCACGCCAGGATGCCTTCTAGCTCGCCGCGTAGCTTGTCCAGCAGATGCTTATCCCGTGCATCCGGCGGGATGACGACATTGAAGGGGACCAGCCGGAGTCGCCGCCAAATCGCGTAGTCCGTCCCCTTGACGGCCGGTCGGTGGTTTGTCGCGAGAATGACCTTGTGGGTGGGCCAGAACTGCCAGAAGTCCTCCCTCATCCGTCGGGCCCGCTGCGGGTCGCCGCCGGTGAGTTCTTTCACAAGGCTTTCGGCAAGCCGTCGGCCGTCTTCCGTCTCTTGACAGGCGACCAACCGCTTGCCCGCCAGGTCGGCCAATCCCGTGGGGTGGGCCTCGTCCCGCTTCGCGACCAGGAAGTCGGCGGGGGCCTTCATACTGTAGTCGCTGCCCAGCATCTCCAAGAGCGTACTGACCAGCGTGCTTTTCCCGTTCGCCCCGATACCGTGAAAGATGGGCAACACTTGTTCGGAAACGTCGCCGGTCAAGCAGTAGCCCGCCAGCCGTTGCACGAACCCGACCAGCTCTGCGTTAGCCTGGAAGATGTCTTCCAGAAACGCATCCCACCGCGGGCATTGGGCCGACGGTTGGTAGGCAACGGGTGACAGCTTGGTGAGGTAGTCCATTCGGTCATGCTGCCGTAGCTTGGCCGTCTGGAGGTCCAGTGTGCCGTTGGTGCAGTTCAGTACCCACGGGTCGCGGTCCAACTGGTCGGGCAGGATCGGGATCCCCGGCTCGGAACGTGCCAGGTCGACCATTGCGGCGACCCGTTCCCGCCGCTCCGACTGCCGGGCCCACGCGGCGATAGCCTTGCGTTCCGAGTCCTCTTCCGCCCTCGCCGCCTCGCTGTAGATACTCCGCACCGTCGCCTTCGCCCGGGCTGCCACCCCGCCCACGTCGTCAAGCTTCCAGCGTTGCCCGGACCAAACCAGCCACTTGGACCACGGCCAGCAATAGCGCAGGTCGTTGCCGTGTAGGTTTGCCAGTCGTTGGCCGTTGCCGATGTCTGTCAAACGGAGCATCGCGGCGCGGGACGTTGGGATCTCCTGCCCTTGGGGATCGTCTTCCGCCCGGGTGTCCGGGGCCTGCTTAATCGCCTCGGCCGCGAGCCGCTGATCGAGCCAAGCCAGCCACGGCACGGGCAGGCCCCACGCCTCGGCCAGCCGCTTGACGGTTTGTGTGCGCTGAAAGCCGTCGGACAGGTCAAGCCGATCGGGGTACTCTCGGCGGTAGGATCTGAACACCACGCCAACGCGGCCGCGCCGGCCCTCGCCGTCTATTCTCACCTCGACGGGCCAATCGTCGCCCGGCATGTGCCATTCGACCGGCCAGGCGTCCGGTGGGCACCAGCTTCCGTCGAAAACTTCCCACTCCCAAACGGCTCGCTCGTCCATGAACTCGGCCAGCTTCGCCGCCCAGGGCGAACCGGACGCCTTCAGCGCGGCCTCGGCCTCTACCCTGGTGTATTTGCACTCGCGAAGCAGGAGCGCAGAGAACAGAACATCGCCGTCCCACCCGACGCCCCGCGAAACGATCTCGTCGATCGGCAGCCGCGGACCGGCGTAGCGGTCGTCAAGTGGGTGGAAAAGCCCCGGGCGGTAGAGGCTCCAGTAGTCGAGCGGTGCGAAGTCGGCGGCCGTCCACTGCGCCGGCACGTCGCCGCCGGACCATTCGCAAACATCTCGCATCGGCACGTCGGCGTCGGGGTGCTGGGGTCGGGCTGGTAGCTCGTCGTGGATAGCCGCGACCCGGGCCTCCGGCGTTTTTGCCGCGGACAGCATTTCCCCGCGAATCTCAATGTCGACCGCCTCGGCCAGTCGGCGGCGAAGATCATCGCGCTGGTCGGGAGTCCCTTCGACGTGCAGGCCGAGCCAACGACTGCCGTTTTGCTGAGCCACCAGGGGGAGGGGGTCATCGTCGTTGCAAATTTCGTCGGGCAGGGCGGAGCCGCCGGGAAGGGAAAGCCACACCCATTGGGGATCGGTGAGAATCGCCGGATCGACGGGGGGCCGGCGCTTGCCGGCGTTGGGAAGG
>DATKZH010000388.1:0-6465 GCA_035528065.1 Thermoguttaceae bacterium | reverse complement strand
CACCGAACGTCGCGGCGATCGCCTCGTGCGTGTGCACGCTCTCATCGCACGCCCGCACCACACGCTCCCGCAGATCTATCGAGTAGGTTTCCATGCCTACTCTTATCGGCACACGCTACATCCAAACGTGAACTGCTCTAGTTCTGATAGGCGTCGACGAGATCGTAATCCCACCCCTCCCCACGCGGCCACAGGTAGAAGACGACCAGGTCGGCCTTTTCCCATAGTTCCTTCTTGGGGAAAAACATGGAGGGAATGACCGTGACGCGCGGGACCCGAGGCAGGAGCCCATTCACGTAGCGGTCCATGACCCAGGCGTATTCGTGGGTTTCTTTGGCGTGGAGTTTGTCGATGCCCCAGACCCAGACGATGGTCAGGTCGCGGGACGGCTCTCGCTTCCCGATCGGTCCCACGATGCGCTCGATTTCCGCCGGATCGCGCTTCACCGGTTTCTGCCAGGGGAACTGCGCGGTGGATGTCGAGGAAACGGTCAGCAAGAGCACAACGATGCAGGTGGTTCGATATCGCATGACAGGACTCCTTAAATGCCTGACCTGCCTCCGGCCCTAGTCACTCGACGCCGAAAATCAGAATTCGGTCGTTCCTCGGCGTGTATCACCCGCCACGACTCGCAGGGAATCGGTTCGAGCGTCCAATGCGTTTCGGGATGAATTCAGATGCCAGTCATGCGCGTCGGCCATTACGCTGGCGTTGATTTCCAGCAACTGCTTCTTGAGCCTGGCAACAATGTCGGGATGCTGGGCGGAAACGTCTGTCTCCTGCCTGGGATCGGCGGCCAGATCATACAATTCGAACCGGCCGAACCCACCGGCCTTGATCAGCGGAATCCACGACTCCTGGAACATGTTCAACTGCACATACTGAATGCGCAGCCGTTCCGCCTCCGGGTTGTCGAATTCCGTGTTGAAGATCCGACTCCGCAGGTTGCCCCCGCCTGGTTTTCCCTCGTCCTTCCCGACAATCTCCACGATCCTGTTTAACAAGGCCGCCATCGCCCGGTGGTCCTGCGGCAGTTTGTAGTTGCGGTAGCCCACAAGAGAGTATCGGCCGTCCCGGATCGCCGCGGTGGGATTCGACGTTGGCAAGAGCCAGAACAGCGGTTGGTGCCGGGTGAACTGGTTGGCACGACCGGTCAAGAGCGGCGAGAGATCGGAACCGTCGAGGTGAACGCCCTTGGGTTTGTCGATCCGCAGTAGGCCACAAACCGTCGGCAGCAAATCCGCCGAGCCGGCGGGCTCGTGCTCGACGCGACCCCGCACCATTCCCCCCGGCCAGCAGAAGACGCCGGGGCTCCGAATGCCGCCCTCGAAGTTGGAGCCCTTGCTGCCGCGCAGGCCGCCGTTGCGATCCTCGCGGTAGCTGCCGTTGTCGGATGAGTAGATGATGAGCGTGTTTTCCAGCACGTCCATTTCCTTCAAACTCGCCAGCAGACGCGCGATGGCGCGGTCGGTGTTCTCGATCGTCCCGGAGTAGATCGCCGCTGGGTCGTCGACCTTGCCGTAACGTGAGACAATCTCAGCGGGTGCGGCGATTGGCGCGTGTGGCTCGTGGAACCAGATGTTCAGGAAGAACGGCCCGTTCGGCTTCGGCCGGGAGTTAAGCCAGGTGATCGCCTCATTGACGACAATCTGGCACGAATAGCCTTCCATCTTTCCAACGGGTTTGCCATTGCGGATGAAGTTGACCGGGTCCTTATGGCTTGGCTCGGCGTTATTCCCCGTGGCGAACCAGTAATCAAAGCCATGCACATCCGGCGTCGGTTTGTCCCGATTCGCTGTCGGCAATCCCAGGTGCCATTTTCCGAAATGCGCCGTCGCATAGCCGTGACGCTTCAGGACCTCTGCCAGCGTGACCTCTCGCTCCAATAGATGCGAGTTCTGGCCGTGGTCCCAAATCCAACTGTATACGCCCGCGCGGATATGATGTCGTCCCGTGAGCAGTGTCGCCCGCGAAGGCGAACATACGGCGCATCCCGAGTAGAAATCCGTAAAGCGCACGCCATTGGCGGCCAGGCCGTCGAGCGCCGGCGTCTTCACCGGACCTCCGTAGCAGCCAATGTCCTGAAACCCCAGGTCATCCGCCAACAGGACCACCACATTCGGGCGTGCGTCGCCCGATGGGCCGGTGGCAGGCCTGGCGCCGCTCAATTTCTCGTTGGGCGACGGTGACCTGGCCAGAGCAGGCACGGGAAGCATGCCGGCCCCGGCGGCCAGCGCCGCACCGGCGGCCGACTTCCGCAGGAAGTCTCGGCGTTTCAGGCGCTTCTCGCGTGACGTCATGGCGTGCTCATTATCGTGCGCGAAACGATTCACCACTTGTCGAACCAACCGACACTCCTGACACTCAGTCAATCCTCATCGCCTTGATCGCGTCGCTGTCGTACGCTCTTGCGCAGAACTCGGCCAGGCGGGCCCGATCGTCCGGTGTGTACGTCACGTCACCCGAGAGCGTCTTGATGTTGGCATCGATTTCTTCTTTCAGGCGCATGCCGATGACCAGGATATGGATCCGCTCGTCTTGCAGCACATAACGGATTGAGGCGCCGGGCAGTTGCCCCAGGCGCGCCTTATCGAATCCCGGCACGACGTATCCGGACCAGGCGCCCAGCACGCCGCCGCCGACGACCTTCATGGCGACGATGCCCATGCCCAGTTCGTGCGCCTTGGCCACGCACGCGTTGCGCAGCTCAACCATCCTGGCCGAGAACACCTGATTGTACCCTCTCGGGATATAGCCGTACGAGAGCATGCACTGGTCGAACCCGCCGGAGGCAATCAGCGCGAGCGCCTTGTCGAAGTAGGAGTGGGCTGAGAGCCCGATGAACCGGGCGATCTTTTCGTCGCGCAACTTGACCAGCTCGCCATGGACCTTCATCGCCCGTTCGACGGTCATCTGCTCGATCCCAGGCGTTCCGTGGATCAGGATGCCGTCGAGATAGTCCGTCTGGAGTTCCTCGAGCGATTTCTCAACGGCGCCGCGGACCTTGTCGGGTTCCGTCGTCTCGACCTTCGTGACCAGGTAGACGTTGTCGCGGATGCCCTTCAGTGCGTAGCCGAGAATCGCCTGGCTCTCCATGTAGTTGCCCGCCGTGTCGAAGTAGCGCACGCCCCGATCGTAGGCGTAGCGAACCAGCTTGACACGATCTTCGGCCGACAGCGGGTTGCCCCATACCTTGGGCAGTGCGGCCCCGCCGTAGCCCAGGATCGGCAGCGTGCGGCCCGTCTTGCCGAAGGGTCGCGTGGCGATCTGCTTTGGGTCGCTCGACGGCTCACTCGCCAGGGCGACACCGGAGGCTGCCACGGCAGCCCCGACGACCGCCGTCACGCCGGTCTTGAGAAAACTCCGTCGGTCAACCGTTTCAGCCGTTCGTGTCCTGGAATGACCCATTGCGTGATTCTCCTGATTACTGGATGTACAGAAGGTGGGATTCGGTACGAACAGTGAGGCCGGCGAGGGTTTGGGGGAGGCCTGCTGTCTGGAGTGTCACTTGGATCCCCCAGCCGAGACGCTGTAGACGCCAAGCTTGTCGCCGTAGCGGATATACAGCCTCCCGCCGCATACCACAGGATGCGCCCACGTCGATCTCTCTCCCGGATCCTTGAGTGTCAGGCTCCCGGCCACGTCAAACCCCTCATCCGTCGCCTTCGCCAGGACCAGGTGCCCGTCATCGGAGAAGAGATAGAACATCCCGTCCGCGTAAGTGAGACAGCCGTTGGGGTACTTGTAGGAGGACTGCACGGGGGCGGATTGAAAGATGTCCTTGCCCGACTTGACATCAATGCACACCCAGGGCGTGGACTTACCGAGATGCTCGGCGTATCCGTAGATTCTGCCGCCAACCAGGATCAGCCCCCCCTGCTTGTTATCGAGCGTCGGGTTATGCCAGTGCCTGCTTACCGAGCAGTCGTCGCCCGAAACGTCGAGTTGCAGCGAAGTCGTCCCCTTCTTGACGCAACCCGAGACGATCAGAAAACCTTCGTGGAAAATCGGCGTCGTGATATTCTCGTCAGCGTAAACCTTGTGCGGATACCGCCACAGCAGCTTTCCGTCGGAGGCGCGCACCCCGACGATGGATTCCGACATCACCGTGACGATCTGTCTCAGCCCTTTGTACTCGACCAGGATCGGCGACGCGTAACCCGGTCGGTCGCCGGCCCCTCTGCATTCCCAGACAACCTCGCCCGTCTTCCTGTCGAGCGCCGCGAGGCTGACCTCCTTGCCGCCCGGTGTGCAGACCACCTTATCGTCGAAGACGAGCGGTGATTCAGCCAGCCCCCACATGATGTTGCGACCGCCGAATCTGCCCATGATGTCAAGCGACCATACCGCCTCTCCGTCGTCGGCCTTGAGACATACGAGATTCCCGATTCCGCTGAGGTGGTAGAGCCTCCCGTCGGCGATCGTCGGCGTGGAGCGGGTCCCGGGATGGCTCTTATCCCAAGCCCTGCCGTTCTTACCGGCCCAGACCTTCTTCCCGTCCATGTCCAGGACGGTGATGACACAATCCCCATTAACGCTTCCGGTCGTGTGGATGCGCTGCCCCGCGATGGCGACGGTCGAGTACCCCTCGCCGATACCGGTCGCTTCCCAGACGCGCGGAGGACCGCCCTTCGGCCACGTCTTCAGCAACCCCGTGTCAGCGGACTTGTTGTCGCGATTCGGCCCATGAAACTGCGGCCAGTGGTCCTGGGCCGGGACCACCGAGGAGAGCAGCAGCACGCCTGCCGCGCAGCAGATGAACGTTCGCATGGGGACGGGGTGCCTGTCGGCTTTGCCTGCCTGGCTCATCCGTCCTCCCTTGTTCGTTCGTCTCTGCCGGCCACCGTGCCGGCTCGCCGGCTGCGCCGCGAATCGTAGTCCCGTGGGCTGCCCGGGCGGCCTACTTCGGCGTCGCCTCGCCGTGGGGATACCGGTAGTCGGCCTGCGGGTTCGTCGAGACGCGGGTCGTGGCTCCGTCCTCCAGCGTGTACAGGTAGAGCGCGCCTTTGCCCGTCTCGTAGGAATGGTACACCACGGCGGACTCATCCTTGACCCAGCGCGGGTAGGAGTACCAGATGTTCTTGCGCTCCTGGTTGGCAATCAGCCGGGCGTTCGTGATGGTGCGCTTCTGGGCGTCGAAATCGGCGATGAAGATGGCGTGCCCCGGCTCCCGGAACCGGTGACCCAGCAGGTGGCTAAAGCAAATCCGCTTCTCGCTCGGCGAGACGCTGATGCGGCACAGGAGTCCCTGCTTCTCCAGCCCGCCGCAGTCGATGCGCTCGAAGCGCGGTTCGCCCCCCGGCTTCGGCGTCATGAGGTAGTAGCCCCAGCCCTGCTCCGGATGGGCGGACTCCACGAGAATCCGGCCGTCCGCGAGGCACGTGTGCACCCAGGTGTGATAGCGGCGGTCGCTGATGGCGACCTCCTGGCCGGGCTTCGCGCCCACCTTGCTCCACATCACGAAGTAGCCGCCCGTCTCGGGGTTCTTCCGGTTCCAGATGGGCCTGTTCGTTCCGTCGCGCGTCCAGGTCGGGTTGAAATTCGTATGGGTATCGTCGGTCAGTTCCTGGAGGCCCGTGCCGTCGGTCTTGATCACACAGAGCACCGTTTTCCAGTTGCTCACGTCGGGGGCGTTCTTTACCCGCCGGAAGAAGACGAGCATGTCGCCGGTCTTGGACCAAGAGGGCTTGAAGTCCTCCCATCCTTCGCCGGGCGGCACGGTGACCGGCTTTCCCTCGGGCGTACCGAGGACGTTGACGTAGATCCGGCCGTTCATGTAATACGAGCAGCGCAGGCCCCGCGCCGCGACGTCCGCGACGTTGCCACCCGGATTCTCGGCGGGGCTGGCCGCCGCGGGCTTTGGCCCCGTCTTGCCGCCGCGCTCGCGCAGCAGCGCGGCCATCGCTGGCCGCGCGACCTCGATCCGCTTCAGGTCGACCTCCATCCCGACGGCCTTGGCGATGCCGGTGTAGAGCTCGCCCAGCCCTTCGCTCCACGGCCCGGCCACCGCATCGAGCGGCGTCTCCGACCTCTGGTTCAGGGCGTTGATGTCCGCGCCCTTGTTAAGGAGCAGTTCCACGATATCGGTATGGCAGAAGAAGGCCGCCGCGTGCAGGGCGGTCGCCCCGTCTTCGCCGTTGGCGATCTTGACGTCGGCGCCCCTCTCGATGAGCAGTTTGGCCGCCTCGGTCCGGCCGAAGAGAGCCGCCACGAGCAAGGGGGTGACGCCGGACTCGCCTTCGGTTTTCACGTTCGCGGCGACCGACAGATGGCGCTTGATGGCTTCGATGTCGCCCTTCGCGGCGGCCGCCCATATGTCGTCGGCTGGCGCGGCAGTTTCCGATGGTGCTTGCGCTTGCGCACACGTTGCGAGAAGGGCGATAGCGAGAGTCCATGCGGCGAGTTCCTTCATCGTAAGTCTCCTGTTCGTTGCCGGTCCTCTGTTCGGATGTCCTGCCCGGCCCA
>DATKZH010000387.1:0-14097 GCA_035528065.1 Thermoguttaceae bacterium | reverse complement strand
ATGAGTCAAGTTTGTGGGGTTCAGGGTTCGGGGTTCAGGGGTCAGGACCTGGAGTTCCACGTATACACGCAGGTCCTGACCCCTGAACCCCGAACCCTGACCACTGGACTCTCGGTTCGGTCTGAGGCCCCGCCTCGCTAGAATCTCAGCTTGAGCACGTACGCCTCCCACTCCTTCTGGAAGGCGTCCATGTCGTCGCGGCCGAGGACGGCTTGGAGCGTGTCGTAGCCGGTGGGGTCGTCGGCGTGGTTGGCGCGGAACGTGCGATAGAACTTGCACAACAGGCCGTGCTGCTCGAGGTAGTAGCAGAGGTATCGGGCCTGGGCGTAGTTGGTGCCGCGGTCCTCGTTATAGAACTGGTGGTCGGTGGTGGAGCAGAGGGTCTTGAAGGAGGGGACTCGGCCCGCGCGGATCGCGTCCTGGAGGCCGCCCTCCCGTTCCCAACCGACCAGGCGCCAGTTGGGCAGCCCTTCGATCCGGCCGTTGGCCTCGTGGCATTGTTCGTAGAGCGAGCCGAGCCCCTCGTTCAGCCAGGCGGGACATTGGGGGAAGTCGGCCGCCACGAAGGGATGCACGATCTCGTGCACCAGCGTGCCGCCGCCCGTCCGGATGTTCATCACCAGGGCCCGATGCTCGCTGGAGAAGTAACCAAAGGGCGTGGTCGGCCGGTCGCGGAAGACCTGCCACGTGTGCTCGTGGTAGCTCTCGTCGTCCTTGAACAGCCAGATGTCGATGATCTCGACCGGGTCCTTCTCGAAGAAGGCGTCCTTGAGCTTGTCGACGGCCCACTGGATCGTCCGTTCGGCCCGCTCTTTCACGGCGGCCGGGGACTCATCGCCGATGACGACAAACGGCGGCTGGATCACGACGGTGAACGCCGCGCCGGGGATCTTGGGCGCAAGCTGCATCATGTGCTGGGCGTAGTCGGCGGCGGTGAACGTCGAGGCGGCCGTGCCGCGCTTGAGCTGCCGCGGCTCGAGCCGCATAACGATGACCGTCCACTGCGACGGCTCGTACTTGAGCGGCCAGAGCGAGAGGAAGGTCGCCCGCTTCATCCGCCGGTACGCCCCGCGGTCTTCCGCCGGCTCGTGATAGAGGATCTCGTCCGAGCCGGCGTCGTAGCCCAGGACCAGCCGGAAGTGCTCCGTGGCGTCGGGACGCCCGTCGTAGCGGGTGCAGACGATCGACGGGACGCCGGCCACCAGGTCGCCGTGCAGCTTTTTCCACAGGGCTTCGAGCGCGTCGTCCGCCCCGGCCACGGGGATCTTGTGCCACACCGGCCCGACCTGGAAGCCGATGTTCCGAAGCGCCGCGGCGAGCTCTGGGGTGTAACAGCCCCGGCCTTTCAGCGGATCGAGGCCCGACTGGTCGAAGACGTAGTCCTGATCGACCGGTTGGCCGAGCTTGCGGAGATACATGGCGGCGCACGCCTCGCCGCAGAAGTCGGGGTTCTGGCGAATGTGGGGAACGTCCCGAATCAAGACGTTGGCCAAGCGGAACGGCAAGCGCTCTTGGGACTTTGACGCCGGGGCCTCGACCGCGCCGGCCGGGGGTGCCTGAGCCTTCCTCGAACCAGCGGGAGCCGACGGGGCGCCACCAAGTCCCGCCTCCGCTTCTTTCGGCCGCGCTGGGCCGCCGGTGGCAGAGGGCTCCCCGATTGCCAGGATCCGAATCCCTGCGGTCATCGCAGCCAGGGTCAGGAAGACGGCGGCCAGACGTACGATTCGCGCTGAGCGCGTCGTGGGACCGCTGCCGGCAGATTGCCGCGGATTCCCAGGCGGTCTGTCGAGGAGCGGCTTCAAAGCGGGGCAGTGGGTCATTGGCGACTGAAGGATCAGGCGGCAGTGAGGGCAACGGGCGCAGAGCCCTGCGTTGGCCTACCGGCGTCTTCTCTGAGACGCCTGCAGCACGAAATAAGTTCCTTTCCGACCGCTTCGAGCGTTACATCTCGGCCCGGACGGAGCCTGAGGAAGCATTGGGAGGCCTCCGTATGTCTATCGGTCCGGAGCGAGCCCCAGCATGCACGGGCGAGCGGTGGGAATGTAAGTTACTCTAGAAAAAGGAGTTGGGTCGATGAAACGTCTCCTTCTCACGGTGTGGATGGTCGCAGGAACCCTTCTTTTGGCGGGGAAGGCATCCCCAGCAGATCGCCCCCCGGCGGCTGACCAAAAGCCAGCGGCGGGCGCGGGAACGCGTGCCCCGGGTTCTCAGCACTCGGTAACGGTCTTTCCAATCGTCATCACGCCCGGGGAGAACTACACGGTTGAGCTCCAAAAGCGCGGCGGCGAGGTCGTGGGGATGCTCTTGGAGCGAGCGGGAATGAAGAACGTGGAACTCGCCGGAGAACCGTTCTCTCCCTCCGCTGGCGACAAAACTGCCCAAGTCGCCGCCAGCTTCGCAAAGCTCGTCCGCGAGAATCCGATCGAAAGCGACTACGCGATCTTCGGGCAGTTCCTGGGCACCCCGAAGACGGGCCCCCAAGAGATCCGTACGATCGTGGTCGACAAGCGGGGCAAAGTGATCCTCGCCGACCGCGCCGACCAACAGGCCCTCTCCGAGAGTAAGATCAAGCCCGATTGCCCACTCACATGCTGCGTTTTCGTCGTCAGCCGGATCCAGAAGCTCTGGGGCCTTGAGGATCCGTTGCGGAAAGACGCACCCGTGGGAAAGCTGAACGCCGCGGACCGAGAGAAATCGGGTCTCCCTTCGGAGCGTGAAATCGCCGACATGAAAGAGCGTCTCCGGACCATGAAAGAGAACGTCCGGGCGAGTCGGCTGGCGGTCTACCCGATTCGGCTTCCCTCCCAGCCGCACAAGCAGGGCGCCGCGCGGTTGGCCGACATGTTGACCGAATGCGGCCTCCGCGAGACGCTCGTCTGGGACGTCGACCCGCGGCTCCAGATTCAGGGAGATCCCAACGAACAGAAGGTGCTTTGGGATACGGCCCGGGCCTTCCGCACGTTCGTCCGGAAGAACCCACCGGCCACGGAGTACGCCCTGTTCGCCGATTACGGCGTCTTCTCCCCATCGCCGGACCGGAGTAAGGTGAGCCACGTGCACTTCATCGTCTGCGATCGGGCGGGCGACTGGGTGATCGTCGACTTCCAGAACTCGCACCACCGCGATTTCCAGGAGATCGACCCCCAATCAGCGGAGGATTGCAGCCGCCTGTTGGTCAAGCGGCTGAAGGGCTGCGTGTCGTCGGACTGAGCTACGTGTCGTCAGACTCCGAGGCGACTTGGGCCGCGACGAAAGGGAGCGGAGCAATGAGACGGCTACAAACAGTTGCCGGGGTGCTCGGGGCGTTGATGCTTCTGGCCTCCGGATCGTCGGCCTCCGGCAAGGCAGCGACGAGCCCGCCGCCGGTCGCCTTGCTCTACCACGAGGATGCCCAGGTGCGGATCCAGGCGATCCGCGAGCTGGCCATGACCGGCGACCGGTCGCTTGTCGACGACCTGATCCGGGCCGAGAGCGTGGAGTTCTACACGCCGGTGCACAATGCGTATCGGTCGGCACTCCGCTCGATGACCGGCGGCGAGACGCCGCCGGACGGCAGCAACTGGAAGGCCTGGCTGGCCGGGGAAGTGGCCGCGGGCCGCCTCGAGATCGATTACCTGCCTCTCGATCTGGACGGGCTCGATCCGAAAGACCGCGAGCGGATCCAGCCGCTCGCCGCCCGCCTGGGACCCGAGCACTTCGACGAGATGGCCGCCGCGCTGCTGGCAGAACAGACCGAGGAGATCAACTACGAGGGGCTGCGATACCTGGCGGCCAACGACCATCTTCCCCGGGTGCAGGAGTTCCTGAAGAGCGATTGGGTGATCCGGCTGATGGCTCATCCGTCGGTGAACGTCAACAGCGTGGCGTACCACGTGAACTTGCTCGCCAATCCCGGCCCGCTCCGCGACCGGATCAACGCCCGCGTCCGGGCTTGTCTCGACGCGGACAACCCGACGGTCGTCGCCAACGCCCTCCATCTGCTGGCCGGCAAGGAAGGGTACTCGACCGTTTTCACGGTGCCCGGCGTGGAGGCGCGAGCTCGCGAGCTGGCCGACAGCCCGCTCGAAGCGGTCGCTCATCAAGCCCGGCGCGCCATGGCCCGAGTCAATCCCTTGTGGAACGCGGAGCAGGTGAGCTATGAACAGGCTTTCGTCGATCTCTACGAGACGCTGGGGCGCGAATACCCGTGTTTCGAGCTGAAGGGGATCGACTGGAAAGCGGTCGGCGAAGAGCTGCTGCCGCGCGTCCGAGAAGTCGCGACGGACGACGAGTTCGGCCTCGTCTGCCTGGAGCTGGTCGCCCGGCTCGAAGACAGCCACGCGGACCTGGGCAAGGGGACGCGCGAGCTGCCGCAGGTCCCATTCGCCCAATGGGACCCCGGCTTTGCCTGCCTGGTCGACGATCGGGGCAAGCCGGTGGTGTACCACGTCGATCCGGGCGGCCCCGCGGAGTCGGCGGGCGTGAAGGTCGGCATGACGGTCGTCTCCATCGACGGGACTCCGGCGGCCGAGGCGATCGAGCGGTCGATGCGCCAGCTCAGCCGGTACGTAGGGTATTCGAGCGATCGATACCTGCGCTACGACGCCGCTCGGCACTTTTGCCGCCGGATGGAAGAGGGGGCGATTGTGACCCTCAAGGCACAAACGCCGGACGGGCAACCCCGCACGTTCGAACTGCCCGCGACGCTCGGCGTTCGCTATCTTCCCCGGCTGCCGGTTCCCACGGCCGGGATTGCGGATTCGGCGAACGTCTCCTGGATCATGCTCGACGGCGACGTCGGCTACCTCTACGTGCGGCGGATCCGGGGCGACTTGATCGAGAAACTGGACCGGGCGGTGCGTGAGCTGAAGGACGCGCGGGGGCTCGTCGTCGACGTCCGCGGCAATAGCGGCGGGGGATTCGACTCCGCCCGGTCGCTTCGCAACTTCGACTCAGACGACGTCGATGAGCCGGATCGCCCGCGATTCGCCGGGCCGATGGCCCTTCTGATCGACGCCCGGTGCATCAGCGCCGGCGAAGGGTGGGCCTCCTGGTTCATCGCCAACAAGCGTGCCCGCGTGTTCGGCGAAGCGACGGCCGGCGCGTCGTCGCGCAAGCGGACGTACACGCTCGAGAACGGGTTCTACGGGGTCACGTTCCCGGTGAAAGCGTATCGCGGGTACCTCGATCGCCCCATCGAGCGCCGCGGGCTGGAGCCGGACGTGCCCCTGCGGCAGAACGCCCGGGACCTGGCCGCCGGGCGCGATACGGTGCTGGAGGCCGCGAGGCAGCACCTTCTCCAGGCGGAGGACGCCGGATCGTAGACCGCCACGTCGGACTGGCCCTGGACGCGCCCCTGGGCGTTGTAGATGCTCTGGCCGCGTCGAACGCAATAGAGGATCATTCGCCGGTTGGTTGTGGTGGACGGGGGCCGGGCCACGAGGATCGGTTGTTTGAATCGCGGAGATCGAGTGGAAGAGAAAAGCGAGCCCCGGGTGAATCACCCGGGGCTAAATGGGTTCAAATCACGAGCTTTCCGCCGGATCAGCCCAGGAACTCCCACTGGACGGGGATCTTCTTGATGGCGTAGCCGATTTCGCGGTGGTAGTCGCCGTAGATGGTCATCCAGTGGAAGCCGGGCATCCGCTCGGCGACGAGCAGATCGGACGGCTCGTAGCGGATGTCGATCTGGGCGCGGCAGATCGGGAGGAACGGATGGGCGATGATCTCGCCCAGAAGGCCCACCCACCGCTCCTCCTTGAAGTCGGGGATGACGTTCGTCACGACTTGCCCGGTGTGCATCTCCACCTTGGGCGTCGCGCCGTAGTCGGACTCGAAATGGGTCATGATTCGCGCCGGCTCCAGCGTCTTGCCGTCCATCTTCCTCGGACCCGTGCAGTGGGCGATCGTGATCACGCCGTCGTGCGGATAGGTCGGATCGTTCAAGAACGGCGGCTTGCCGGAGATACTGGACATCAGGATTCCCGCCGGGATGACCACGAAGTCCGATTCGCAGAAGGCCACGTAGCCGTCGTCGTTCAACGTGCTCAGCGGCAGGCAGGCGGTCGTCTCGGTGATGGGCATGATCGTGCCCATGCAGGAGTTGATGGTGATCGCCCGGCAGTCGGCCTTGGCCATCAGCTTCCGGAAGACCTGCTCCAAGAGGAACGCGTTGTCGACGAACGCCCGCTCGGTTTCCAGCGTGGTGCCGGGGAGCTTCAGGTAGGCGTCGGCCCGCTTGCGCGCCAGTTCGACCGCGGCCTTGTCCTCCCGGGCGGCCTGGAACAGGGCGGTCAGGTCCGCCTGATCGGGGAGCTTCGGGTCAGGGCGGTAAGGGATCGTCTGGATGTCGAGCTTCCACTTCTCGCGGACGAGGTCGGCGACGACGCCCTTCGGCTGGGCCCAACCGCCGGGGCCGCCCACGGCCAGGATCTTGGTGCCCAGCGTGTTGTGCAGGCCGCAGAGCGACCGCAATCGCCAGAGGATTTCGTCCTGGCTGTCGACCACCACGTCGTCGTCGTCGATCCCCTCGACGACCCGCGTGTCGGTATGCTGCCTCAAGAAGCGGGGGCTGATGATCTCGTAGTAGAGGTAGAGCGGCCCGGACTTGTGGCGGAGGAAGAAGATCGTGTCCTTCTTCAGCTTGGCAATCTCATTGAGGTTTCCGTTGCACGCATAGACCAACAGCGTGTCGGCCGCCTTCACGTCCGGACTCTCGGCCAGCTTGGCCGCGTTGTCCAGCGCCTCCAACGGGAGAAACTTGACGGGGAAGTCGGCGTCGGACTGGAGCTTCTTGAGCTCGCCGTTGATGCGTGCGACCTCGCCGTCCAGGTCCTGCTGGGTCTGGACGCCGCCCCACGACCGCCAACTGGTTTGCGGCTTGCGAACGGGCAGATGGTACAGGAGCACGGGCTTGACCACCAGGGGGCGCCGCGGCGGCGCGGCCGGCAGGCCGGGCTCCTCGGCGGCAAGCGACGACCAGGTGAGCCCCGTCAGGGCGACCCCGCTCAACGCGGCGCCTCCCATGCCGCCCAGGAACCCGCGCCGGGTCAGTCCCGCGTCGTAAGCTCCGTCGGGAGGGGGCGCCGGGCAGCAGGTGTGGGGCCGAACTGGTCCGTCGCTGGCGTGATGATCGTGTTCGTCGCGGCACATGGCAGGGACTCCTCGTTTGTGATTCTCCATACGGGCGTACAGGCGACAGCAACGCCGTTACCATACACGGTCGCCGAGGGCGACGCAACAACCGCGCCGTCCGAGTTCGCGCCGGGACGGCCCCCCGTCGTCCCCAGTGGCGGGGGTCGGTTTGGGCGGGATCTGTCGCGTTGACAGCCCGCTTGTCGTGAGGGAGAATTGAGGGTTAGGACTCGATCCACTTGCCCGCCTTAGCACAAAGGAGTTCTTCGTGACCGCGCCCTGGATCACCTACCGGCCCCAGTTGAAAGTCCTGGATTGCACGATTCGGGACGGCGGCCTGATGAACGATCACCAGTTCGAGGACGGGTTCGTCAAGGCCGTTTACAGCGCCTGTGTGGAATCCGGCATCGACTACATGGAGATCGGGTACAAGAACTCCAAGAAGCTGTTCCCCCCGGGCAAGTTCGGTGCCTGGCGACATTCCGACGAGGACGACGTCCGCCGGATCGTGGGCGACAACGACACGCCGCTGAAGCTGACCGTGATGTGCGACGCGGGCAAGTCCGACTGGCAGACCGACGTCCTGCCCAAGGCCGACAGCGTGCTCGACATGATCCGCGTGGCCTTCTACGCCCACCAGGTCTCCGAGGCGGTGGACATGATCAACGACGCCGCCGAAAAGGGCTACGAGGTGTCGGCCAATCTCATGGCCGTCTCCACGAACACGGAGGTCGAAATCGACCAGGTCCTCGAGCTGGTGGCCGACTCGCCGGCCGGCGTGATCGTGGTCGTCGACAGCTTCGGGGCCCTCTACACCGAACAGGTCGAGCTGCTCGTGAAGAAGTACGCCCACTTCGGCGGGCCCTCGGGCAAGGAAGTGGGGATCCACGCCCACAACAACCAGCAACTCGGCTTCGCCAACACGATCGAATCGATCATTCACGGGGCGAATCGCGCCGATGCCTCGATGGCCGGCCTGGGTCGCGGCGGAGGTAATTGCCCCATGGAGCTCCTGATCGGCTTCCTGCGAAACCCCAAGTTCAAGATCCGGCCCATCTACCAAGTCCTCGAGACCCACCTCGAGCCGTTGCGGAGAAACCTCGATTGGGGCCCGCACGTCCAGTACAACATCACGGGCCAGCTCAACCAACACCCGCGCAGCGCCATCGAAGCACGCTCGGGCGACGGGCGCGGCAACTACGTCGACTTCTACGACAAGCAGATCTCGGACGTCTGAAGGGCCGTCGGTAGTCGGCGGCGGGGAGGTGGACAGTCTGGCCCGGGAAAGCCGCTTGCGGCTTCGCCCGTCCATACCACCGCGCGCTGCTTCTCCCGACTTCAGTAGCAGCCCACACGCCGTGTGCCGTCCGCTGGCTACGGCATACGGCGTGTGCCTGCTACTCCCCCAGATGCGGAATTTGTTCTTCGCCCGATCGCAAGGAGTGACCCCGACTGGGACCCGGTTCAAGAAGGGGCGCAACTTCAGCGTCCCCAACACGATACCGCTGATTGACGTACCCCGCCGCTTCCCCCTATAATTCTATGAGGCCTGATTTCGGGTGGACTACCCGGAGGGGTCGTTGTTTTGCTGGAGTGGGCGGGTTTTGGCGTGGCCGACAAGAATCGCGGCCCCGATTTTTTCCAGTTCTGCCTCGTCGGCGCGGGCTTCCCATGAGACGCACGCATCCGAAGCGCACGATGCTTCTCGGGCGCGGCTTGCCGTACGGCTTTCTCGTTGCCGGCTTGCTGCTCGCTGCCTGTCCCTCGAAGGCCGCGGGGCAAGCCGGGGATGCAGGCGCCCGGCACAGCGATCGCGAAGCGGTGGCGGAGCCGGAAGCGGACTTCGAGAGCGGCCAGGCGGACCGGCCCGCCTGGGTCTTCCGGATCACCCTGCCGATCGCCGGAGAGACCTCGGAGCGGGTCCGCCGATTCGTGCGCAACGCCACCGACAGGGCGGGCGCCGAGGGGCGGCCCCTGTTGATCTTCGAGTTCCATGTCCGGCCCGACCAGCGCGACTTCGCCCGCTCGAGCCAGTTCGGCGCAAGCTACGAGCTGGCCCGATTGCTCTCCGGCGAGCGGATGGGCAAGGCCACCACGGTCGCCTTTGTGCCCGAATCGATCCAGGGGCACGCCGTGCTGGTGGCGATGGCCTGTGAGTGGATCGTCATGAGCGCGGAAGCGGAAATCGGGCAGGCGGGGATCCATGAGGAGACGATCACGCCGGCCGTCTTTGCCGCGTACAAGGAGATCGCCGGCCGCCGAAAGAAGATCCCGCTGGAGGTCGCGCTCGGGCTGCTCGATCCGGCCCGACGCGTGCTGGAGGTGGAGACCGAAACCAGCCGCGAGTACGTCACCGCAGAAGGACTGGATGAGCTTCGCGCCCGGCTGAAGATCGAGGGCGAGCCGACGGTTCTGTTCGCAGCCGGCGAGCCCGGTCGGCTCAGCGGCAAGCATGCCCGCGATCTGGATTTCGTCGACTATCTGGCCTCCGATCGTCGGGGACTGGCCCGCGCCTTCCAGTTACGGCCGGAACAGCTTCGGGAAGACCCCTCGCTTGTCGACCCGTGGCGTTGGGCGCGGCTCGACCTGAAGGGCCCCATCGACGCCCGAACCGTCGACCAGGCACAGCTCCAAATCGAGCAGGCGATCCGCCGTTGGCAGATCAACTTCGTTTGCGTGTGGATCGACAGTCCGGGCGGATCGCTGGCCGACAGTCTCCAGTTGGCCAGCTTCCTGGCCTTCGACCTGGACCCGGGCGAGATCAAGACGGTGGCGTTCATCGACAAGGAAGCCCTGGCCGACGCGGCGCTGGTGGCCCTGGCGTGCGATCAGGTGGTGATGCACCCGGAAGCACGCTTGGGCGGCGAGGGGGCCGCCGTGTTCTCGGAGATGGAAATCGGGCGAGCGGCGGAGTCGGTCCGCGAAGCGCTGGGTGCGAGGACGTCGCGATCGTGGTCGCTCGCGGCCGCAATGATCGATCCCAACCTGGAAGTCTTCCAGTACACGCGGCTGGGCAAAGTGGCGTATTCCGACTACTTCTCCGAGCGGGAGTGGGCGGAGCAGGCCGACCGCGATGACTGGAAGAAAGGCCCGCAGGTGACCAAGCCGGGAAAGCCCTTCCGGGCCGTCGCCCAACAAGCCGTCGACTACCGCCTGGCGGACGAGGTGGCCGGCGACTTCGCCGGGTTCGAGCAGGTTTGCCTGTTGGAGGGCGATCCCATCCTGCTGCGATTCGGTTGGGCCCAGGTTCTGGTCGACATGCTGGCCCGACCGTCCGTGGCATTCCTCTTGCTGCTGATCGGATTCGGGGCGATGTGGCTCGAGCTGCACACGCCGGGGCTGGGGATCGGCGGATTCGTTGCCTTGGCCTGCTTCCTGTTGTTCTTCTGGAGTCGATTTCTGGGCGGGACGGCCGGTTGGCTGGAGGTGATGCTGTTCCTGGCCGGCGTGGCTTGCCTGCTCTTGGAGGTTTTCCTGCTGCCCGGCTTCGGCATCTTCGGGCTGGGCGGAGGATTGATGGTTCTGGTCTCGTTGATCCTGGCAAGCCAGACGTTTGTGTTGCCCGGAAACGCATGGCAGGTCACCAAGCTGCGAGACTCCTTGCTGGTGATCGCCGGGGCCGGCGTGGGGGTGATCGTGATCGGGGCTTTGGTGAACCGGTGGCTCCCGAGGGTTCCGCTTCTGGGCGGGATGGTCCTTCGGCCCCCGTCGGGGAAGGAGGCGGAGGACCTCAGCCGCCGTGAATCGCTGGTCCATTTCGAGAACCTGCTCGGCGAACGGGGGATAACTACCACTCAGTTGACCCCCGGTGGGAAGGCCCGATTCGGCGACCAACTGGTCAACGTGATCGCCGACGGGGAGATGATCCCGTCCGGCACCGCGGTCGTCGTCGAGGAAGTCCACGGCAATCGGGTCCTCGTTCGTGCGGCGAATGACGTCACCCGAGGATCGGCCGGAGAATGAGCTGCGCATTCTATTGTTTTGTCCTCGTTCCCAAGCTCCGGCTTGGGAACGCACTTGGGGGAAGCTCCGGCTTCCCGGGGGGCGAAGCAGGGCTTCGCGGAAACGGGTTCCCAACCCGGAGGTTGGGAACCGGAGGCGAGGAAGCCGGAGCTTGGGAACCAGCGGCGAATTGCGGGCGGGGAGCTGCTGTGGGACGAAAACCCTCTTGGCCAAGATCGAGGTAGAACATGGATCTCTTGTGGGCCGATGGCTTGTGGGCCGCATCTTGGCTGGCTCCCTGGGCCTGGGCGATCCTCCTGTTGCTGGTGGGACTCGCCTTGGTGGTGCTCGAGGTCTTTATCCCCTCGGGCGGCATCTTGGGGTTCCTGGCCGCCTGTTCGATCATTGCCGCGGTGGCGGTGGGGTTCATGGATGGAAGGCCTTGGGTCGGCTCTGCGATCCTGATCACGGCCGTCTTCGGCATCCCCCTTGCGGTGGTCCTTGCCCTGCACTGGTGGCCGCGGACGCCTTTGGGTCGGCGGATGCTGCTAGGGGCCCCCAACGAGGGCGAGGTGCTGCCCGACAGCGCCCGTCGCCGGAAGCTGAAAGAGCTGATTAGTCAGGTGGGCGTGGCCAAGAGTAAGATGCTTCCCAGCGGGGCCGTTACCATCGACGGCCGCACGATCGACGCCATAAGCGAGGGAATGCCCATCGATGCCGGCCAGCGGGTCCGCGTGATCGACGTCCACGGCAACCGGGTGGTGGTCCGCCCGGTCGACGACGAGCCGTCTTCGTCGGCGGACGCCGATCCGCTTTCCCGTCCTATCGATGCCGTCGGTCTGGACCCGTTTGAGGACCCCTTGGGTTGACAAATCACTCTTCCGCGGATAAACCCACGTCATTGGGGGTGTGTGCCCGCGCATCAAATCTCAAGCGGCATGAGGACCTAGCGGGAGGCTTTTGCCAAGGAGTTGCGCCATGACAGTGTTCGCCGCCCAAGAACTCCCCGAGTGGGTCACGCCTTTGACGTTGGTGATCGGCATCGCGATCCTGGTCGTTCTGGGCTTGGCGCTGGTGGTCTTCGCCAATTACGCCCGCCTTTGGTTACAGTCGTTCGCCACCGGGGCGGGGATCGGGATCTTCGATCTGTTGGGGATGACGTTTCGCAAGGTGAAAGCGGACGTGATCGTCCGCAGCAAGATCATGGCGGTCCAGGCCGGCCTGACCGAGAGAGAGTACGGCATCACCAGCAAGGCCCTCGAAGGCCACTACCTGGCGGGGGGGAACGTCCCGCTGGTGATCCGGGCGATCATCGCGGCCCACAAGGCCAAGATGACGGAACTTGACTTCAAGCTCGCCACGGCGATCGACCTGGCCGGCCGGAACGTGCTCGAAGCCGTTCAGACCAGCGTGTACCCCAAGGTGATCGACTGCCCTTCTCGGGCGTCCGGTCGGCAGTCGCTCGATGGGGTCGCCCAGAACGGCATCCAGTTGAAGGTGAAAGCTCGGGTGACGGTCCGGGCAAACCTGCTCCAGCTTATCGGCGGGGCCACGGAGGAGACCATTATCGCCCGAGTGGGGGAAGGAATCGTCACCGCGATCGGCTCGGCGAAGACGCATGGCGAAGTCCTGGAGAATCCCGACCTGATCTCCAAGAAGGTGCTCGAGCGCCGCCTGGATGCCCAAACGGCCTTCGAGATCGTCTCCATCGACATCGCCGACATCGACGTGGGCGAAAACATCGGGGCACGCTTGCAGGCCGATCAGGCCGAGGCCGACGTGCGCGTGGCCCGGGCCAACGCGGAGGGACGTCGGGCCATGGCCGTGGCGACCGGGCAGGAGTACATCGCCGAGATCGAGGAGAATCGGGCCAAGGTCGTGGAGGCGGAGGCCGAGGTCCCCAAGGCGATCGCCCAGGCCTTCCGTGAAGGAAAACTGGGGATCATGGACTACTACAAGCTCCGCAACGTCCAGGCCGATACCGACATGCGGACCTCGATCGCCAAGGCCGGGCCCGCGCCGAGGAGGGGAGGTTAGGCGGCATGAACGACCCGCGGTTCGTGCTGATGGCGGCCGGCCTGGAGGACTTCATCTTCCCGGCGATCGTCATCCTGTTCCTCGTGATCAGCGCCCTGGGGCAGGTGCTCGCCAAGATCCACGAGGCCCAACGGGTTGAGGACGCGCGGCGGCGCGGTCCGGTTCCAGGCCCGGGCGGAGCGAGACCCGGCGCTCCGCGCGCTCGGGGTGCGTTGCGGCAGGAAGTGGACGATTTCGTGCGCGATGGGGGGCGCCCTCCCGTCGCGGGCCGTGCTCGGCCACCCCAGCAAATGGTAGAGCCGCCCCCCCCTGAGGCCGGTTGGCGCCCGGCATTCCCCCAACAGGGCGGTACGGAACAGCCCGTCGATGTCAAGCCGGTAGAGCTCGTCTCGGTGCCGGAGGATGCCAGCGTGGTGGAGCACGTTCGTACGCACGTCCCCGCGCAGGAGTTTGGGGGCATGCCCTCCGATGTGGCGGCACGTCGGACCAGATCCGGGGACGTCATGGAGGGCCACCTTCACGACGTGTTCGACCACCGACTCGGCGCGCTGGGCGGCACTCCGGGCGAGTCGGCCGAGGCCGCGCACGCGGACGAGGCGGAGGCGCTCGATGACCGCATCAGTTCCGTGCCCGTCGCGGCTGCGGCCGGACTGGCGGCCATCCTCGCCGACGCCACCAGCCTACGCCAGGCGATCCTCTTGAACGAGATCTTCCAGCGACCGGAGCATCGCTGGTAGTAAAGACCAAGGGGTCACAATCCACAGGGCTTTTGCCCCCCATTAGAAATGCGGAGGACCGGACATGGCCGTCATGGAAATCGAGCCGGGAAAGACTCGGATCGGCTGGATCGGAACCGGCGTGATGGGTTCGAGCATGTGTGGCCATCTGCTGGGGGCCGGGTTCTCGACCGCCGTCTACAACCGCACCCGGGAAAAGGCCGAGCGGTTGCTCGGGCGAGGGGCGCTCTGGGCCATGAGTCCCAAGGAAGTGGCCGAGACCTCCGAC
>DATKZH010000386.1:0-12261 GCA_035528065.1 Thermoguttaceae bacterium | reverse complement strand
CACCCCCTCACCCCCTCACCTTGTCACCAAGGCTACTCGCTCGGCTCGTACTCGATCGTCAGCTCAGGCGGCTTGGCGCTCTCGCGCGAGAGGTAGTCGACGCCGTCGGTGGTGGTCGGGTCGATGATCAGGCTCAGCTCGGTCTTCCCGCTCAAGTCGACCTTGATCGGGACCTCGACCACCTGGTTTTCGCTTATCCGGCCCAGTTGGGCCAATTCCTGCCCCGCCTTGGGCCGCGTGCTATAGGTCACGCCCGTCTCGGTCCAGGCCCCGTCGGCCAGGCAGACGCGCCCGGAATTGCCGGTCGGATTCCCGGCGTTGTGAATCCGGAACCGGGCCTCAACCGGCTTGCCGGGCACGTCGAGTCGGAACTTCACCAGCGCGAGGCTGTGATCGGTATCGGCCATCTTCGCATTACCGCCGTCGACCAGCAGCGTGGTACCGGTCCCCTGGTTCTTATCGGGGTATCGCTGGCTGACGAAGGCGTCTTCGGCCGGTTTGAGCACGACGCGACCGCGCCGCCCGAGGTGCTCCAACTTCACGGACCGCTCCAGCTCGACCGTGCCGTCGGCCGCCACCAGCTTGACCGGGATTTCATAGTCCCCGGCCGCGACCTCGCCGCGGAGAGCGATCGCCAGGGGGATCGTCGTTCGCCCGCCGCTGGCCAGCTTGACTTTCACCTCCTTGGGCTCGACGGCGAAGCCCTCCGGTGCGGTCATCCGGAGCGTGCCTTCGAACGGGCTCTCCCGCAGGTTGGCCAGGCTCATCTCGCCGCTTCCCTTAGGTGCGAGCGTGCTCAGCAGGAAGTCGGGCACGGCACACCCGAGGCTGGTGATCCGCTCCCGGACGACCTCCACTCCCTGCAAGATCGTCGTCTGCTCGGCGGTCGGCTTGGCGGCCTTCGGCACCAGCTCGATCGTGAGCTTGTCGCTGACCTCGATGCCGCCGAACTCCTTGAACACGGCCCGATCGCGGCCCCCGGCGGCTTCGACCACGTCGAAGTCCTTCAGCACGACGTTGCCCTGGAGCTTGACGTCGAAGACGCGCTGGCCCGGCTGGTCGTTGTCGGAGTCGGCGAAGGCCAGGCGGACGCGATATTGCGCCGTGCCGTCGCCCTCATCCAGCAGCGGAAGGACGCACTTGCGCAGCCCCCGGGCCGCCGAGGCGAACAGCCAGTCGTCGTCGGTGCCGGCGATGGGCGTGTAGGCCGAATTGTGCTGGTCGAACCCGCCGCCCGAGTGAAAGGCCACGTCGACCTTGAACTGAAGCACCAGCGAGCCGCCGGGTCGGGGATATCCGAGCCAGAGGTTCCCCGCCGTGTCGGCCCGATCGCCCGGCGCACCGAGGTTGACCGCCAGGCGCTTAACCGGCGTCATCGGTCCCGGGGCGCTATAGTACGCGAAGCCCTTGGCCCGGGTGGTCGGCCTGAAGACCACGGTGCACATGTTGGGGAACGGGCACATGCAGCCGGCGCTGGCCTCCGGCATGAGCAGCAGGCCGCCCGACGGAATGGCGTTCACCCAGCAGCCCGGTCGTTGGGCGCCGAAGTGCATCGTTCCGTAATCCCGCACCAAATCGTAATACCCCAGGCAGTAGGAGCGGAAGAAGAGGCAGTTGGGCGATGCGATCGGACAGCCGCAGTGGTGCCCGGGCCGGGCGAATTGCCAGCGGTCGGTTTCGCCGGTGACCGGGTGGGTCCGCGTTCGGGGCTCGCCCGTGTGGAGGTCGAACGCCCACGGCTCGGCGTGCAACGTATCGCCAACCACGATTGGCCGCACGCGGAAGCCGACCGGCTGCGACCAGAGGAAGCTCCCGTCGGCGGCCGATAGCGCGGTGACGCGACGCGAGGCAAACTCCCCGGCGAAGAACTGCTGCCAGTAGTGGCCGTCCAGGTACACGCCGAAGATCACCAGCACCCCGTTGTTGGACATGGTGGCCAGGTTGCCGCCGCCGCAGTCGGTCAGGTCGAGGGGCCGCTGCCAGAGCACGGCGCCGGTGGCGGCGTCCAGGGCACAGACCTTCTGCACGTCGGCCTTTTCGAGCCGGGCCAGTGCGGCCGCCTGCTGCTCTTGGGGAAGCTTCGAGATCCGCTCTCCCTGGTCGTCGATCGCCTGCTTCCGCTCCTCGTCGCTGACGCCCCGGTCGACCAGCAGCACGCGCCCCTCCCCGATGGAGATGGCGATGTGGGGGATTCGCGTGCCCTTGTGGACCCAGCGATGCTTTCCGCTCTGGACGTCGATGGCGAACACCAGATCGCTCTCGCGTCCGCTCGTGCATCGGCCGCCGTAGAGCAAGCCGCCGACGGTGGCCACGTACCCCCAACGTCCCGACTTGCCGTCGTCGACGGGCGGGAATTGGTAGGTGGCCGTGGTTTCGCCGGTTTTCGGGTCGAGGCGGAGACACTTGTCGCCGACGGCCACGAACAGGCCGTCGCGGCTGGCGGCCAGGTTGCTGCCGTCGTGCGAGGCGTTCGTGCGCATGGCTCCGGGGATCTTGCGCTCCCAGAGCTTCAGGCCGTTGTAGACGTCGTAGGCCATCACCAGGTTCTCGCCCTGGATAAAGAGCCGGCCGTCGATCGAGATCGGACTGGCGGCCCGGGCGTGGCGGTTGACCATGTTGCCCGGGCCCGGGCGCCCGAACCAGAGCACGCCGAGGGGGGTCTTCACCGCTTGGTCGTCGCCGCAGGCCGTATTGGCCGCGTTGGCGAACTGGTGCGTCCAGGCGCCGCCGCCCGGGATTGCCTCGCGGACCTCGACGTCCCAGCGGAACTTCGCCGGATCGTCGCCGCCCTGCTTCCGCTGCGTGATCATCGTGCCGCCCAGCGGCTTGAGCATCCGCGAGACGTCCTTGGCGCCCGGGGGCAGCTCGCCGTTGAGCACGGCGGTTTCCGAGACGATGAGGTTGGCGAAGTAGTCGGCGTAGGGAATTTTGTCCAACGGCCATTGCTCGACGCATACGCGCGTACCGGCCAGGCCGGCCGCGTCGATGGCCTTGCGGGCGGCGGCGACCTTGTCCGCATTGGGGTCGACGGCGTAGACCATTAGCTCGGTGCGTTCGGCCAGCTCCAACGCGAGTTGGCCGGTCTCCAAGCCGAGCACGAGGCAGTAGCCCCGCTTGATCGGAGCCATCTGGAGGATCCTCTCGGCGGCTTTCTCAAACGTGGAGGCCGAGGGGGATCCGGCAAAGGGGTTGGGGTCAACCGACTCCGCGACCGTTCCAATCTGCGGCGATCCTTGCGGCCCAAAGGAGTAGATCATCCCCTTGTCGGTGCTGACAAACAGCCGTCCGGCGGCCGCGGCCAGCCCTTTGGCCGTTCCCTCGACCCGGCCGGTCCACGGCGTCTTGCCCGTGGCGGCCTCGACGGCCGCCACCTGGTCCGTTCCGCCGGCGAAGAGGACGCCCCCGGCGAGGATCAGCGACTCATGGCACTCGAAGGGGATCTTCCAACGGGTCGCCGCGGCGAAGTCCTGCTCGGCCTTCTTGAGCTCTTCGGCCAGGGCAGCGGCCCGAGCTTTGAGCTGGTCGGTCGCCTGGCGTGCCACCGCTCGGTCCGCGTCGGCCTTCTGTTGCTGAAGCGACTGGAGCTTGCGGCTGGCGGCGGGGAACGTCTTGCGATTCAGGGCCATCAGGTGCGTCCCCGTCGCGACGTAAGCCGTTTCGTCCGTCACGACGAGCTTCCGCCCGTCGAATGCGGCAAACCGATCTCGCGACTCGGCACGGTAGCCGACCATCTCTCGGGTGCCGGTGTAAACGTCCTCGCCGGCCAGTAGCGCGTAGGTCCCCCCGACCGGCTTGCCGAAGAACAGCGTCGGATACTTCAGGTTTCCGGTGGCGCGGTCGAAGGCCGAGGGCGAGACGCGTGCCATGGGGGCGTAGATCGTCGATTTCGAGGCCAGCAGGTAGCCTTGCGGGGAGATTCGACTCTGCGGAGTCTCGCCGCAGGTATCGTTGCACCAGATCTTGCGGCCGTCCTGGGCGTCGAGGGCGTAGAGGAACACGCCCTCGGCCGGAAAGATGCCGGCCGACAGGTACGCCACGCCGTCGTCCACGAGCACGCCGCTGCGGAGCGGCCAGAGCGAGACCATCTTGCCGCTCCCCAGCACTCGCTGATCGTCCGGCGCGGCGCGGAACTTCCAGACCAGCGATCCGTCGGCGGCGAAGCAATACGCGTGTCCGTCGTCCGAGCCGACATAGACGCGCCCTTCGGCCACCGTGGGGGCCAGCCGGATCGGCCCGTCCGTCAACCGCGTCCAGCGCACCCGGCCGGTTGCGGCGTCCAGCGAGTAGACCTTGCCGTTGGCCGAAGAGCTGAAGTAGACCGCGCCCTTCGCCACGGCCACCTGGAACGCGTCGTCGAAGTGTACGCGCCTGAGCTCCAGGATGCCCTCGACCGGCTCCGTTTTGGGATCCCCCCAAGCCGGCTCGGGCGCGTGCCTCGGCTGGAAGACCCAAGACTCGACGAGCGGCGGCTGAACCTGCTCCGCCGTGATTCCGCTTCGGGCGACGTCGTGCCGATACGTGGGCCAATCGGCAGCCCGGGCAACGACACTGCCCGTGGCAGCTACCGCGAGCGCGAGCCACAGGAGCCCCCAGGGCTCGCTGAGACGGGGGCGCCTCCCCCCGGTTTGTGTAGATCGATCGCAACGATGCTCACCTGTCATCCTCAGGGCTCCCTTCGTTCGAGATTCCGCTTGCCGCCCTCCGCCCGGCCCTCGCGCCGGACACGTCGTCACCTTTATACCCGGAACCGCTCCGCAAGGGAAATCCTTCTCGCTCGAAGTCGCTCGAAGGCGAGCGAGCCCCGAGTTCGACCCGTGCCGGTTGCGGCACCGGAAGAGATGGAGAGGGAAATTGGCGTCGAGGCCTGCACAACCCGTGAGCCAAGCCGGCCCACCGAACAAGCAGAAATGTTGTGGCGCCGGGGCAAGGAGCTTCCACTGCGATTGGCACACGTTGATCGGCGCATCGTCGCCAACAGGGCGACCGCCCTTTACCCGTTCGCCATTCCTCCGTCACCGGGTATTCGGCGATTCGTCATCTTGTGGCACGACGATGCGCGCAGGCCCGGCTGCAAGCTTCGGCTCCGGCGTGCCCTTTGGGGTCTCGCAGCGAACGGACCGGTCCGCCGGGGCGAAAGAACCTTGCGCTCTCGCACCGGCCGTCAGGAGGGCGAGTCGAATGCTTCCTCGACGGAATTGCTGGACTCTCGGAAGCTGTCGGCAGTTGTCTGGCCCAGCGCCGTGATGACGCTGAGGACGGCCAGGAAGACCAGCAGGAGGAGCATGGCGTACTCGACCGTGGTCGGGCCCTCCTCATCGAGCAGAAAACGGACTACTTTCCGTGACAAGTCGTTCATGGGCCAGCGTGTCTCTGTTGAGAATCGGCACTCGGCCGTGTGGTTGACGCGGGCGTGCACCGCGCCAGTCGAACGACCTCGCGCTGCTGCTGCCTCGCGACCTTCTCATCATCAAGGCTAGCCCGGGGAAACCGAAGGGGCAACCCGCACCGCCCGGAGGACACGCCACGAGCCGCCCGATCGTACGCCGCAAGCTCCTCACAGTCGGCAGGACCGGCGGGACCCAATCGGCAGGGGCGCGTCGCCGGGGCTCGTTTTCTCGCGCGCGTGCCGGCGGCGCGTGGGCGTTCGCCCAGTGCCGATCCGGACCGCAAAGCCGGGGCCGTGCGGATCGAGCCGGCCCCGGCTCCCCGGGCCGGTTGACACGCCTCGCCCTGTCCCCCATATTCAGAAGGGGCGGCGTTCCCGCAATTGTGGGTATTTGCCCTGCGGTGCTCCCCGGCCCGGCCCGGCCCGGATGGCCTGTTCCTGCTGCGCTCGTTGACCCGTGGCTCGGCAAGGCGCAGAGGCCGACCGATGGGAGCCGAATTTTCCGGGAAAGGGCGACCCGGCTCCGCGCATTCGCCGTGCAGCAATCAAGAAGTCCCGCGCTTTGGCCGCACGTGTCGCGGTGATTGGATGGATAACACCGTGGATTATGCCCTCTACGAGGAAACGACCGCTTGGTGTGGCCGCGCCGAAGAGGCGGTCGGCGACCTGCCCGCCGAGTGCTGCGAGTGCTGCGAGCTGGTTCGCGAGGGCATCTTGCTGCGCCGTCGTTGGGATCGGATCGACGCCGACGCTCCGCTGCGCCGGCAGTTGATGCGCCTCCTGCCCGCCGTCCAGACCATCGCCCAGCATCGGCTGACGGAAACCATCGACGACCCAGGCAGTGCCGCCTCGGAGCTGGTCTCGTTGGTGCTCGGGCAGCTCGACGAGGACGACGAGTACCTGATGGGGCTGCTCAACGACGACACGCACTCGCCCGAGTCGGTCGCGTTCGCCGTGGAGTGCTTCCGCGACGACCTGCACTGGTTGAGCGCGCTGGTTGCCGTGCTCGACGGGAGCCGGGGCGTCGACTTCCTCGGCCGAGTCTTGCTGGAAGAAGAGGCGCTCGAGCGCGAGATGCACATCTGGGAGAACGAGCGTTCCTCGCCGGCGGCCGGACCCGGTACGGCGCTGGGAAGCGCGACCGGCGTCGAGTCGGTGCACGCGGTGGCCGCTGAGCCCACGGCCGACTCGGAAGCACAAGCCGCTTCCCCACCGCCGGCCGATTCGCGCGCGACGGTCTCGTCGGTCCTGGACGAGTTGCGCACGGCGGCCCACCGGCTCCGCGCGACCGCGATCGCCCGGCAGGTCGAATCCCTCCTCGAACAGCCGGATCCGGACGATTGGCTAGGCTGGTTCCACACGTGGCAGGCGGCCAGCCGGCTGGCGATCCGTCTGGACCCGGAACTGCTCGAGGCCGGCCCGGCGGGGCTGGAGTTGGAGCAGGGGGCCGATGAGTTGCCGGCCGGTCAACCGTCTGCCGGCACTCCATCTGCCGGGATTCCATCTTCGGGGACACTTTCTCCTTCGGGGGCACTTTCTGCCGACGCGATGCAATCCGTCGAGGCGTTCCGCAAACGGGCGGCGGACCGGTGGAACGCGTGCGTCGCCGAGCTGCCGGCGGAACAGGGCAGCCTGGCCTTGAAGCACGCGGCCGAGGAGCTGAGCGACACCGGCAGCGAGACGCTCACCTTTCTGGAAGACCTGTCGCTCGAAAGCGCGGTCCGCAGCCTGGAGATCCTCGAAGACGACGTGGCCGCCTGTCGGCAGGCCCTGAAGCGTCAGGGAGGGCAAGGGCTGCGCGGGCCGGGTCGTGCGCTCCGGCGCGAGCAGGCCGCGATCGCCGGCGAGTTGCAGGAGCGCCGGCTTGCGTGGCGCATGGAGAGCCTGTTCGGACGGGGGTTCGTCACGGCGCTGGAGCGGCTCATCCTGGTCCTGCTGTTCCTCTTCGTGATCATGCTGATCGTGGAGAGACCGCTTCTGAGGTACGAGGCGGCCCATTGGCAGACGGCGGCGGCTTCCGCTCACACGTTGGTCCAGACGGTTTTCGCCTGGACCGATTTGACCATCTGCCTGGTCTTTCTGACGGAATTCACCCTCAAGATGGCCTTGGCCCGGCGGCGGTGGCTCTATTTCCGGCGGAACTGGCTCACGGGGCTGCTGCCGTCGATCCCCTTCGGGTTCATCGGCTACGCCGTGGCCGCGGGAGCGACGGGCCTGGAAAGCGTTCTGCTGTTGCGTTTGTTGCGATACTTGCGGTTGCCGCGGATGGCCCGGTGGCTGCGGATTGCCCGGCCCGTCCTGCGGATCATGCGATTGGTCGGGTTCCTGCTCAAGGCGTCGGATCGGTTGGTGCGGCAATTGACGCCGCTGGTGAACCGCAACCTGGTGCTGTTTGAGCGGGCCGCCGTGGCCGCCCCGGAGCCGCCGTACCGGAGCAAGCTGACGGCGTTGCGGGAGCGGTTCTACTATCGGGCGGCGGAGACGATTCACTTCCTGCCGGCGTCCGGTCGCTGCCAATTGGCCAAGGCGCGAATTGCGGACCTGACGGCCATGCTTTCTTCGCCCCAGGTCGCCCAACTCAGCTCGGTCGTCCCGGCGCAAGCCGCGCCCGCTCGGGAAATCCCCGTGGAGGGGATCGTCAACCGGTTGCTCTCGGCCACGCCCGCGGGGATCTCCGACCGCATCGGCCACACGCTGGCCCACAGCGTCTCGCGGTGGTGCCGGGCGCTGGACGTCGTCGGCTTGCGCCGCTTGCCCTTGGTGCAGGACCTGGTTAGCGCGAGCCGGCTGCCGAGCCCCTACGAGACGACGGCACGGGTGGCGAATCGCATCGGGCTGTTGCTCGAGCATCTGCTCGACCGCGTCTACTGGATGGCCGACCTCTACGGCACCGTGACCTCGCCCCAGTTGGTCGATTCGATCGGCGAGCGCATGGTCAAGGGCACGGAGCGTCCCACGCGGCGGCTGTTCGTTCTCGGCGCCGCTTTCCTGGCGGTCTGGTACCTGGCCAGGCTGACGGGCATCCCCACGTTGGAACACCTCTCGGTTCAACTCTGGCGATTGGTCGAGGCGCTGTGGGTGCTGGCCCTTTTGTGCGCGGTACCGCTCTTGTTGGGGCTCTGGTTCCGCCGGATTGCGGGCGAGGCCACCGAGTTCTATCGGCAGGTCGCTGCGGCCCAGTTCATCACGGCCACCAAGACGCTCAAACGACGGTTGGCCGAAGAGCAACACGATTTCCTGGTCCGCCGAACGATCGCCCCCGAGGAGCAGATGGCGGCCGGCGGCGGACCTTCGGCCGACGAGCCGGCGGATTCCGTGCGCGCGGCCGTCGAGCGGTTGTGGGAAGAGTACCTCGACAGCCCACCATTCCACGAGAGCGACACCGCCACGACCAGCCAACTGCTCGGCAACTTGACCCTGGTCTCTCTCCGCGAGACGCGGCTTGGCTACACGCCCACCCGGAGCAAGCGGCTGAGGCAACTGGACATCGCCAACACCCGGTTTTCGCTCCGCGGGCCGCACCTTTGGTTCCACTTCGTCACGCGGAGCATTGGGCACCAGACGGCGAAGCTGGTCGAGAGCTACAACGCCTTCGCCCTGCCCCTTTCCCGGGCTGCGACCGCCGAAGACTGGGAGATCCGGCGCTACGTCCGGTGGTTGGAGAAGCGGCTGGGGAGACCGGCCGACGAGTTCGACCTTCCGCCAGCACTCCGCCAGCGCTACGAGGCCCTCTCGCCGCAGACCGGGAAGGCCGCCCCCCGCCGGGCGCCGCTGGGCCGCTTCTACCAGGGCAACGATTTCACGGCGATCCATTTCCTCTCGGCCGATGAGGAGCTGGAGGCCGACGTGCGCCGCCGCTACGGCAACCAGGTCGCCGATCTGATGCGCCGCGATCGCCGCGACAACTTCCGCCGCGTGTTTCGCACCTACCCCTTCCATCGCTGGCCCAAGCAGCGCCGCACGTTCAATCCGCTCGTCCTCTACCAGCGGCACCTGGCGGGAGGACGAGTGCTGCTGTTGCCGCTGAAGATGGTCGTTTGGGGAACGGTGCTCTTAGCGCGGGCGGTGCGGCTCGTGGGGGGTATCGTGCGGGAAGTCCGCAATCCGCACGTCCGCGAGCTCTCGTTGGTGGAAGATCCCGACCCGTTCGAGGTTGCCCGGCGAAAGATCCACCGCATGCGCAAGCCGCTGTTCTTGGAGTGTCTGCGGATGCGCGCCGAGTTCGACCCGGAGTACTTGGGGATCGTGCCGCCGGGGGCGTCGGCGGGCGTGGGGGAGTCTTCGGTGGTGCAGGTGCAGGACGACTTGTCGCGCATCGGGGCCGACCCGAGCGTCAAGCACGAGTTCCGGCAACTGGCGACCGCGCGCCGCCGTCAGATGATCGAGCTCCGCCGTTGGCTGCGGCGCTTCGGCCACGAAGGCCTTTCCCGCTCGTCGCTCCGCGCGATGGCCATTGCCTACACGATCGACTACCGGGGCGTGCGAACGCGCCTTGAGGCCGCCGGCCTGCTGGAGCGGACCTTCAACGAGGCGATCGCCGACCAGGCGCGGCGGCAATGCCCGCCGGCCTTGCGAGGCGGGTCCTTGGCCTCCTTGTGGTGCGGATTGGCCAACGGGCGTCGACTTCGCCGGCTGTTTCGGCAGCCGACGTTCCGGCATCTCGATCGTCGCCAGCGGGCGGCATGCCGGCGTCGCGTGTGCCGCGAGCGAGGGCCGCTCCTTCTCGCGCTCGGCCAGCTCACCACCGGCCGCCGTGCCGGCGAGGACCCCGTCGAGGACGCGCGACGGGAGCTGTCCGAAGTGGCCCGAGACCCCGACCCCTGGAGCCGCCAACTGGTGACGCTCCGCGCCGTCCAGACACTCAGCGTCCTCAACCTGGACACCTACTGCAAGCTGGTCTACGATCTGGGGGAATACGCCGCGTACCCCGCCGACGGGACGCAGCCCCCGGCGCCCGGACCATGATTCCCGCGAGAGCACGCTCCCGTCGTCCCTGATCCCCGGCAGCCCTTCCCGGCTCCCGCTCCCCCGCCCGGCAACAAAGCATGAACGACTTGGCCGTGATCTTCGACATGGACGGCGTGTTGGTCGACAGCTACCACGCCCATTTCAAGAGCTGGCAGACGATGGCCGCCGAAGCAGGGCTCTCGCTCACCGAGGCGGAGTTCGCCGCCCAGTTTGGACGCACCAATCCGGAAATCATCGCCGTCTACTGGGGTGAAAGTCGCTTCGGCAACGAGGAAATCGCCGCCATGGCGGACCGCAAGGAGGTGGCCTTTCGCGAAATCCTTCGCGCCCGGTTCCCGGCCATGCCGGGCGTTGGGGAGCTGCTTCGGTCGCTTGACGAAGCCGGCTTTGCCCTGGCCGTCGGATCGTCCGGGCCGCCGGAGAACATCGAGCTGGTGCTCAGCCGGCTCGGTGCGCGGTCGCTGTTTCGAGCCGTGGTGACGGCCAAAGACGTGACGCGCGGCAAGCCGGACCCGCAGGTGTTCCTCATCGCCGCCGAGCGACTCGGCGTTCCCGCCCGGCGATGTGCGGTCGTGGAGGACGCTCCCGCCGGGATCGCCGCGGCCAAGGCCGCCGGGATGACCGGCATCGGGCTGGCCAGCATGGGCCACACCCGGGAGTCGCTCGCCGCGGCCGACCTGGTCGTCGACTCGCTCGCCGAGCTCTCGCCCGAGCGCGTTGGCGACTTGATCGCTGGGAATCGCTCGTAGCGCGCGGGCCTCCAAAACGTCGCTTGGTTTGGGGCTGAATCGACTTGCACGATTCGGGGAGTCGTGAGCCGTGTGCCACTGCTTGCTTGCAAGCAGTGCTGCGTCGAACTGCCGGCCAGAGGCACTCCCGGCACTGCTTCTGCGAAGCAGTGGCACACAGCACAATTTCCAAAACCGCGCAATGCCGTTTAGCAGCAGCCCGGGCCCTTGTCCCGATCGCCCTTGCGCCGCCCCCCGACCAGCGAAAGGATCAGGGTCGTGACGCCCGCGGCAATCAACCCCGCGCCGGCGCCCATCACTTCGCTGGAATTGCTGATGGGGACGCCGAACACGAGGGGCGTTCGGACGGGCTCACCCAGGGCGGCCGACATGATCCCCCAAACCAGGCAGCCGACCCCGGCTCCCAGCGCCAAGACGGCAAAGATCCTCGCCAAAATCCGGCACATTTTTTCTCTCCACGACGCCGCGCTCGTTCGCTCGCGTCGCTAATCCTCGTGGCTGACGGCCTTCCAGGTCCCGTCGGGGTTCTTCTCGAAACGAAACGTCCACGTGACGCTCGGCCCTCCCACGTCGGCACGGGTCAAGGACGCGACCAGGGTGGCCGTTTCCCCGGTGACGGTGGGCCCCTCTTTGACCTCCTTGACGGCCATCCCCATGTTGTTCTGGTCCAGGTACTTCGCGATCGCCGACTCGAACGGGGCGGAATCGACCGTGCTTTCCGGCTCGCCGCACCCGATGAGCCAGCCGCAGGTGAGGGTGGCAAGCGCCACTTGCAGGAGTGCCATTCGTCCGGTCAATCGGGACATATCGCTTTCCTGTCGGACCGTGTGCCGGTGGTGGTGCGCTCAGAACGACAGGCTAGCAGCGTCGAACCCCGATGTCAACTCAGCCGGCGGCCGGCCTTTCCATCGCGTGTCATTCTTCGGACGGTGAACATGCGATCTGCCGTGTGTTGCGTACTCTCGGGGTCCCGGCTCGTAGGATGGGTCGAGGTACGAGACCCACGCGCAGGCGCGTCGTAATATGAGACACGTGGGTCTCGTACCTCGACCCACCCTACTCTTCTCGGCACCAACGGCCACCGCACTTAGGAAGCCTTTTACACCACAACTGGCCGCACCAGCACCGTCAGAACGGAATTCCGATCATGTCCACCCT
>DATKZH010000385.1:0-8532 GCA_035528065.1 Thermoguttaceae bacterium | reverse complement strand
AACGGCTCGCCAAGCTCTCGGGCGGCGTGGCCCAGATCAGCGTCGGTGCCGCCACCGAAGTCGAGATGAAGGAGAAGAAGGCCCGCGTCGAGGACGCCCTGCACGCTTGCCGGGCGGCGGTCGAGGAAGGCATCCTGCCGGGCGGCGGCGTGGCCGTCCTGCGGATCGATGACGCGCTCGACGCGGTCTACAAGAGGGTTCGCGGCGATCAGAAGACCGGCGTGGAGATCGTTCGCCGGGCCCTGCGCTCCCCGATCAAGCAGCTTGCCGAGAACGCCGGCCTGGATGGCTCGATCGTCTGCCAAAAGGTCAGCGAAGAGAAGGGAAACTTTGGCTGGAACGCCGTGAGCGAGGAATACGGCGACATGGTCAAGATGGGCGTGATCGTACCGTTGAAGGTGGAGCGCGTGGCGTTGCAGAACGCGGCCTCGATCGCCGGCCTACTGCTGACCACCGACGCACTCGTCAGCGAGATCAAGGAGAAGGAAGAGGACAAGAGAACCCCGGGCGGCATGCCGGGGATGTAACTTGCAGTAGGGGACGCGAGCGACGCCGGGGCACATTGGTGTGTGCCCCGGCTTTTTGCACCCCGCCGACAGGCCGGGCAGCTTGTGTGCCCACCGCGGCCGTGCTACCCTGCGGCCGACCCGGTGGCGACGCGCGGGTCAAGACAGCCAAACGAGGGTCATGTCCAAGAACGCCCGCGTGAGACCGTGATTGCCGGCGTGCCTTGGGCCTCCCGGCGTGCTTTGCGAGAGGGAGTTCGAGCATGTTATTGGACGCATATCCCAAGGAAGCTACGCTTCGGGACGGTCGCCGCGTGGTGATCCACCCGCTGGCCAACGGCGACTTCGACAAGCTCTACGCGTTCTTCCAGGCTTTGCCCCCCGAGGACCGCCTGTTTCTACGCAATGACGTCACCGATCCGGCGGTCGTGCAGACGTGGGTGGCGAACATCGACCTCAACCGGGCAATCCCCCTGGTGGCCGAGGACGGCGAGAAGATCGTGGCAGACGGCACGCTGCATTTCGCACGCCACGGGTGGTCGCAGCATGTCGGTAACGTCCGCCTGGTCACGGCTGCCACACACCGCCAGGTCGGCCTGGGCACAATCATCACGCGCGAGCTGGTGGCCCTGGCCGAGGAGCGGGGCCTCGAGAAGCTGCAAACGCAGGTCATCGAGGACAATGTGGGTTCAGTCGCCTTGTTTAAGCTGCTGGGGTTCAAGACGGCCGGCGTGCTGAAGGACATGGTCAGAGACCGGGAAGGTAAGAAGCGCAACCTTGCCATCATGGTCAATGATGTAGCCGATCTTGGCCAAATCATGGAGGACTGGATCCACGATTCGATGATCCCGGGCTTCCGGGCGGGGGAGGGAGCGTAGAGGAGGGTTTCCGCGGGCGCCGCTTACCCCGCTGGTGTCCGGCCGGCCCGACGGCCAGATTACCGGACAGTTACTCCGGGATCAGCAGGTCCCTGGCGGAATATTGCGCCCGGCGTGGGGATTTTTACACCCGGGGTGTGAAATATGCCGCATCGAAGAGCCTACAGGCGGCAGGCCCGGTAATGCCGAGACAACGGATGCCGGCGTCCGCGCTGTGCCGATAGTGAGATGAGACCCCGCGCCGTCGTGGCCCCGCACGCCCCGGGCGGCCCAGGTGGCTTTCACCCCGGCGTAGGGTACTGGCATGACAATTGCCGCAAACGCCTATATCCGCTACTGTCGTAAGAGGGCCGCGATGAGCAAAGAATCGGCAACGACCGCTGCCTCGGAGGACCAGCCGGAGGCCAAACCGCGCGCGAAGAAGGCTCGCGGGCGCGTGACGGTCATCCGCGAGCGCTGCAAAGGGTGCGGCTATTGCGTGGCCTTCTGTCCGACAGGGGTTTTGGAAATGTCCCGCGAGTTCAACGAGAAGGGATACCACTTCCCTCAGCTCGTTGGCGGCAGGGACTGTACCGGCTGCGACCTGTGCGGCATGTATTGTCCGGACTTCGCCATCTCCGGAGCCCGGGTCCCGGTGGAACCCACTGACGAACCGGATGTCGAGAAGCAAGAGCAAGGAGTAGAGTAGCGTGTCAGGCGACAACGACGGGATCCTCAGCGGCGCGCACTTTCTTGACGGGGACTACGCTTGCGCCGAGGGGGCCATCGCGGCCGGGTGCAACTTCGTGGCCGGCTATCCGATCACGCCCTCGACCGAGGTTGTTGAGCGTCTGGCCTGGCGGTTTCCCAGCACGGGCGGCACCTTCATCCAGATGGAGGACGAGATCGCCTCGTCGATCGCCATTCAGGGCGCCGTCTGGGCCGGGGCCAAGGCCATGACCGTCAGCTCCGGGCCCGGCATCTCGTTGATGATGGAGCACATCGGACTGGCGGCAATGACGGAAGTGCCGTGTGTGTTTGTGAACGTGCAGCGCGGCGGCCCGTCTACCGGGCTGCCCACGCTCCCGGCCCAAGCCGACATGATGCAGGCCCGCTGGGGCTCGCACGGCGACTACGAGGTGATCGCTCTGGTGCCCAACAGCCCGCAGGAATGCTTCGACCTGATCATTCACGCCTTCAACCTCTCCGAGCAGTACCGCGTGCCGGTGCTGTTCATGATGGACGAGGTGGTCGGGCACATGACCGAGAAGGTGGTCGTCCCGCCGCGCAACCAGATCAAGATCACCCCGCGCCGTTACACCAAGCTGCCGCCCGGTGAATACGAGCCGTACGCGATCACGGGTGATGATCTCGTGCCTGAGTTCGCCAAGGCGGGCGATGGTCACCGTTTCCACATCACCGGTTTGACGCACAACGAGAAGGGCTACCCGGTGATGAACGCCGAGTGCCAGGAGCAGCTCGTCTGCCGCCTGGTGGACAAGATCCGCAACAACGTCGAGCAGATCTCGCTCTTCCACGAAGACGGCCTCGAAGACGCCGACGTCGTGGTGGTCACTTACGGCATCAGCTCGCGGGTGAGCATGCGGGCGATCCGCGAGGCGCGGAAGAAGGGCATCAAGGTCGGCCACTTGCGGCTGGTTGTGGTCTGGCCCTTCCCGGAGGAATACATCCGCCGCCTGGCCAAGCAGATCGAGGCCTTCGTCGTCCCGGAGATCAATCTGGGCCAGGTCGTGCTGGAGGTGGAGCGCTGCGCCGCCGGCACCTGCGACGTGATTTCGATCCAGCATGCCGGCGGAGCGGTACACAAGCCGCGGACGATCTACGACGCAATTGTGGAGGCGGTTCGATGAGCATAACCCCAGCGGTGGAGAACCCCGTCGAGCAACTCCTGCGCACCGAGCGCATGCCGCACATCTGGTGTCCCGGTTGCGGTATCGGCACGACGGTGAATTGCTTCGCCCGCGCGGTCAAGGAATGCGTTTCCGATCTGGACAAGTTGGCCATCGTCTCGGGCATCGGCTGTACCGGACGCGTCGCTGGGTATCTGGAGCTCGACTCGTTCCACACCACGCACGGTCGGGCGATTCCGTTTGCCACCGGTCTCAAGCTGGCCAACCCCCAGCTCAAGGTCGTGGTGTACAGCGGTGACGGGGACCTGATCGCCATCGGCGGAAACCACTTCATCCACGCCGCCCGACGCAACGCCGACATCACCGTCATCTGCGTCAACAACTTCAACTATGCCATGACCGGCGGACAGATCGGCCCCACGACACCGCTCGACGCCGTGGGCACAACCTCGCCGTACGGCGTGTGCGAGCGTCCGTTCAACCTGCCGTTCCTGGCCGAGTCCTGCGGTGCCGTCTACGTGGCCCGCTGGACGGCCTATCACGTCCGGCAGATGACCCGCGCGATGTGCGAGGCCATGAACAAAAGGGGCTTCAGCTTCGTCGAGGTCATCACCCCGTGCCCGACGCTGTATGAACGGCGCAACCGGCTCGGCAGCGGACTGGATCGTATGCAGTGGTTCAAAGAGAACTCGGTAATCAAGAACGGCGTCGATACCCGCGAATGCGACATTGCCTTCCAGCAGAAGATCGTCTGTGGCAAGTTCGTGGACGTGGACCGCCCGTCGCTGCTGGAGATGGTCGAGGCCAAGATGGCCAGCGTACTCCACCGGCGGCGCTGGGAACGTATGTCGCGCGAACAGCAGAAGCCCATCGCGATGCGACCTATGAAGGGTTGACTGGATGAACACGACGGAGATCAAGATCGGCGGACTGGGCGGACAAGGCGTCATTTTGTCCGGGATGATCATCGGCCGCGGCGCCTGTATCTTCGATGACAAATACGCCACGCTGACCCAGGCGTTCGGTCCCGAGGCGCGCGGCAGTGCTTGCAGCGCTCAGGTCGTGGTCTCCGATGAGCTGATCGAGTACCCCTACGTCGAACAGCCCGACATACTGATGGTGCTGTCGCAGGAAGCCTGCACGCGCTTCGTCCCCGAAATGTCCCCTACCGGAGCGCTGATCTACGAATCCGAGCTGGTCAAGCCCCCGGCCGCCCTACCCGAGACCGTCAAGCGCTTTGCCATCCCGGCCACCCGCATCGCCGAAGAGCTCAGACGCCGCATGGTCGTCAACATCGTCATGGTCGGCTTCTTCGCCGCGGTCACCGAGGTCGTGAATGCCGAAGCGCTGCGCAAGTCGGTCGAGGCGTCCGTGCCGCCGGGCACCGAAGAGCTGAACCTGATCGCCTTCGAGCGCGGCCTGGCCTACGGTCAGGAAGCGCTGGCGGGCGTGACATCCGAAGCCGCCGCTTCCCGAAAGTAGCACGCCTTGGGCGTATAGGTCGGGCGGGCCCCGACGACGTCGGGGCCTCGAGGCCGTTCCGGCCCCGGGGAGCGTGGCTCCGGTGCTACGGGCAGATGTTGGCCCAGTTGGCCAGGAGGATTCCGAGGTCGGCGTGGTCGGTGTCGCCGTCGCCGTCGCAGTCGCCGCCGTCGTCAAGTTGCCAGCTTGCCAGAAACATGCCGAGGTCTGAGTGGCCTACGATCCAGTCGTGGTTGAGGTCGCCCGGGCATTCGCAGGCGTCCATGACGCCGTCGCCATCCTCATCCGGCCCCACGGCGTACATATACGCCTTGCCCGGCTTCCACGGCTCGTTGACATCGTACGGGTAGGTCCCGATCACGCCGATCTTCCCGCTGACGGCGACGGCACGCCCAAAATGGTCCCACGGCTCGCCATCGTCGGGGACGAGCTTGGCGGCCTCGGACCACGTCCCGTCCTCGGCGTGGACGAACACGTACGCCGACCCGGAGGCTTGGCCGTGGTCGTCGTCGCCACGCGCGCCGATCACGGCTACGTCACCCTCGAGAGCGACCGCAATCCCGAAGATGTCAGAGTTGGCGCCGTCGCTGGCAAAGAGCTTGGCGACCTCGAGCCAACTGCCGTCCCCAGTACGCTCGAAGACGTACGCAGCTCCGCTCGACTGCACCTGGCCATCGGCCCCGAGCGCCCCGATCAGCGTAAGGTCGGGGCTAACAGCGACCGAGTAGCCAAAGTCCATCAGAAAGTGACCGTCCGAAGGCAGCAGCTTGGCAGCCTCCGACCACGTTCCTTCGGTGGCCCGCTCAAAGACGTACGCCGAGCCTGACGCCCAACCTAGGTCGTCGTCGCACCAGGCCCCGACGACGATGACGTCTGCGCTTATGGCAACCGACCTCCCGAACTCGTCACCAGCTTGGGCATCGCTGGCCGTCAGCTTCTGAACCTGCGGCCACGTGGCGTTCGGCTGACGCTCGAAGACGTACGCTGAGCCGGGACCGTCATATGGCGCCCCGACGACGACGTAATCGCCGCTGATCGCCACGGAGTAGCCGAAGTTGTCATAGGCACTGCCGTCCTCGGCGAGCAGTTTCGCGACCTGAGACCAGTTGCCGTTCGCCTGGCGCTCGAAGACGTACGCCGAGCCCGCTCCCGATTCCGGGGTGTCGTCGAAGGGCGCGCCCCCGACCAAGCGGTCTGCGTCGAGAGCCATCGCGTGGCCAAACCCGGTACCGGGTTGCGCATCGTTCGGAACCAGGGTAGCCACACCCGACCAAGTGGCGCCAGTGCGTTCGAGAATGTACGCCGCCCCGACCTCCTCTCCATTCAGCAGGGTCTTGCGGCTTAGTACTATTCGACTGTCGCTGGCGTGTACGGAATACCCAAAGCCGTCCCTTGGGCCATCGCCGACCAGCTCGACGATTTCACACTGCGCCGCCGCCGGGGCGCACATAATCCCCGACAGGATCATCCTCGCTAGGACGCGAGCCGGGAGTTGGCGGATCCGCGCGCGCATGGTCGGTGCTCCTCCGCACGATTATGGGGACTGCCACAGAATCTGGCTCGACCAAATGAGAGACTTATGCTCGGTGGGGTCGTCTTCGTACGTGCCCATGTAGCTCGTCCAGATCCGATAGCCGCTGCCCTGCACCTGACGCGCGACGCCGACGTAATCGGCTTGCTTGATGTCCGCGTCTCTCCTATGGGCAGACATTGCCCCAGTTAGCTAGCAGGATGCCGAGGTCGGCGTGGTCGGTGTCGCCGTCGCCGCCGTCGTCAAGCTGCCAGCTTGCCAGAAACATGCCGAGGTCTGAGTGGCCTACGATCCAGTCGTGATTGAGATCGCCGGGGCACTCGCAGGCGTCCATGACGCCGTTGCCATCCTCGTCCGCCCCGACGGCGAAGACATAGGCCGAGCCCGAGTTGTAGCCGTGGTCGTCGTCACGCCAGACGCCGATCACCGCGATGTTCCCATCGAGGCCCAGCACCTCACCGAAGCGATCCTCTTGCTCGCCATCCGCCGCGACGAGCTTGCTCACCTGAGACCACGTCCCGTCCACCCCACGCACAAAGACGTATGCCGAGCCAGCCTGGGGTGCGACATCGTCGTCGCGTGGTGCCCCGATGACGGCGGTGTTGCGAGCCACAGCCGTCGCTGACCCGAACCGGTCCCCGTTCTGGCCGTCGCTCGGGAACAGCTTGGCGACTTCGAGCCAAGTGCCATTCCCCTTGCGCTCAAAGACGTAGACCGCCCCGGAGCCGGGCGCCTGTGGGTCCGCCCCCGGAGAGCCAACCAGCGCAGTATCAGCACTGATGGCCACCGACGTGCCAAACTCATCCAGGCCGCCGGTGTCGTGCCCAAAAAGCTTGGCGACGCGCTGCCACACGCCGTCGGTGCTCCGCTCGAAGACGTAGGCCGAGCCGGACCAGTTGCCGTGGTCGTCGTCGTTCTTTGAGCCGACCACGATCACGTCGCCGCTGAGAGCCACCGCAAGGCCAAACTCCCAATATGGTGGGTCACTGGGCAAGAGCTTGGCGACCTGCGACCAGGTGTCGTCCCCGGCGCGCTCGAACACGTACGCAGCCCCGCGACAGGGTGCCCCAACGACGATGGTGTCGGCGTCGATCGCCACCGACTCGCCGAACCAGTCGTTTGCGTCGCCATCGTCGGGGATGAGCTTTGCCTCCCACACCCAGGCGCCTGCATCGAAGCGGAACACGTACGCGGAACCCGAGCTGCCCCCGTAGACGTCATCATGAGGGCAGCCCACCAGCGCCACGGAGTCGGTCATTCCTACAGCGCGCCCGAATCCGTCGTAGGGGATTGTGTCCCCCGCCTGAAGGTGTACGACTTGCGTCCAGTTCCCGCCGATGCGCTCGAAAATGTAGGCTGAGCCGACGACCGGGTCGGGTGAACTGACCCAGGGCCAGCCGATGATCGCCACGTCGCCGCTGATTGCCGGCGACTTACCGAACGCGCGCCTTGGTCCGGCGTCGTCCGCGACCAGCTTGCCCAGCTCGCACTGCGCCGGGGCGCGGGGGAGGATCGCGAGCAGAAACACCGTGCCCACGATTGAGTGCCCACATATGCGATCCCATGCCTTCACAATGGTCTCCCTGCCACGGGGCCGAGCGCGCTACGGTGATGCGCTCCACAAGATTCGGCTGGACCAGATCAGCGATTCGTCGGGGTCGTTCGTATGGTACGTCCCGGTGTAGCTGGTGAAGATGTCTGTGTGCACCCCGCTTTGGCGGTACGTGATGCCGATGTAGTCCGTGAGTTCGAAGTCCTCGTGAACATCGTGCCAGAAATCGACGGCGGGGTCCTCCTCCGGCGGGAGCTCTGGCTCGAGGAAGAGCCTCAAATTGATGAAGTCCTCGCCGCCGGTGTCGCTGTAAGCGTAATAGACGTCGAACTTGGGGCGGTCGGTCGAGTCGTCCTGGAACTCGTGGTACCGGTCATCGTAAAAGATGACGTGGATGCGCCCGAGTGGATCCACCGTCAGCGCCGGGAGGAATTGGTCGGCCACCCACTCGACCTCGTCGTCGTTCACCCGGACGCGGGGGTCGGCCGTCCAGGTTCCGTAAAAGGGCTCGCGCGTCAACTTGACCAGGAACACGTCCACGTCCTGGTCAGGCCCCTCGCCGGGCGGGCTGACCAGGTCGTGGTACACCACATAGAGCACGTCCGGATCATTGGGATCCGTCTTGGGGGCCGCCGCAAACTGGGGGAACATCTCCACTGCACCATGGTTGGTCACGTGCGGCAGAAAACCGTTGACATCGTTGGCAATCAGCTCAACCTCCAAATGGTCATTG
>DATKZH010000384.1:0-3614 GCA_035528065.1 Thermoguttaceae bacterium | reverse complement strand
GGACGCTCAGGGCCCCTGGCTGACGACGGGCGGGTTGTCCAGCGCGTAGTTGATGGGCCAGGGGCGGCCACGAAGGCGTTCGCGTTCGGCGGCGTCGTGGTAGGCCTTGGTCGGCCAGGGGCCTTCGGCCAGGGCCACGCCGCAGTAGTCCAACAGCGAGCCCTTTTGGAAGTGCACGCTCTTGACGGCCAACACGTATTCCACCTGCAACTGGAAGTAGGCGCTTTCCGCCTCGGCTTCGCGGCGATACGCATCGAGCAGCCGGAACACCAGGTCGGCGGTGATCGGCGTTGCCTGAGTCTGGAGCGTCGTCTCCGTGGCTTCCGATCTTGCTCGGGCGGCCAGCAGGCGGTTGTACTTGGTCTCGACGACTGCATAGGCCCGATCCATCTCCGCCACCCAGTCGCTGAGGCGATGAATGATTTGCAGCTCCTGCTCGCGCAACACCGCTCGTTCTCGGGCCAAACGCAACTCCGCGTTTCGGACGCCCGCGTGAGCCTTGCGGAACCCAATGGGGACGGAGAGCTCCAAGCCGAGTTGCCACTCCTGAAAATCGCCGCCCGTGAGATCCATGTAGGCGTTGTCGAAGCGGGGTTTGCCGTGCCGGTAGGGATCGAGCAGTTCTTCGCCGAAGCCGCGCCACCGATAGCGGCCGACGACGTCGAGATTCGGCAGGAGGAAGTTGCGGCTGGCGATCAACTCCAGTTCGCGCCTTCGGACCTGCCACTTCTGCTTCCGCAACTCCACGCGTCGGACAAGTGCCTCGTTCGTAATCTCACCCCAGTCGAAAACACAGGGTGACAGAGGCGGCTCCTCGGCCGGTCGGATCAGCCGGTCCCCCGTCGGCGGAAGCCCGATCAACCGCCGCAACTCTCGCTCGTTGAAATAGACGCCGATCGCCGGCCGGAACGGACCGATGCCGGACGACTGTTCGCCGGTGCGCGGCTTGCCGGCCAAGGCGTCCTGCACCTGCTGCTCCAGCTCGAGGTACAGCGCACGAGCTTGCGCCTCGTTCTCCGCCTCTCCCCCGCGACGCCCCGTCTGCTGCCAAGCCTGGACCGTTCGCCAGACTTCCAGCGCTTTGTCCCGCGAGTTGACCTTGGCCCGGAGATCCCGATACGCGTAGTAGAGGCCCCAATACGCGTTTTCCACGTCGCTGACGAAATTGCGGACCCCGGCCTCGAAATCGGCCAGGCTGATATCCGTGTCGACCCGGGCGATCAGCACGCCGTTGTAGACGCCGGGCTGCCCGCCGGGCCCGGCGATGCGGTTGAACCGGACGCCGCTGCCCTGCAACAGGGGATGACGTGCCTCGGCGTCGAGCCAGACGGTCCAGGCGCCGTCGGGGAAGTCGTTGCCGAGGCTGTTGTTGTTGTCGAACTCGGTGTACTTGCGCAGGGCGAACTGGCTGCCCGTGGCGGCCCGCTTCGACAGTTGCGCTTGAAACGTGTCGAAGTCCTGCTCGAAGTACCCGAGGTCGCCCAGGAACGTGTTGTTCAGCCGGCGGTCGTTCTTCTCGAACATGAAGTCCATGGCGAACTGGGCGTCGAAAGCGCTCAGCGCGGCCTCGATCCCGTGCTGCGGATCGGTCTCTCGAATCGCGGGTCCGTACGGGGTCGAGACGCTGTCGGGCGACCGGAGCACGGTGCCGCCGAGGTCCCGCAGCACCTCCGAGTTGGCCAGGGCCAGATGAATCGCCTCCTGGAGCGTCATGTCCCAGTACTCGGGCTCCGGATCGTTGATGTGACGCGGGGCCTGGGCGCAGAGCACCTCGTGGCTGCTCGCCGTGGCCACGTTGGGATACTCAATCTGGGTGGCGACCGTCTCGAAATGGGTGGTATCCTCGTCGAACGTGAAATCCCGCTTCGAGAGCAGGCAGCCCGGCAGCACCAGCGCACCGACCAAGAGCCCAACGAACCACGGTAGTTGTCGTTTCATGGCTAGTCGTGTCTGCTCTGGGGCCTGCTCCGCGTGCGGATGACGGCCGGACCGATTGCCTGCCCAACGGTCAAAACCACCCGTCCGGACCATGGCGACCGTCCTGGGCGGCTGCACGGATACGCCGAAACCGGGCAAGCGAGAACCCGCCCTTTCGGTAGACTCTGCCCGCGCGGTACGACCGGGGAATCCGTGTCTCCTATTCCTTTTCGGCAGACGGACAGTCCATACATTCCCCTTTTGCCGTGCATTCGGAAAACGTCGCCTTTTCCTAATCGCCGGAGATTGCGCAGATTCTCTGCATTCTCTGCATTGAAGAGCCGGTGCCCTTCGTATCCGTTGATTTCACCCGCGCACGTCTGCCGGCGGCCCGGCCGTCGGACAGGGGCGTGAGATCCTTGGGGCAGTGGCCCGGCCGTCGCGGCACGGGCACCCTGCCTGGGTCTCCAGGCCCCGGGCATCCTGTGTTTGCTCCCAATCACGCAAGGCGGGAAGCCTCGGCTGCGGGTTGTGCGAATAATCCCGGCTGGCCCGTCCGACCAATGAGTACACCCAACGGTATACTGGATATATATGACCAGCTACCCCGATTACCCCAACCCCGGGCCCCCCGACGAGGCGTGGCGCGAGATCGACGACCTGATCGAAACGGTTGCCGGGCTCTCGCAGTGGGACCTGACGCCCAGCGAGTTCTACGCGGAGCTGATGGACCGCGTTGTGCCGGCCCTGGCAGCGACCGGGGGGGCCGTATGGACCGGCAGACCGGCCGGAGGCGTCGAGCTCCAATACCAGGTCAATCTGCCCGGCGCTCTCCTGTCGGACGACCGGGAGGGCGCCCGGCGGCACGCCCGGCTCGTGCAGCAGGTCCTCGCGACGGGCAAGGGGAAGCTAACACCCCCTCAGTCGGGTACGGCGGACAGCGGCCAGGCGGCCAACCCGACCGAGCTCGCGGTGATCCTCGCTCCGTGGAGCTTCGAGGATTCGTCGGGCGTGGTCGAGGTATTTCAGCGGCCGGGGGCGAGCCCCTCGGCGCAGCAAGGCTGCCTTCGGTTCCTTTCGGCCATCTGCGAGCTGGTGGCCGACTTCCACCGGAACCGCCAGCTCCGCGGTTTCCGGCAGCGGATCGAGCAGCTCGGGCGATTCGAGCAGTTCACCGAGCGGGTGCACCGCACTCTCGACCTGACGAGCACGGCGTACGAAATCGCCAACGAAGGGCGGCGGTTGATCGGCTGCGATCGCCTCAGCGTGGCCGTGCTCCGGCGCGGCCGGTGGCGCGTGTTGGCGATCAGCGGGGTCGATAGCGTCAACCGCCGCGCAAACGCCGTCCGCCACCTGGAACGGCTCGCCAAGGCGGTGACCACGGCCGGTGAGCCCGTCTGGTATGACGCCGCCGCCGGCGACCTTGCCCCGGAGATCGAAGAGCGGCTGGGCGCCTACGTGGACGAATCCCACGCCCGGGCGCTGGTCGTCCTCCCGCTGGCCGCGCCGCACGGCGAGGTGCCGCTCGACGAGGAGGAGCACCGAGGGCCGCCGAAGGTGGTCGGCGCGTTGGTGATCGAGCAGTTCCGCGGGGGGCTGGACGAGCGGCTGCGAGCCGGCGTCGACGTGATCCGCAATCACAGCGCGTCGGCGCTGGCCAACGCCATGCAGTACGAGAGCGGGCCGGTCGTGCGACT
>DATKZH010000383.1:0-3468 GCA_035528065.1 Thermoguttaceae bacterium | reverse complement strand
TTCGTGCAGCGAGTAGAGCCAGTCGCCGGTCATTGCCCGGTCAAAGGCCATCCAGACGAACGGTGCGGTGAACGGCAGTAGCAAGATCAGATTGAATCGCCGCCTGGTCACCATCGACAACAGCAGAGGAAGGGGCACAAGCGGCCACGATTCCGGTCGTTGCAGGCAGGCGCCGAAGACCGCGAGCGCCGCGAGGCGCGAGCGGCCACCGGCAAGAGCTAGGACCACCAGGAGAACGAGCGCAATGTGAAACGGCTCGGTGCCACCAATCAGGATGAGGTAGATGGGCGCGCCCCGAAGAGCAAACACGGTCACTGCCGCCACCAGACCCGGCCAGTTGCTGCCGGTGATGGCCCGGCCCAGACGAATCAACGCCCAGACACATATCCCGACCATCACGCAGGTCACGAGGTAGAAGGCAGAGCCGGACCCAAGCAGACCGGCGAGCAGAACGCTCAGTGGTTTGGGCGTTTCTATGTTGAGTCGGTAGTTCGCACCCAGCAGATTCAGCCACATCAGCTGGTAAGGACCTCTCGGAGCGACCAGCCGGTAGTCGAGTCCCAGCGCCACCGGCAGCAACAGCCAGAGAACCGCGGCGGAGACGCCCGCCACGACCTCAGGTCTATGTTCCAGCCAACAAGCCGCGCCCCGCACCGAGCCGGGCGGCCTTTCGGACAAAGGCCGCAACGTTGTTCTCAGTCCCCGGTCCTCCGTGTCTCGGCGGGACGAGTGGCCGAGGAAGACGGAACGGCAGGTTGCTCCTGGTCACGCGGCCGGCGAACGTAGACCTCAGCAAGCGAATCGGAGTATTCTCGACTCCAGTCGGCAGCTTCGCTGAGAATAATGGCGAGCGGACTGCCGGGCTCAAGCAGCAGCGTTGACAGGCCGTAGCGGCTGATAGCCTCCCGCCAGCCAGACTTTGGTTTGACCAACTCGGAATGTGCCGTGGCAGCCTCTCGGCTGAAACCGCCTTTGGCGTCAAAAAAGAGTCTGCGGTTCGGCATCGTCCAGAGCAGATAGCCGCTCCACATCTCGCGCACGAAGAGATTCTCCGGGTAGTCGCGGTCTTCGATGTAGCGGACTGCGGCCGATGGATAGTGTGAGAAATCGAAGTCGAGGTTTGTCGGAGAAACGCCAAGCCGCACCGCGCCGACGAGAAGGAGTGGAATGGCGACCACCCAGACCCAGCCGCCGGCGCCCTCGATCGCGGAGCGTTCGCCTGGCGTCGATCTCAAATCGAAGCGTCGGATCAATCTCACCCGTCCGAGCGCAGGCGCAAGAACCGGCAGCAGGGTCCGGCCCAGAGTAAACACCACGACGACTCCGAAGAGTGCCATGTTGCGGTTGCTTAGTCCGGCCGCCAGGGCGGCCCCCGCAACCAGCAGTACCACCGGCAGGGGCTGCCGCCGCAACGACAAGCCGCAGGTGACCAGCGCAACAAGACCGCCCCAGATCACCGCCTCCAGGCCCGAGACGCCGGCCCACTCGGTCAGCCCACGGAGCATTGGCAGCGCTCGGGCTATCTCCAGGGGCATCAAGTACATCCGCCACCCGTACGGGTTGAAGATGATGGCGACCACGCTGGCGGCCAGGCATGCGGCCAGAGTCCAGCGGTCCCTGGCCTCCCGACCCAGGGGCAGGAAGAGCAGAATCAGGAGCGGAGCTACCGCGAATCCCGGATGCAAGTTGGCCCAGAGAGCCACCATCGGAGGAATCAACCAGATGAGGTTACGGCGTGGCTGCCCACTTTGACCTTCGTCCTGGGAAACGGCCCAGCCCGAGAGTATGAACACCTCCAGCGTGAAGAACGCCACGGTGAACATCATTGGCCGCCCGGACAGGTAGACCGTGGTCGTCACCAAGGCAAGGCAAAGCACAGCGAAGTTCACCAGCAGGTTCGAGCTGTTCCGTTCCAGGAGTTTGTAGAAGAAGTAGAAAATGAAACCGGCCACGACCGCATTCAAGATTGCGATGCCGGCCCCGCCGAGCCACCGGTAGGAGATGAACAAGACCGCCTGAGACAGCCAGGAGTAGTCATAGCCGAAGCCGGCGGTCGCCGAATAGTAGAAACGGTTGATGTCGGGTACCGCGTGGTGGGTGACAATCCACTTCCCGATTGCCAGGTGCCAGAGCGTGTCGGGGTTACTTGGCCGGGCCAGCGCGGCAGCGAACGCAGCAATCGCCGCGACGACCCCGGGACTCGGAAGGAGTGCGCGGACCAGGAATCTGCGCACGCGAGACCTAGCGGTCAGGGTATCGGCAGCGTAACCACCAGATAGATACGGTGGAGGTAGTTTTTCAGGACGCCGGCAATGACCCGGGACGCGGCAACGGCCGCCAGGGCGAGGGCGACGCCGGCGACCACATACTCAAGGGTCGTGACTGCCGTCTCATCACGGAGCAGCCGGATGGCCAGTCGGCTCACTGTTTCACCCCCTTGGGTCTCCAGGCGCTTGTGGTCTGGGGTCATCGAGTGGTCTCTGAGGTCATCTGCTATTGCCATGCGCGGCTAGCGGATTCGTCGGTAGAGCATCTTCGAAGCCCAGATATACTGCGGGGCATTGATGTCGAGATAGTCGGCCCGCATCCTCAGGAGCAGTGCTGTCGCCTGGTCCCGCTTGCCCTGTTTGATCAGCACGAAGGCATCGGACGAGTCAGCGCTGAACTGCCGGGCCAGTTCTTCCTCGGCCGACGTGACGAGGTTCTGCACGCCACCGTGGTCTTCCTCTCCGAGACGAGCCAGGGCTTTCTTCCAGTAGTCGATGGCCAGGCCGAAATTGCCGGGAAGGCGTTTCTCGTAGTAGTACTTGCCCTGCCTGAGTTCCTGCGCAGCTTCGGCGGGCATCGGGCCGAGGTCAAGCCTCTGCCACAGGATCGGTACCACCGGCAGGGCTTCCGGTTCCGCCGGCGGTGGCGGCGCCTTCATCAGACCCACTTTGACGGCCATTCGCGGCAGGAAGTCGTTCCGCAGACTCGGCGTCAGGAAGATGACCGCGACTATCAACAAGAGCGCGAGCGAGGCAATCCCGACCAGCCGGATGATTCTCGACGGACGTTTCTTCGGAGCCGACTCATCGACGTACTCCAGTTCCGTGGAAAGGGATTCAAGACCGTTGAGGTCGGAGTCTTCGGTCATAGCATACCCCCCGCGCCCGAGGCCATAAACTGGAAATACACGGGCCCAAGGACCATGATGAAGGTAGCCGGGAAGACGAAGACGAACAGGGGAAGGAGTATCTTCACGGGCAGTTCGTGCGCCGCCTTCTCGGCCCGATCGAACCGGCGGGACAGCATCTCGGCCGACGCCGTCCTCAACACCGGCCCCATGCTCGCCCCGGTGTCCGTTGCCTGGATTACCACGTTGGCAAAGCTGGTGAAGTCCGGCAGGTCCACCTTCTGGGACATTTCCCGCAAAGCCTCGGTGCGCGTCCTACCTACGTTCATACTTCTAAGGAACGCCTGGAACCG
>DATKZH010000382.1:0-2283 GCA_035528065.1 Thermoguttaceae bacterium | reverse complement strand
CACGACCGGGACGAAGATTGAGAAGTTGGGATTGGAAAAACCCAGTACCGTCGCCGCCGAACGGCTCAAGGGCGTCTATACCAAAGTCGTCTCCGGAAGCGAATACGTGCCCGTCCCGTACCCCGCCTGGACGATCGAGGCCCTCGCGATCGCCTCCTGGAACCCGCGGAGCCTGTTTGGCTATATCGGCAAGATCAACACGGCGCCCGCCTTCGGAGGCGCGGCCCAGGCCGAGGAACTGCTGTTTCTGGGGGGGGAGTCGCAGGAACCGATCACCACCGACGATGAGAACAGCGTGTGGAAATTGCAACTGCACTTCGCCCAGCAGATCGGAGGCTGGAATAACGTCGTCGGCACACAAAAGTGGTGGAAAGCCCCCACGCTTGTCCCGGCCCGCGACGGTGACGGAGTTGAGATCGAGGGGAAGTGGCAGACCATCGCCGTGGATGAACCCTACCCAGACGCCGCCGCTGTTATCACCTACGACGAGACCTTCTCGTTCGCGAATTTCAACGTGTTCGACCTGATGCTCGGCTATTCCTGATGATGCCCGATACCGACAGCCTGGCGAGAGTACAACAGTTCCTGCGCGAGGTCCAGACCTACCAGGAACGGCTCCGCGCCATCCCCGTGCCCGATCGGGCCGACCCCGAGGAACTCCTCCGCTACCTCCGCGAACTCCGCCAGCCCACCACGCCCAACCTCGGCCAGGCCACGCTCGAAACCGTAGGCCGCGACCTCGCCGAATTGGCGCGACTCCAGCGGGCCTTCTCCGTCGGCGATGGCCTCGAAATGCACGCCGGGCCGCATGGGACCCATATCGCGGCCGTGCGATCCGAGCCGCACCAGCCCCACTTCGGCGCCGAAGCCGGCCTGTGGAAATGGGCCCAGGCCAAGACCGTCTGGGACTACTTCACCGGCGGCGCCACCTGCTATCCCGCCACGGATTGCAGCGGCACCACGGTGGATACCGAGACCGAGTTCGCCGTGTTCTTCTACTCCGATGCCCTCTACGAGCCCAATATCCGCCCCGGCGATATGCTGGCCTACGTCGAACAGAACTACGTCAGCGGCGGCGAGATCCTCACCAACCGCTACTGCGTTTGGGGCGAACGCATGCATGAGAGCGTCGGTTCCGTGAAGCTGTGGAATAGCGTCGCCAGCTACCCCCCCGGCTGGCAACTCGCCGACGGCACCAACGGGACCCGCGACCTCCGGGGACGCTTCGTCGTCGGCTACCACGCCTCGGCCGACCGCGGAGACGCGGACTATAACGTCGTGGGAAACACCGGCGGCGGCGAAACGCACACCCACGACAACCACGCCAACCACAACCACACCCTGGCCGCCGGATCCGGGGTGGGCGCCGGCGGAGATTTCTCCTGCTCCACCGGCAACGAGAGCGCCGCCCTGAGTCACTCCACGTCCAACCACCGGCCGCCCTACTACGTGCTCGTCTGGATCGAGAGGGTGGACTGATGCCTCCCCAGACCCTCTTCGTCATCAACGATGCCCCCCGCAAAACGCTCAGCCGCGAACTGTGCGTCTGGCTCCAGCACGTGGGGGCCTGGCCGCACGTGCGATTCCAGGACGCCGGCCAACGCCATGAGGACTGCCAGTACAACACGAGCATCCGCGACGCCCTCGCCCTGGCCGAGTACGACGAGTTCGTCTTCGCGGACTGCGATATCCGGCCCGACGCCGTCCATACCCGCGAGTTCCTCGCGTGCGGAGCGGACGTGGTCGGCGTCCGCTACCCCGTCGAGAAAGACACCGCCTGGGACGACCCCGCCGTCATCCACGCCGGACTGTGGCGGACCCGCCGAGAGGTCCTGCAGGAGATCGCCGCCCCGTGGTTCCTCTGGCAATACGACGCCGCCCATACCCGCGTGACGATGTGCCCCTGCGAGTACTTTTCCCGGAAGGCCGCCGCCGCGGGCTTCTCCGTCGCCCAGGCGGGCTACGCCCTGCACGAGGTGCGAAATGCCAAGCTCCACTCGTAAGAAGAAAAAACCCAACCCCGGGGCCGCCCTGCTTGGCGGCGCTACCACGGCGCAGGGCCAGCTAGGCTACGATCCCACCAGCTCGACGTCCACCGCCGCCGGCGGACAGGGGGGATACGCCTCCGTCACCATGCCCGGCGGGATGACCTTCAACGCCACCGGCGGGGCGATCCAGCAGCGGAGCCCCGCGTTCCTCGCCGGCGGGGCCGCCGCGGGGACCGCCTACAACCAGGCCTTCGCCGCGTCCCAACTCCCCAAGCCGCGGCCCCAGCCGGGCGAT